>NZ_JBFEFI010000002.1:611354-917031 GCF_040717535.1 Thalassoglobus sp. JC818
GCGTTTCGTCGGACTCCCCCTGCGAAACTGGTGATCGATGTTTGTCGCGACGTTTGCTGCCAAGCTGCCGGCTGTCAGTCGGGTGCTCGTTCGCTCGAAGACACGTTGCAAAATTCCGAGTTAAACTATGAGATTCGAGAGGTCTCGTGTCAGGGACGCTGTGATTCGGCGCCATCATTTGCAATCAATGATCGTCCCGCAGCCCCGCTGACGCTTCATTCTTCAGAGCAGTCTTTGCTCGAGTTCATCGCTGATGAAGGTCATTCGACGCCGGACGAGAACCATGCTTCTCAAGAAAGCAAAACTGGTTGGAAGTGTGATCCCTATTCGTCATTAGACGATTTCTATTCCGTCGCGAAACAGCTTCGAGCTTCGGACGCTGATCCAACGGCGAAGTGTGTTGAAGCTTTGAAAGGGACCAATCTGACCGGTCGCGGGGGAGCAGGGTTTCCAACCGGTTTGAAGTGGGAGATCGTCTCCAAGGAAGCGGAACCCGAGAAGTATGTCATCTGCAATGCGGACGAAAGCGAGCCCGGGACATTCAAAGATCGCGAGATATTACGGCAGGTTCCGCATCTGGTCATCGAAGGGATGTTGCTGGCAGCGATGACGATTGGAGCGGAAACGGGCATCGTGTATATCCGCCACGAGTATGGTCCCGAAACCACTAACCTGCAGGCAGCGATTCAGCAGGCCTACGAGTCCGGAATCCTTGGTGAATCAGCTCGTGGCCCCGGTCAACGTTTCGATCTGGAAGTGTTCGTTTCGCCCGGGGGATATATTCTCGGGGAAGAAACAGCGTTGCTGGAAGCACTCGAAGACAAACGCGGTGAACCGAGAAACAAACCTCCTTATCCGGGACAACACGGGCTGTGGGGCAAGCCGACACTCATCAACAATGTGGAAACCTTCGCACTAGTCCCGTCGATCGTTCGCAATGGTCCCAAGTGGTGGGAAGAGCAGGGCATTCATGGCTTCTCCGGCTTGAAGTTCATGTGTGTTTCGGGTGACGTTCGTTCTCCCGGAGTTTTTGAAGTTCCGATGGGTACGACCTTCTCCGAAGTCATTGAAATGGCTGGCGGAGTTACGGACGACAAACATGTGAAAGCGTTTCTGCCGGGCGGAGCGAGTTCTTTGTTTCTCGGTCCCGACAAGCTTGAAACCCCGATTGATTTCGACGCGGTTCGCAAAGCGGGAAGCATGCTGGGGACCGGTGCACTCATGGTCTTTCATGAGGATCGCGACCTCTATTCTCTCGCGACAAACCTGACCCAGTTCTTCCGAAACGAGTCGTGTGGGAAGTGTGTGCCCTGCCGAATCGGGTCTCATCAAGCTGTCACTTTGCTTGAGTCAGGAGGGCTGGGCGAGGAGGACGTCGAGTTCCTTGGCGAGCTCCATGAAACACTTCAGGAAACATCGATTTGCGGTCTCGGTCAGGTCGCTCTGGCTCCGGTGCTGTCAATGCTGAAAAATTTCCCGGAGGAGATTCCGAACAATGCCATCTGAATCAAACTCGGCAGAGACAATCCATCTTTCAATCGATGGAACAGATGTCGCGGTCCCACCCGGGACGACGATCTGGGAGGCTGCCAAACAGAATGGGATTGAGATCCCGATTTTGTGTCATTCGGAGAGAATGGATCCGGTCGGTGTCTGTCGAATGTGCGTGGTCGATACGAAATCCCGGACGCTTGCTCCGTCTTGCATGCGCGAGTGCAGCGATGGACTCGAAGTCGAAACTGCCAGCCCGCGTGTTCTAAAACATCGAAAGATGCTGACCTCGCTTTTACTAAGTGAGTATCCGACGTCGGAAGCTCCGAGCGAACAGACTTTTCCGAAGCAGAACCTGCTGACGGATCTCGGGAAACAATACAACCTGATCGATGATCATGGGGGCGTATGCGATTCGAATCTCGAACGTTTGCGAGCTCTGAATTCGAGTAAGAAGAATGGTTGTGGGCCAGATTCAAAACCTGAGCGGCGTGCTGTCGACAAAAGTTCGCCGGTCATTTCTGTCGACCATCAGGCGTGCATTCTATGCGATCGATGCATTCGCGCGTGTGATGATATTCAGTCGAACGATGTGATTGGCAGGACGGGCAAGGGATTCACAGCTCAGATTTCGTTCGACCTGAACAATCCGATGGGCGAAAGCACGTGCGTCTCGTGCGGTGAGTGCGCTTCTGTTTGCCCGACGGATGCACTCTTGCACAAGGTCAACCAGAAGACGACGTTTGATGTCGAGCTTCCAATTACCAGTGTTGACAGTGTTTGCCCGTATTGCGGTGTCGGTTGTGCGATCACCTACCAGAAACAAGGCAATCAAATCGTCAAAGCTGACGGTCGAGAGAGTCCGGTTAATCACAGTCGGCTGTGTGTGAAGGGACGCTACGGATGGGACTACACACACCACGCAGATCGGCTAACAACTCCGTTGATTCGTCGAGAGGATTATTATCCCAAGCAGGGACTTTCGACGGATGTTCAATCCTCGGTGTCTGGCAAGCGACGCAAGCCGGGCGGAATCATTCTCGATGAACACGTTTACGATGCTTTTCGAGAAGCCACCTGGGACGAAGCACTTGATCTCGTCGCTTCTCGGCTTATGTCGATCAAGAACGAGTTCGGGCGAAACGCTTTAGCAGGTTTTGGTTCCGCGAAGTGCTCGAACGAAGAGGCTTATCTCTTTCAGAAGCTGATTCGGGCAGGCTTTCAGACGAATAACGTCGATCACTGTACACGGCTTTGCCACGCTTCATCCGTCGCAGCATTAATGGAAACGATTGGTTCCGGGGCTGTGACGAACATTTTTGCAGACGTTCAGAATGCAGATGTCTGCCTCGTGACCGGGTCGAACACCACTGCCAATCATCCGGTCGCTGCCACGTTCATCAAGGAAGCGGTGAAGAACGGCACGAAGTTAATTATCGTCGACGTACGGAAGTTCGAACTCGCGCAACATGCCGATCACTTTGCCCAGATCCGCCCCGGAAGTGATGTCGCCTTTTACAACGGAGTGATGCATGTTTTGATTCGTGAAGGGTGGATCGACGAAGAATACATCGCGGAACACACCGAAGATTTTGAGTCTCTCAAAGAGCTTGTTCTGGAGAATTATTCCCCTGAGGAAGCTTCCAAGGTTTGCGGAATTGCACCGGACGAAATTCGAGCCATTGCACGCACAATCGGCAAAGCGACTCCACCCGGTGGAGGTGGGAGTATGCTGGTGTTCTGGGGGATGGGAATCTCTCAGCACACTCACGGGACCGACAATGCGAGATGCCTGATCTCGTTGTGTTTGATGACCGGCAACGTTGGTAAGCCGGGCTCCGGACTTCATCCTCTGCGTGGACAAAACAACGTTCAGGGGGCCAGCGACGCCGGACTGATTCCGATTGTTTATCCCGACTATCAGTCACTTTCCGATCCCGAAGTTAAGGGTAAGTTTGAGAAAGCCTGGGGTGTTCCGCTCGACCCGAAACCGGGATTGACTGTCGTTGAGATTATGAAAGGGGCGCTCGACGGGACAATTCGAGGGATGTATATCCTGGGGGAAAACCCCTTCCTGTCGGACCCCAATGCCAACAAGGTTCGACGAGCACTTGCGAATCTCGACTTTCTCGCTGTGCAGGACATTTTCCTCACCGAGACGGCCGAGTTTGCAGACGTCGTTTTTCCTGCGAGCACCTTCTTTGAGAAAACCGGGACCTACACAAACACCGATCGACGTGTTCAGCTTGGAGCACAAGTGCTCGATCCTCCCGGAGAATCGCGACAGGATTGGAAGATCATCTGTGAGCTTTCCCGACGCATGGGATTGCCGATGGAATATCGGGATGTCTCTGAGGTGTTTGAAGAGTTTGCCAGTCTGACCGAGAGTTACAAAACTTTGCGTCACGACAACTTGTCGGAGAGCGGAAAGCTGTGGCCTTGTCCTGATCCGGAAATGGCGGACGGTATTCAAATTCTGTTTGGGGACGGGTTTCCGACGAAGAGCAGTCGTGGGCGATTTGTGGCCTGCGGATACGAGCCTGCGAAAGAACTTCCCGATGAAGAATATCCACTTGTGTTGACGACCGGTCGAGTGTTGCAGCACTGGCACACAGGAAGTATGACTCGTCGCAGCCTTCCGCTGGATACCATCGAACCGGAAGCGTTCGCTGTGATTCATCCTGAAGACATGAAACGTCATGGGCTTCAAGATGGTGAACAGGTGCGCGTGTCGTCTCGACGCGGGGAGATTGTCCTGCAAGCGCGTGCTCAGAACAGCGTTGAAGAAGGAACGATCTTTATTCCGTTTCACTTCCGCGAAGCTTCGGCCAACATTCTGACGAATGATGTGCTCGACCCTTATGGTCGAATTCCAGAGTTCAAATACTGTGCTGTAAGGCTGGACCCGCTTCCGGTCGCTGCTGAGGCGTAAGGTTCAGGCGTCTGAATCGACTTTCGTGGTGAACCATTTTTCCAGGTAAACGTGAAACAGAAATTTGTTGAAGACCCACAAGATCGGGAGAGCAACAAATGGAAACGCAGCTGGATGAAATTGGATGCTCGCCGCTGCTCCCAGACTTAAGATGGTGAGCAATAGCGAAACAACCACCAGACTCGTTCCGATTCCTTTCTTCGTCATCGGAACGAGATGCGAGACCATCAAGAATGGACCGCTCATCATCGCTGCGGCGCAAAGTGTGAACGCTGCCAGAGCAAGGTAGTGGTGAACGAAATACAGCGAGAATATGACTGCGATCGCGTATGTAACGTCCGGGATCATCAACTTTATCGCTCCTCGATGCCAGCCTTGATAAATCTCTGTGCCGGTATGGGGCGTCAAGGTGAGTGCCTGCAGCGTTTGTGCTTTCACTTCTTTGTCGAGGCACTGTGAAGGAACGTTCATCACGTTGATAAACGAAGCGATGCTGACCAGCAGGATCAGGACTGCCAGACCTTGAAGCCAGGAGATGGACATGGAGACCAAAACGCACACGAATGCCAGTCCATATAGAACCGACCGGCCAAGGAGACTCGAATCCCCTCCGGAATAGAAGGCATAACTTTGCCAGGCAAGTGCGTCGTCCCAGCATCGCGGGAGTTTCGTTTGCTCCGCCTTCTCGGCCTTCTTTTCTTCGCGCGTCGCAGGCCTCGACTCAGGAGTTTCTCCGATCCGCGTGAAGAGACGTTGACTGTATGAGAGCAACGACCAGACAGCCACGCCAAGATAGATGCAGACATTCAGCCAGATGCTCGGACCAAACCCTCCTCCGAATCCGAATGACTTGATTCGCATGAACAGCGAGTGCTCTGAGAGATAGTCCGCGACATTTGAAACGGAAGTCGGGAAACTGAATCCGATCAGAGGCAGGAACAAGTTGACCAGCCTTGGACCGACGAGAAGCATGTCGATCGCAGTGATGATATTCAGTCCGGCCAAGCCGGCAGTTTTTTGACCGTCAGCAAAAAGTGACTGTGACATGGACCATGTCGAGACCATCGCAAACAGAGCGATGAAGAGAAGCTCGATTGTCACCAGATCAGGCCATCGAACTCCCCCGAAGGTGAAGAGCAAAATCAGAATCGGAATGCGGACAATCCAGACCGAGAGAAAGCCACTCCATTGATGGACCAGCTTGACGAGCGTCCATTCCCCAGCACTGGTCCCAGTGAGAGCGAGCAGACTCAGCATGCCTGTCGCGGATTCATTGGGGACGTCTCGAATAAGTCTTCCTCCGAGGAGAGTCAGGAACACAAGACTTAAGACCAGGAAGACCGCAAGTAGGATTCGTCCAGCGGTGAACGGCTGCGTTGCGAGGGGTAAAAACAGTGGGAGGATCAGGAACGAAGTCAGCACGATTGCGCATCGAATGATCATGAAGTCAAATCGAGTTGCTTCGCGCGAAATTGTGGACTTCAGGATCTTCGGAACACGGTGCACCGGGCAGCTCCGTTCACTGATCGACGGCGGCCTTCACTGCTAGAGAAGGCGAACTAACGGTAATTCGGATTGGGAACGGGAATCTTGGCTCCTTGAGCTTTCAATTCGGCATCAAGCTTGGCGTTAAGTTCTACGCGAAGCTCGGGGAGTTTGTCGGACAGATTTTTCGTTTCTCCGAGATCTTCGTCGAGATTGTAGAGTTCGACAGGACCTTCATCCCAGCGAATCAACTTCCAGTCGCCTGATCGAATGATAGAATAAGGTCCAGGAGCGTGACGATAGTGCGGGAAGTGCCACGTCAACACTCTCTCTTCGAGACCCTCTTCTCCTCCCGATTGAACGAGCGACAGCAGGGACTCACCATCGATGGTGCGGTCGCTGGGAAGGGTGGCACCTGTTGCAGCTGCGATGGTGGGCAGCAAATCGATGCTCATGACAGGTTCGTCAGAAGTCGTTTGAGCCGGAATGACACCGGGCCACTTCATAATCAGAGGAACGCGGATTCCGCCTTCGTAAGCGTATCCCTTGCCGGAGCGGAGCGGGGCATTGTTGGTCGGGCCAATGAGTCCGCCGTTGTCCGAAGTGAAAATGACGAGTGTTCGATCTGTTAGGCCGAGTTTTTCGAGTTCGCCAACGATCGTTCCAACCGCATCGTCCACGCTTTCAACGAGAGCTGCGTACTTGGCGTTGACTGCTGATTTGCCTTCTCGCTCATAAGTCTTCGCGACCTCTTCGATTGCCTGGATCGGTGTGTGAACGGCGTAGGGGCAATAGTTCAGAAAGAACGGCTCATCCTTGTGTTCGCGAATAAACTCGGCAGCTTCATCGGCTTCGCGATGCGTTAGGAATTCGCCCTCTTTGCGAGGTTCGAGTTGACCATCGAAGTGATAACGTTCATGGGTGTACGGATCGAAGTAAGAAGGTGGTTGGCCGAGATCACAACCTGCAACGTTTACGTCAAATCCTTGGTGAGTTGGATACCACTCCGGGTCACCTAAGTGCCATTTCCCGACATGGCAGGAAGCGTATCCAAGCGGAGCGAGAAGTTCTGCGATGGTGACCTCTTCATGTTCCATCCAGTACGGATTGGGAGGGCAGAGCAATTTTTGTTTTGGACCACCGACAAACTCCGTAGGGTTTTCTGATGGAGTTCCGATTCCCCCGCGCTGAAAACGTGCTCGAATCCAATCGGTAACGCCAACTCTGGCTGGGTATCGTCCAGTCATGATTGCCGATCTGGTCGGGCTGCAGACGGCACAGGCAGCGTAGGCATCAGTGAAGCGGATTCCATCGTTGGCGAGTGCGTCAATGTTCGGAGTGCGAAAGTAGTCGCTTCCCTGGCACGACAGGTCCATCCATCCCAGATCGTCAACGAGGATCAGAACCACGTTCGGTTGCTGCTCGGGTGCGGCGGCATCAGTTAGGGGCATCCAGCACAGATGCATCAGTGCGACCACGAGAATGAGTGCGAGGCGATTCATTCATGACTCCCATCTTTGAAACACGGTTGAACGTGAAGTAATTCAGTTAGGCAATTTATCAGCGATTCAGTTGCGAGGATATGATCCATCGATTCGAGCAATAGCCGAAGTTTGGTTCACTCAGCTTGCGAAGTTCGCCAGACATGTGCAGCGCGTTTGAGTTGGCTTTGGAAGACTTCTTTAAGCTCCGACTCCTTGGGTACATGGCCTTGTGCGACGCTTGTGAAGTACCAGTTCCAGGCCATTCCAGTTGCAAAGGTAAACGCAAACGCAGCTGCGGAATTTGCAGCCATTCCAACCCAGGGAATGAATTTTAAGCCCGCTCGAATACCCATTGTGACCGCAACGCGTCCTCCCATGACTCCGGAAACTTGAGCGATCGTGGCAGCGTCGATGGGAATGTTGTGCATGCTCGCCAGCTTGTAGACGAGATGAGTTTGGATTCCAAGAACAACGGGGATGTCGACCCACGGAAAAGGAACCGCCGCAGCTGTTGCGGCGAGGCTGCTGCTGCCCAGGATCGTGGGCATGGTCTTTTCTTTGGCGAGTGTCGTGACCGGTTCAAGGAGTTCGCTCATCTGCAGAAGATTCTGGCGATACGCAGCCGGAAGCGAATCGAGTATCGCTTTCTTGAGCCGCTCTCCTCCAAAGTTCGGTTCATGGAATCCTTCATGTGGAGGAGTCAGATCGATCGGAACAGCCCGGTCGAAGAGACCATCGAAACGCTTGTAATGCAATTCGAGGGAACGTTTTAACTCGGGGTTCAAATCGTTCGGGAGAGGCGCTCGATCATCGCTGAACGGGTCGACTTCAGGGTGTTGTTCGCCGGGGTAAGCATCGTGAAGAGCTGTTAAAACGAGAAGCACAGGTCGATCGGGAACAGCATCGCGGATGGTCGAGAGTGACCGAAAGACATCGTCGACAGCATGATCCATCGCGCGGATGGTCACGATCATCAGATGGGCCACTTTGTCGAAGGCGACAATGTCTTCGTCAGGGTCGTACTCAGCTTCTCCAATGCCTCGTGTGTCGAGAAACTTGAGAATGGGATCATCTTCGTCTGGGAAGGAATACATCGAAGAGAATTTGGTCTGCGGTCGGAAACCGGGACCGATTTCGATGTCGTCCGATTCGGTGAGATACCGCACGACCGAAGATTTTCCGCTTCCCGTTTTTCCGAACAGCCAAAGGACGGGAATGGGAGCACGCTCCAGAAGTTGCTCGCGAGCTTTTTCGTAGTCTGCTTCAGCGTCTTTGGTTCGCGACTTCCACGGTCTCCACATGTGAGTACTTTCTAGAAGCGGTCATGCATGCTCTATGCAGTGATCGGAAGTCCAGACAAACGTTTGAGGTGAGAAACCGCTGGTCACTTGATCCAGCTTTTGGGATATCCGTCGAGAGGAGAGTCGTCGCCCGGCAGCCAGGTGACGACCTCGTGGACTTTCCTGGCGAGCGCCACATCGCTCTCCGTGATGGCTTTCACTCGGTGAGTCTGAATCTTGAAAATCACCTGCGCGTATCCGAGTTCCAGATCCGGATGGTGATGCGCAGCTTCGGCAATGTAGCTGATCGTATTGGCCAGCATGAGAGTGTGGGGCCAGCCCGGGGTTTTGTATTTTCGCCGGAGCCAGTTGTCGCGAACTTCCCATCCAGGAAGCTCAGAAAGTGCTTTTTCGATCTCTTCGTCGGTCAGAATGACATCATTTGGCATCGATCACCCCAAGTTGAATGGAACTGAACGTTCGCTCACAATACAGTATGTGCGGCTTGCCACGATCACGAATTTTCTGTGAAAACACAACTGCTCCAAGGAATCTTTATGCCCATCGATTGGCAAGCGCTTGCCGACATCATCTCAACCCATCAACGGTTTGTCCTCACCAGTCACGTGCGTCCTGACGCCGACGCGATTGGTTCAGAGATTGGCTTCGCTGAATTACTTCTGCAACTCGGTAAAGACGTCAGAATTGTGAATCCTTCTGCGACTCCAAATCATCTTTCGTTTTTGGATCCTGATCAGCGAATTGTCAAAATCGGTCAGAATGTGACCGCGGAATCGGTTTGTGATACCGATGTTCATGTTGTTCTTGATACCAGCGCCTGGGTGCAATTGGGCGATGTCGGCAAGGTGCTCGAAAAAACACCTGCAAAGAAAGTGATCATTGACCATCACGTCAGCTCAGACGATCTCGGAGCTGTCGAGTTCAAGGATTCTTCAGCGGCTGCCACCGGAGTTCTCGTTTCTGAGTTCGCCGAATTCATGGGACAGCCTCCTCGAGGCCATCAGGCGGACGCTCTCTTCGCAGCGATTGCCACGGACACCGGCTGGTACCGATTTTCGAATGCGGATGGTCGGACCTATCGCGCAGCTGGCAGATTGATCGATTCCGGTGTCCAGCCGAATGACTTATACAGGGAGCTTTACGAACGATCTTCTCTCGCGCAGCTGAAGTTGAAAGCCATCATGCTCAATCGGGTGGAAGTCGAATTCGACGGTCGCCTCGCGCACACGTTTGCACTTCGTAAGGACTTTTCAGAGACTAAAGCTCATCCTGCGGATACTGATGGAATGGTCAACACGTGCCTGACGGTCGAAGGAGTGGAGGCGGGCTTCATGCTCGTCCAGCAACTCGATGGTCGAATTAAAGCGAGTTTGAGAAGCCGTTCCGACATGGATGTAGCCGTCATTGCCGAGCAATTCGGCGGCGGAGGCCATCAGAAAGCTGCAGGCACGATGCTCCCCGGTCCACTGGAAACTGCTCGCGAAACCTTATTGAAGGCCTTTTCCGAGTCCTTTCAGCAGGCCCCCAGCCCTACCTGATTTATTTCCCAACGTGTTACCCTCCCCGCAGCGATGCTGACTGAGCCAGAACGCTCAGCCGACGCGTCTCGCCAAGATTCCATGAACTCGATGTTGAGAAGGACTCTCGGTGACCAGTTTCGCTGACAATTCACGCTGAACTCCCTATGATTTTCGCCTCGGTTCGAGATCATGAAGGTCAAACGAGATGACAGAGACACACAGTCCCGATGCAACTGAGCAGGCCAATCCTCCTCGACGAAACTTCCTCGTGAAGTTTGCCGCTGTTCTTGTCGGTGGAGTGATTACAGCCGTCCCGCTGGTTTTTGGCGGAGGCTTCTTTCTCAATCCGCTCCTCAAGAAGAAAAGCTCGGATGAGGACTCGGATGGATTCACGTTCATCGGCTCCACAAACAGTCTCTTACCGGGCGGTCCACCGCGAAGCTACAAAGTGACCGGCGCGAAGCAAGATGCATGGACGACCTACGCCGAGACAGCGATCGGAGCGGTCTACTTGAAGATGGACGAAGACCGAAGTGTCACAGCCTTCAACGCGAGTTGTCCTCACCTTGGTTGCACAGTGAATTATAAGACCGACGCGAATGCGTTCATTTGCCCGTGTCATGACAGTTCGTTCAATCTCGATGGGGAACGAAGCAACGAAATTCCTCCTCGCGGATTGGATACACTCAACGTCGAGGTGCGAAACGACAACGAGATTTGGGTCAAGTTCGAGAATTTCCGAGCGGGAACCGCTGAGAAAATTCCGGTTTGATTCTCCTCACTGTTTGACAATGACGAACAATCTCGAAGCTTGGGTAAGACAATGAATCGTCTGTTGGATTGGCTGGATCATCGAACCGGATATCGTGACCTAATGCACGAGGCGCTCAACGAGCCGATCCCCGGTGGCGCGAAATGGCGCTACGTCTGGGGAAGCACGTTGACCTTCACCTTCTTCATTCAGGTGATCACTGGCTTCTGCCTCTGGATGGCTTACAGCCCCGGCGCGACGACTGCCTGGGAGAGTGTCTACTTCATCCAGCATCAAATGGTCTTTGGTTGGGTTGTGCGAGGCATTCATCACTTCGCTGCCCAGGCGATGATGATCTTGTTGATCCTCCATCTGATGCAGGTTGTGATCGACGGAGCTTATCGAGCCCCGCGTGAAGTCAATTTCTGGCTCGGGCTGGTGCTGATGCAGATCGTCATGTTTCTCGGCCTGACGGGATACCTCCTCCCCTGGGATCAAAAAGGGTATTACGCGACACGAGTAGCCACGGAGATCATGGGATCGGCCCCATTTGTCGGACCGTGGATTCAACAGCTCGTGCAAGGTGGTCCAAGTTATGGAAATCATACACTGACGCGGTTCTTCGCGCTGCATGCGGGAGTTCTTCCGGCCATGCTGGTGATGTTCCTCGGATTGCATATTTACGTTTTCCGAAGACATGCCCTGCACGCAATTAAGCACGAGGGCGAAGAAGACGGCGTATTCTGGCCGGATCAAATCTTGAAAGACGGTGTCGCGTGCCTTGCAGTCCTGGCTGCCATTATGGGAGCGACGTTGTACTGGCACGGAGCCGAACTGACCGCCCCCGCCAACCCGGCTGAAGCCTACTCAGCCGCTCGTCCTGAATGGTATTACCTGTTCCTGTTCAAGTTTCTTCAGTTCGAGTTTGTTAGTCAGTGGGGTGAAGCGACTCATCTCGGCGAAGCACTCGGAGCGATTGTCATTCCCGGAGCCCTGTTTGCGGTTCTGGCACTGATGCCGATCACTGCGTACTTCAAGTGGGGACACAAATTTAACGTGGCCTACTTGTGGTCCATGTTGGGAATCGCTGGCGTCCTGACCGGAATGGCATATTACGAAGACTGGTACGCAGACACCCCAGAGGGACGCGACTTTCGACAAGCGGTCGATGAGGCTCATCGAGACGGAGCCAGAACTGTGGCACTGGCGGAATCCAAGACTGGAATTCCACCATCGGGGGCGGCGCTGCTTCTCGCCAACGATCCCCTTACTCAAGGTCCGAAGATCTTTGAACAGTATTGTTTGAGCTGTCATCAGCCTGAGTCACGATTTGACGACTTCGCGGAAGCACCGCAAGCACCCGGACTTGCCGATCCGAATAACCGCGACCAGATTGACTTTGGATCACGCGACTGGATTCGCTCCGTACTGACCGACTTCGGTGGTCACTTTGCAGCTTTGGCGAATATCGAAGGCGATCGAGGAGAAGCAGCGGAGGCAATCCTCGAAGGCTCCATGAAAGATTGGTCGGACTCCAATGCGGAAACACTGACTGCATCGGAAAACGCCGACGACTACGTAGCACTCGTCGAGTTCCTCTACACTCAAAGTCAGCGACCGGACGCTCTCTCTCCCGGGAGCGATGTCGTCCTTCGTGGAATGGAAATCTTCACCACTGGCGAACTTACAAATGGATCAGTCGATGCCTGTGTCGACTGTCACAGCATGCATCCGCTTGTTGTCGACCCGTCTGGTCTCTCTGATCGATGGATTCTTGCGGACGAAGCACTCTCCGAAGACTTGCAGCCAGTGCTGACCGGGTACGGAGGAACAGAGTGGATTCTGCAAATGGTGGCCGATCCTCAAGCACACTACGCTGGAGAGTACGGAAACAACGCGATGCCTGGCTTCGCCGATCAGATGACTCAGCAAGAATTAGAACTTGTCTCGAAGTGGCTAGCGAAAGACTTTTATGTCGCTCCAGCCAGTGAAGAGGCTGAGAGTCATTAACCTTCGGGGTACATCGATACTTCGAAGTTTTCACAAACGATACGCCGAACGAGAAATCGAGTTGTTGTCACAGACATTTCAATAGACTGAGTTCGATGAGGGAAACTTCACGCATTCTGTCACTCACATATCAGTTAATAGAGTCTCATCATGAAACGCGTCGCGCCGCTGGTCATGCTGGTGTTCGTTCTCTGTGGACGGACCGAATCTGCCGATCGACCGAACATTCTGTTTATCTTTACAGACGATCACGCACCTCATGCGATTGGTGCTTACGATGGATGGCTGAAGGACGTCAATCCGACACCCAATATCGATCGACTGGCGTCAGAAGGAATGGTCTTCGAGAACAGCTTCTGCACGAACTCCATTTGTGGTCCGAGTCGGGCGGTCATTCAGACCGGCAAGCACAGCCACATCAACGGATTTCGTGAAAACTCCGACCGCTTCAATGGGGATCAGCAGACCTTCCCGAAACTCCTTCAAAAAGTCGGTTACTCGACAGCCATGATTGGGAAGTGGCACCTTGGAACAGATCCTCAAGGATTCGACTTTTGGAAAGTGTTGCCGGGGCAGGGAGATTACTACAACCCGGTCTTCATTTCAGAAGAAGGACGAGAAGTCGTCGAGGGCTACTGCACCGATCTTGTGACAGACATGGCTCTGAACTGGCTCGAAAACGATCGCGACAAAGACAAGCCGTTCATGTTGATGTGCCAGCACAAAGCACCGCACCGTACATGGATGCCGCCTCTTCGATATCTCGAACTCTACGATGACGTCGATATCCCGGAGCCTGCCACGTTGTTCGACAACTGGGAAGATAATGCCAGCCCAGCACGTTTTCAGGAAATGGAGATCGACGGACATCTCAACATCGTCTTCGATTGTTTCGGTCCACCACTGCACGGTTGGGATCCTGAAAAAGGCAAATCCACCGACCGTTCTGGCTTCCGCAATCTTCAGAAGATGACTCCCGAACAGCTTGAAGCCTGGAACGCTGTTTTCGACCGCAAGAACAACGAGCTGAAGAAGCTCAACCTCGACGGAAAAGAACTCGTGCGATGGAAGTACCATCGCTACATCCGCAACTATCTGCGATGTATTCGCGGCGTGGATGACAGCGTTGGGCAGTTGATGGCTTACCTTGAAGAGGCAGGTTTGGCGGACAACACCGTTGTCATCTATTCATCTGACCAAGGTTTCTATCTGGGTGATCACGGATGGTATGACAAACGTTGGATGTACGAAGAATCCCTCAAAATGCCATTGATTGTGAAGTGGCCGCATGTCACTCCTCCCGGAACGATCAATACCGACCTCGTTCAAAACCTCGACTATGCAGAGACGTTTCTCGACATGGCCGGTGCAGAAATTCCGGACGACATGCAGGGGCGATCACTGGTCCCACTGCTGAAAGGCGAAACTCCTGACGACTGGCGTGAAGCGATTTACTATCACTATCACGAGTATCCCAGCGTTCACATGGTCGCCAAACACAATGGAATTCGCACCGAGCGCTACAAGCTGATCCACTTCTATCAGTTCGGAGAATGGGAGTTCTACGACCTCGAAAAAGATCCCGACGAATTGCTCAATGAATACGAGAATCCTCAATACGCCGAAGTGATCGAGAATCTGAAAGGTCAACTGACTGGGCTGATCGAAGACTACGGTGACGAGAGCGATATGTCTGAAAAGGACGACAACTGGAAGAAGCAATTCCGAACGCTAGAAGGAGAGTGAAGTCATTCTCTCTCTGGTGCGTCCGAGTGCTTTCGTCATTAAGTATTGAGAGCTGAGTTTTTGAAAGAGTCGGGGACAAAGAGTTCCCCGGCTCTTTTTTCAATTGTGATTGTCGCTGGCGTCATCCCGGCGGGATCTCCATCGATCTGAATCGGGCTGGGCTGATCGCTCTCGATTCGGATTTGTGACCCTTGCCGTGAAATCACATCTTTCACCCGTTCGTGACGTCGATAGTAAATCAGCGCCAGGTATCGAAACATCCCCAACAGTGAACCCTGCTGGAGAACGCGCACATCGAGAAGTCCGTCGTTCCCTTCCGCATTCGATGCCACGCGGAGTCCAAGTGCGTAGGACGGAAGATTCGCAACGATCACATTTCGTCCGACAACTGGAACAGGATCGTCGTCGACATACACTCGCAGCTCCGGATAGCTGTAACTCTTCAGAACCTGTGCGATGGGATTCAGATAGCTGAGGCGATGTATGTTCCCTTGGCGATGAGCGTGCATATGGTGAATCACCGCAGCATCGAATCCGATACTCGCCATCACGATGAATCGTTGAGTGACTTCCGTCTCCGAAGAAACCTGAGCACTCTCGCCTTGCTGGTCATTGGTCGGTATTGAGATGAGACTCCCGATATCAAATTGCGACGTATGTCCTTCAGCAACCATTTTCGCGACTGCAGAACCGCTTCTCGGAATTCCGAGGTACTTCGCGCAAAGATTCTCTGTGCCAAGCGGCAACACCGCGATCGGAATCTTCGGGTGCCGATTGATCAGATCAAGCAGCGTGCCATCGCCCCCAGCTGCGACAATTCCACAAAGAGGCTGCTGTGCTGAACAACTGGCGACAGCTGTATCGAGTTCGTTTCTCCGCGAGAAAAGTCTCGGCCGGATTCCACGGTTTCGGAGTTCAGAGATGAGTTCTTTGATTTCCCGAACCTGACGTCCAGAACCGGACTTCGGATTCCGCTGAATCGCAACCCACGTTTGAGAGGTTCTTGAGGATGGAGAGTTTGTCTGTGTCATCTTCAGCACGATATCGAATTCGCAGTTTGAACTATAGTGGCCGATTGACCCTTTATCTCGACTCGAACAGAATGGAGTCCACGAACTTCATGGGGATTTTCGAAGTCGTTGATGAATGGCTTTGCATCCGATCCGAATTGCAGTTTTGAGTTTGCTCTCGCTCCTCTATTCACCGAAAGCGTTCGCGTTATGTCTGAATCCCATTGGCGACAGTTGTGCATCGCGTCTCTCTGTGTGCTCAAACTTCTGTTTTGTGATTCACTCACAACCTCAACAACACAGGCGGATTCCTCAACGAATTCTCACCCGAATGTTGTTGTCATTCTGACGGACGATCAGGGATGGGGAGATTTAAGCCTCAATGGAAATACAAATCTGAAGACTCCAAACATCGATTCACTGGCAGCTGATGGAGCGAAGTTTGATCGCTTTTATGTCTGTCCGGTTTGCTCTCCGACCCGGGCGGAATTTCTGACAGGTCGATATCACCCGCGAAGTGGAGTGTACAGCACTTCCGCCGGCGGGGAGCGGATGAATCTCGACGAGAAAACGATTGCAGACGTTTTTCAGGAAGCAGGTTATCACACTGCTGCATATGGGAAGTGGCACAACGGAATGCAGTATCCGTACCATCCCAACGGACGGGGATTTGACGAGTTCTACGGATTCTGTTCCGGGCACTGGGGGCACTACTTCGATTGGATGCTGGAGCGCAACGGAGAACTGGTTCAGGGGAATGGGTTTACTGTTGATGACTTCACAACGCAGGCGATGAACTTTATCGATGAGCATCAGGACGAACCGTTTTTCATTTATCTGCCATACAATACCCCTCACTCTCCGATGCAGGTTCCTCAGAAGTACTGGGATCGTCATCGCGATCAAGAACTCGAAATGCGCAGCGACAATCCCGAGAAAGAAGACATCGGTCACACACGAGCTGCGTTGGCGATGTGTGAGAATATCGATGACAATGTCGGCCGACTTCTGGCGAAGCTTGATGAGCGAGATCTCGCAGACAACACAATTTTCATCTACTTCTGTGATAACGGACCGAATGGAAACCGCTGGAACGGCGGGATGAAAGGTCGCAAAGGGTCCACTGATGAAGGAGGAGTTCGATCGCCATGTCTGGTGCGCTGGCCTGCCAAAATTCCAGCTGGTGAGATGATCACGGAAATTGGCGGCGCGATCGATCTGCTTCCGACACTGGCTGATATGTGTGGCATCGATCTTCAGGATCACCCAGCGGCTCTCGACGGAATTAGCCTGAGTCCGTTGCTGACGGGAGAAGAAACGTCGTGGCCGGACCGAACGATTTTCTCGCATTGGCGAAATCGAGTCAGTGCTCGTACACAGCGTTTCCGATTGGACCATGAAGGACAGCTCTTTGATATGCAGTCAGATCCTGGTCAGAAAAAGAACGTCGTCGCTGATCATCCGGAGATCGCAAAAGAGTTGAAAGCTCAAGTGAAGCAGTGGAAGAAGACAGTTCTCGAAGGCTACGATCAGGACGACCGTCCGTTTCTCGTCGGTCATCCGGACTTCATCGCAACTCAAATTCCAGCCCGCGATGGCGTCGCTCATGGGAAGATCCAACGATCCAATCGCTTTCCGAATTGCTCCTACTTCACTAACTGGGTCAGCACGGACGATACCATTCAGTGGGATGTCGAAGTCGTCGAAGATGGAGCGTTTGAGGTCGACCTCTATTACACATGCAAAGCTGACGACGTTGGCTGCGTGATGGAACTTTCGTGCGGCGACTCAAGCATCGCAGCATGCATCGAAACCCCCAACGATCCTCCTCTCGTCGGAGCTGAAGAAGATCGAGTGGAGCGGCAAGAATCGTACGTGAAAGATTTCCATCCGGTTTCAATAGGGACAATCAGCCTCAAGAAGGGTGCTGGTCAACTCGTTCTGAAAGCACTGGAAATTCCTGGAGATGAAGCCATCGAATTCCGTCTCCTGATGCTCAAACGAGTCGATTGAACTACGACTTACCTGCTCGGATTGGGACCACGTCACGAGCGACGGCAAGGACTCGTTGCTCAGCAACAAAGTCAGCAACTCAACATTCTCTCGTTTAAAACCGAGCTGGCGGAAGCGTGACCGGCTCTGGCCCTTTGCGCTCAGGTTTCGTTTCAGAAACAGGCTTTGGCGGCCCAACTGAATCGGCGGAAGCACCGATTGCTGTTCCATCCTCACCCCATCGGGCAGCGAGGCTGTCGGGCATCAGGTGAAAACTTGCAGGGCTCAGTTTCGTTTCCGATGGACTGACTTCTCGGAACAGCACAGCTTGGGGACCTTCAATAACGTCGATCACATTTTGCGAGCTCCAGAACTTCGCCCATTCGGTGTCGAGCTTCCCGGTCAGCGGAGGAGTCGCTTCGATAAGAGTTCTTGGAACCGTGGCATGGGCTGTTCGCAGTTCGTACCAGTTCAACTGATCCTTGAGTTCTGTTTGCGATGTCCCTGCGAGGAGGGCACGTTCAGTCGCCGGCGAAATTGGAGGCGCAACGATGCAGTCAGTCATCAATACAGTCCACCGTTGCGTCGAATCCTCAGTTGGAACTCGAACCAAGGCACGCGCCGCACTCAAGGTGCACTGATCGATCAACAAGTCTGCTGGAGTTGAAGTTGAGCCGAGTTCGAACAGATCGCTCGCACTGAATAGGATGGAGTTTCGTACAGCGATCGGAGTGCTGTTTCCCCGTGTTTCAACGATCGGCCCGGAGCCAGATATCATCGAATCGCGGATCGTCAGGGCTGGTGAAGACTGGTTGAGGCTCTCCGAGTCGTCAGTGATGATGATCGTGGGTATGGAGGTGTTCGACTGCATTCTGGTCTGAAGGTGCGTCCGGACGATTTCCAGTTTCGCT
The DNA here is from genome assembly GCF_040717535.1 of Thalassoglobus sp. JC818. NCBI lineage: Bacteria > Pseudomonadati > Planctomycetota > Planctomycetia > Planctomycetales > Planctomycetaceae > Thalassoglobus > Thalassoglobus sp. JC818. Next base: position 629,988 of record NZ_JBFEFI010000002.1, read on the forward strand.
CCATTTGAGAGCATCGCAAACTGTGCTGAAACTTCCGTTCCGCGAGTTCGAGGGATCGAAAAAACTCCCTCCACAATTGAGATCAGCCCTCCGTGAATGTGGAACATCGGTTCCGAGTTGTCACCCGGCGCGGGCTCCAATTGCAGGGGAGTTCCGGAGGTCGATTGAAACTGAAGCGTCAGTTGTCTGTTGATGAGCGCGATCGGCGGGACCTGAATCAAGCCTGATCCACTCAGCAGAACCGTTGAACCATTTGGGCAATCGCCGCTGTCGAGGAAGCCCTGTAACTTGCGGTTCCCATTGAGGTCAAACGTCACAGTCTTCGTATTCGGGTCGGATGCTTTCGAAGCAAGAGCTGCCATGCGAAGGATGGCAAGTTCTCTGTCGACCGCTTCGGAAGCAAGAACTGGAATCTTGCCCGCAAACGGTCCGATTGTTGGATTCCGCGGATCGGATTGAGTGTTGGAACACAATCCGCATTGAACCAATTCTGAAATCGTCACCGATTCCAACGATACGTCGTGCAGGCAGGCTGTGTTCGATGCGCTGACGTCCTCATTGATGATCTGCGGAGCATTGATCTCGTCCCAGCCGATGGGTGTTGCCTGCTGACTCGATGCAGAATTCGAAGAACTCTTGAGATTCAAGTCTCCCAAGACGGAATTGGTGACAAAGAAGTCGATGCCATTTTGATTGAGTTCTGCGATGTCCCACGTTGATGGACCGGACCAGTTTTTGACGTCGAGAAGCGTGGCTGAGCTCGGGCCGAGGTTTTCCAGCCGAGAACGTTCAACTCCGATACGAATTGCAAACGAGGGCTGATTGGCAGCTTCTTTGACTCCGGTCAGATCAAACAGTGTTCCTCCCGTGGCAGCCAGACAATTCGAGAGAACGACTGTGAGATCAGGCGTAGAATTCGTGGAGCCATTGGCAGCAGAAGACCACATGGATCCTGACTCACTGAGGAAGACCGAATTCCGGGCACTGAAGCTGAGGGCAGATTGAATCGAACCGGTCGCACTGACTTGCTCCCCGCTGACCATGCAATTTTCGAAGACGACTTTGTTGAGACGTTTGGCTTTTGAAGAAGCGGCCACCAGTTGAACTGATCCGTCACCAACAATCGTGAAGCGACACTCGGTAAATGTGAGTTCACAGCCTTCGAGTTCGAAGAGGGACAGTGGAGTCGATGCATCCGAGTTGCAGACAAAAAAATGGGCGCCGTGTATCTGCACGGCGCCTTCTGAAAACTGGATCCAACTCTTTGTCGCATGTTCGGGATTCGATTCTGAATCCTTATGGATGACGAAGATGGGAGGCTCACGACTGGATGTGATTTGAAGTGTTTGCGGAACGGTGACTTGTTGAGGTCGTAAAGTTTCCCGTCGGACTGAAGAGACGTCGATCGTCGTCATTGATCGAGAAAGGTTTTGCAATGCCTTGTTCAGGCTCGGGGCAGACTCTGCGGTCACGTGTGCACCAGGACGAACAGAGACTGTCGCCTGACGGTTCAATGTCGGCACTTTCCAATTAGGGTTCATCCACTCCGGGAGAAATCTTCGGGGCTTGGACTCTTCCGTTTCGGCTAAGATGGTTGGAACGTCGTCGTTGTCCAACTCGGAAGCTGGTTCGGTTTCCGAAGGAGCTTTAGTCTCGACGGAAGTTAACTCCGGCGGTTCAGAATCCGACGGAGATGATGCCGAGCCATTTTTAGGCGGCAGTGGGGATTCGTAGTTATCCCCATACGGATTGGTTTGCGGAACCTCTCCGGTGTTGTCGAGTGACTTGACGATGATGAAGATCAAAATCAAAAGTGCCAGCACGCCGCCTGCGATGGCACCAATCTGTACCCAGTTAATGGCCACTTTGGTTTTCTTCGAACTCTTCTGGGGCTCTTGATCAGGAGTATCGGTTAGCGGTGTCTTTCTGGGTGGCAGTACTTTTGTTTTCGGTTTGGGCGATGGCCTGGAACTCTTTGACTTCTGCCGTGGATGAGAGTTCCTGGTTCCCGGTTGAGTCTCTTTCGCTGTCGGTTTCGTACGAGACGACTTCTTTTCGGGTGCTGTTTTCGGTGTCGTCTTCTGGCTTGATGACGAAGGTCGAGATCGCGAAGGAGTCTTCGGTTTTGAGTCGGACCGTTTTGACTTCGACTGCTCGTTCGATCGACGCGCGGGCGGGCGAATTTCTTCGGAATCGGGGACTGGAATCGCGACTGAGTCAGACCCGTCCGGTTCGGTTGATTCGGGGCGTTCTTTGCGAACTCGCTGAACAGTTGTTGGCGAGGGCGTTTGCGTTGGTTTTCGCTTCAGCAGTTCCGCTTGGTCCTCAGCCTGGACGACAAACGATCCGGACTCGTCGTCACCTTCGAAATCATCTTCCATCAGGACCGCGAGAAGATTCTCGGAGTCCTGTGACATGAGCAGCGTCGTGCTGTTCAGGTCGTCGAGAAGTTGTTTGGGAGTTTGATAACGTTCGCCGGGCTGTTTGGCCATCAATCGATGAATGACAGCAACGACAGCTTCCGGGACTTCAGGATTTTCATCGCGCGGGTCGGGAGGAGGAGCTTTAGCATGCGCGGCTAGTTTGTTGGTCAAGTCTCCGTTCGGAAACGGAGCGTGCCCGGTCAGCATGTGATACCACGTACAGCCCAGCGAATAGAGATCGCTGCGAATGTCGGTCTTCTTACTATCTGCAGCCTGTTCGGGGGACATGTAATCGATTGTCCCGACCGTTGTTCCGTCACGCGTGATCGATGTGTCGAGAGTATTGTCGAGTGAGCGGGCGAGGCCGAGGTCGGTCAGTTTCACCGTTCCATCGCGGGCAATCATGATGTTTGCCGGTTTGATGTCGCGATGGACGAGTCGCTTTTCGTGGGCGACCTGAAGAGCGGCAGCAACTTGCTTCACAATTTCCAGGCTACGCTTGACCGGGATGACAAGTCGCTTGCGAAGCAGGTTGTGGACGTCGATTCCGTCCACGTATTCAAGTGCGAGATAGAAAAAACCATCTGCTTCGCCAGCTTCGTAGACACCCACCATATTGGGGTGAGATAAGAGAGCCGCAGCTTGTCCTTCGGACTTAAACCGGCGAACGAGGATCGCGTTCTCAGCCCGTTCTTTCGACAAGACTTTGAGCGCGACCGTTCGGTTCAGTTCTCGATCCGTGGCGAGGAAAACGGTTCCCATACCTCCGACGCCGAGGCATCGGGTGATGTCATACTTTCCCAGAGATTCTAGATCAGAATTGATCCAGCCGCTGATGCGGGGTTTAGGGTTCTGGGAGTCGGAAGACATGTGATTGCGAATCTGAGAAGACTGTTGAGGCAGGGAGTCGCTGCTGTTGTTTAGAACAGGCCATCTCACGGGAATCCCGTATGGACCTATCTTGACTATACGACTCTTACAAACAGACCGTCAAAGGTCTTTTCGGATTGCAATCAACTCGGGGTATGAACTCGAAGTTCGTAACCCCTCTAATCCTCCTATTTGTTCGGCGATCCGCGAAAGTTCGAGATGGCTGTCAACATCGGTGGACAGCCAGTTCGCGTGGCGAACGTTACTGTTCGTAAACTTCTCGCTCGATCGGTTCGAAGCTCGTCTGTTGAATCGCTTGAACAGGCGTTGCCTTCGGCACGTTGGCGTGCATAATCGATCGTGGTTTCGCTCCGTTTGGAAGCAGAATTCCTTCCGAGATCATTGATCGCAGCGTTCCGAGGAAGGCCATCTGTCGCGAATCATCCTTCTCGCCGGAGACGACGATGTCATGGATGCGGTAGTACTGTCCTTCAGCGACGAGTCGAATCTCTGCGTTCGTGACGCCATCGCTCGTGTGGACGGTTGTCCAGTCTTCTTCGACGCGGATGCGAACCACTTCACTCATCAGTGGTCGCACGAGTTGTTGTGACACGTCAGGCACGAAGTTCAATTGTTTCCAGACGATCTGATCGAGGCTGCTTCCCGAGTGTTCGATCAGACGATCGACATCACGTTGCTGAACCGCGGATGCGAACTCGTAGATGGGAAGCATCAGTTCCAGATTCGCTTTTAGCGATGGACGATAGCGATGATCGGGAATGATGACGTCATCGATAACCATCATGTCGTCGCTGAGACGCAGGACGAAGGTCATGGGCATTGATCCCTGTTCGACTGAGATCTCAGTCACGTCACCGCGATACGCTGTCGCAAAGACTTTTGGGTCACCAGGATCAATTGCGGGGTATGGCAGAATCACAAAGTGACGGGCAGCTTCTCGCTTCCAGACTCGATTGTTGAAGTCGTTACTCGAAAGCTGTCGGAGTTGTTTCAAGTCGCGATCAAGCAACGCTTCGACGAAGAGATTGACGACCGAGTTCGAAAGCAGAATCGCAGAGACCTTCTTCACGCTCTTTCCGTCTTCTTCGAAGATCGTCAGCTCGTCGACGCGAGTTTCGGTTCGCGTTTTTGTGGTTCCCTTCTCGGTCACGTCAATGTGACGAAGGGTAATCATGTACGTGGCGTTGGCTGATTCCAAAAGCAGTTCGCTGTGATCCTGGAACTGTTTGGATTCGTATTCTGCAGTGATGACTTCTTCGAGAGGAAGTGGAATTCTTTGGAAGTCGCCGGACATGAGACATCGCGAGTAAAAGTTCGGCGATGAGTAGTCTTCGATTTCAACCGAGTCTCCCGAAGCGAAAGCTGTGAGGAACCCGGCGGTTTGATTCAGTGATGCTGCCAGCTTCACGAGAGATCGAACACCGGTGGAGTCTTCGTCCTTTGGTTCGACAGCAAGGTTCTGAGCTTTCCATTTTCCGTCGACAGAGTGGAATTCGATGAAGAGGCTTCCGTCGGTGTGCGGAACTCGAACGACAGCGCGGTCGCCGTTGAGTCGTGCATCTGGTCGGAAGGAGCTTCTGCGGTCGGTTCCGACAATGTCTGCTGTCAGCTTGTTGAACCAGGTGGTCGGAAGCTTATCGAGTTCTGCGCGAAGGTCTTCCGTACAGTGGCTGAGTTTGACTTCACGTGACCCCTCGTGCCAATCAGCCATGAATTCGCGACATGACAAGAGAAGGTCCATTTGCTCGGTGACCGATCGGCGGATCTCTTTGCCGCGATCATCAAGCTGACCGATCACAACATCGTCGACGACCCACTTGCTGGTCTCAGGATCGAGCTTAAGTTGAAAGTCGACAATCTTATGCTGTTCTTTTGTTCCGACCTGAACGGTCGCTTTCTTCGTCGACTCATCCACTTCTTCCATGCTGATGATTTCGACGTCCCCTTTCGGAACACGCATCATCTTCAGGTCGCTGACCGCTTCTGGTTTACGCAGAGCTTTGGACGCGAACTGATCCGAGGTTGTGGCTCGAATTTGCTCGAGATCGTCGGACTGCAGGCTCTCTGCAAAGCTGACGATAGCGCGACGAGCGAGAAGATTCGTACATCCCGGTGCACAAATGGAGAGTGCGAGCAGAATGAGGACGGTCGAATACGGGCGGAACGTCATGTTCGATCCCAATCGTTTTGCAGATTCCAGTCGGTGGAGACTGAGTGCTGCGACGGAGCGGATTGTGGAGTGAAAAGGGAGTTTTCATTCGGGCGAACGCCCAGCGTAAGGAGGGGAGGCGGCGTTCTCTCAAAATTTCTCACTCACCGTCAAGGGGCGTCAGGTGGGTGTCTCGACCGAAAAAGGCTCTTGAAATCCTCAAAAAATACAAATGACGGCATGTTTTCCGTGGAAAACGATCTGGACATCAAACGAGCAGTCCGGTTACAACCTCGCTGGAAGTTCGGCAGGATTGGCCGAATCTGATTCAGATGGCCTTGTTGGAATGAGGTCTCTGGAACCATTGGTTCGCTCGTTACCCCGACTTCTCCCTTCATTGACTCCCCTCACTGACGAGAATTCCACTGACGACGAATTCTGTTCTCTCTTTCCCTCCACGACCGAGGTTAAGGATGATGCGATCGGTCTTGTTCATACGTTCCGCGTTCCTGTTTGCATGTCTCACTTTGACAATGCTCACGGGATGCGTTTACGGTCCAAACCCTTACTACGGCGGATATTCTCCCAGCCCATACGGCGGAGCATACCCTGGGGGGCAGTATCAGGGAGGTTATCCAGGATATCAGCCCGGAATGACCGTTCCGAATGGAACCGTTTCGCCCGGATTGGTTGTCCCACAAGGGGGATCGACTTACGAAGGATCGGGAGGCTTGCAGCCCATCCCGAACAACGGAACCGATGCTCCGCCTTATAACTCCGGGTCGAACGATCAGGTTCCCGTGCCTGGCCAGTACAATTCGAGCGGAACGAATTTCTACCCGAACAGTTCGGGTTCGTCGACGTACGAGTTTCAGGACAGCCAGTCTCCGATTTCACCGGCCAATCATTCACAGGTTGACCAGATGCAACCGGTGCAGATGCCGCTTCGCGAGAGCAACGCAGCCTTCGGCAACACCGACTTTCCACCGTACAACCCTGCTCCAGAAGTTAGTCGCTCTTCAAGCAACAGTGCTCCTGTTCATGTCGACCCGATGTCGAACGCGGTTGAGATCAACAGCTTTCCGGCGGATGCTCCTCAGTTTATTCCGCCCGTTCAGGCATCACCGCAGCGAGGAGCGATTTTGAACGATCCCTTCGCTCAACCAGCACCCAGTCAGTCAGGTGGAGGCAGTGCTCCGCAAGCGCTTCCGTTGGAATTCAATGCTCAAAAAGTACCTGATGGCGAGCTGGGAGTTTTCGATCACGAACAGAAGTTTCGCTGGATTCGCGGAGTCGCCAGTCTCGACAAGCCGACTGGTATCTGGGGTGTGACATACTCCGAAAGTCCCGATCAGGGCGATCCGTTTTCAGGCCATTTGTCTCTCGCAAAGAGCCCAGCTTTGGAGAATCTTCAAGAGGGCGAGATCGTACAGGTTTCCGGTGAAGTCGATCCAGTCATGAAAGATCCACTCGGGAAGCCGATGTACTTTGTCACCTCGATCGACCGAGTTGAACTGAACCACTAACAATTGTCTCAACAATCGGTCACTTCAAACCTCCGAGTGCCAGTCCGCAGAGGTAAGCCAACCCTGCTGCTAGCCCTCCTACGAGCAACGTTTCCAGTCCCGCTCGCAACCAGTGCTGTTCGACGAACCACGACTTGAATGCGCCGACGGAGAAAAACGCCAACCCTGTCAGTACGGTGCTTGCCAGAAATGGCGTTTCGATGAGGTTGCTGCCTCCAAACGAGAACACGAATGGGATCAGCGGGATTGCACCCACAAAAAGAAAAGCGACAAACGTTGTCGTGGCCGCTCGCCAGGGAGATGTAGGAGTCAGAGAGACTCCGTGTTCTTCTTGAAGCATGGTCTCAATCCATCGATGGTCATCCGCAGTAATGACTTCGACGACGCGGTCGAGCAGTTCTCCTTCGAATCCCTTCTCGCGGAAAATCTGGCGAATCTCTTCACGCTCTCCATCCGGCACTTCGTTGATGTGTTGCTGTTCCATCTGCCGAAGTTTGGACATCTGTTCGAGTTCTGCTTGAGTGCCGAGGAAATTTCCGGCCGCCATGCTGAATCCGTCTCCAATGAGATTGGCGACGCCCAGAATCAAGACAATGCTTGAGGTCAGTCCGGCGCCGGCGACACCTGAAACGACTGCGAATGTGGTCACCGCACCGTCGATGGCTCCATAGATGAAGTCTTTGAGATAGGAAGGGTTCTTCTGAAGGCTAAGTCGATTGCGGATGTGCCGGGGGTGGTGTGCCGCAGCGAGGATCTCCGGGACTGTGGAATCATGTGCCGGTGGTCGGGCCATTCGAGGCGTTCCTGTCGAACAAATTTTCGTGAGTTCACTGCCTGACTGTTGCAGATTTCGACTCACCGAACAATCATTTCGGCCATATCAAAGAAGTGAGTCAGAATTGGCGATGCCCTCCTGATGCAGGAGAAAATGAAGAGAGCAAGTCGCTCTCTCGAGAGGAATCGCCGCAACTCAGGACTGGACCAAGCTATGGCGAGCAAAGTTGACTGGTACTACCGTCGTTCGGGCTGCACAACGTGCAAGAAGATGGATGCCTTCCTCGAAGAGCATTCCATCGTTCCGAAAGAAACGTCGAGCGCCAACAAGGAACGACGCGGTCCCGAAGCAGCTTTTGAACTCGTCGAGACCGTCTCGAAAGTGATCGCGGCTCGCGGCAAGTCGGTCGTCGAATTTAAAACGAAAGGTGCGGACGAGGAGCTGCTGAAGAAGCACTTGCTCGGTCCCACTGGAAATTTGAGATCGCCGATTGTCCGCAAGGGCAAGACCTTGTACGTCGGGTTCAATAACGAGGCATTTGCAGAGTCCTTGGTGAAGTGACATCGGGTATTGTTAGCAAGTGTTTTGCACTCACAGTGCAATTGCTTCAGTTTTCCCGAGACGATCAACGTCACGCTGATATTCAATGAACAGTGTCTGGGTCCAATGATTCAGCACTTCGCGATGTTATGGACACAGAGACCGTGAATAGTGACGGTGCTGCCGCGCCTGCAGGGTCTCTGCGGGAGCTACTTTACGTTGCATTTCCTCTCATCATCAGCGCAGGTTCGCTGTCGTTGATGAATGCGGTCGATCGTGCTTTTCTGGCAGTTCTCGATATCGATGCACTCGCTGCCTCCATGCCCGCTTCGATGATGCTGTGGACGTCTCTCAGTCTCCCGCTGGGGATTGCTGGATATACAAATGCTTTCGTCGCTCAGTACGAAGGGGCGCAACGAAAGGATCGAGTCGCTTCTTCGATCTGGCAGGGACTTCTGGTCGCGACCTTGGGCGCGGCATTCATTCTGCCGTTTGTGATCTTCTCGAAAGAAGTGTTTGCGTTCATGGAGCACGAGTCGAGGGTGCAGGTTCTCGAAGTGGAATACTTCTGCTATGTCGCCCCATCCGCTCTTCCAATGCTTGCTGCGACCGTCCTCTCGTCATTCTTCGCAGCCCGGAAAGAGACGCTCGCTGTCATGTATGTGAACGTCGGGACTTCGATTCTTAACGGAGTTCTCGACTACCTGTTGATATTCGGAGTTGCGGGATTTCCGGCACTCGGAATTCGAGGAGCAGCAGTGGGAACGGTCATCGCTCAGGTCGTAGCTGTGGTCGTTTTCTCTGTTCTGCTCATTCGGACAGCCAGGCGAGAATCGTATCCGTTCGGCGAAACGTTCGGCTTCGATCCCCCTCTCTTACGACGAATGCTGTTCTACGGGTTTCCGAACGGCATCCAAATGGTGCTCGATGTCGGAGCATTCACAGCTTTTTTAGCACTGGTTGGTCGACTCGGCACACTCGAACAGGCAGCGACCAATCTGGCTTTCACGCTGAACTCTCTCGCGTTCGTGCCGATGCTTGGGATGGGGACGGCAGTGTTGACTCTGGTTGGGCGTCGCGTCGGCGAGCAGCGGCCCGAACTCGCGACGAGAACCGTCTGGGGCGCGATGGCGATTTCCGGCCTGTACATGATTGGCTTTGCAGGCATTTATCTGACCATCCCGGAAACGATCTTGTCTCCATTCATGCATAGTCAGGAACGCGACATGTTCGCCGAAATTGAACCGATCGTGATTCAATTGCTGCGGTTCGTCGCGGTCTACACACTCTTCGATGCCATGGCGATTGTGTTTGGCTCAGCCATTCGCGGCGCCGGTGAGACGCGTTTCTCAATGATCTATACGGTCACGATGAGCTGGCTGCTGATGGTCCTTCCGACGCTGTGGATCGTTCAAACCAGTCAGAGTTTGTATTCGTGCTGGATCGCCGCGACAGTTTTTATCATCGTTCTGGGAATTGGCTTTCTCGTCCGTTTTCTTCAGGGAAAGTGGAAAACGATGAAGGTGATCGAGCATCAGGAAGAGTACACGCTTCCGTAACGCGGGCTGTCAGAGCATTCAGCGAAATTAGCTGTGTTGGGCGTAGTTATTCACTCGTTTAAGACAGGTGCACTGACTTCCGGAGATCGTGCGATTGATTACTGTTCCCATCAGGAATCGGTCCATACAATCCGTTACACTCACACGGGAACCGTTTTGCGCGTTCGACAGAATCATCGATCGCAGCATGAAACCTGGCTCACGCAATTAGGAAGATTCGATCTCATGTCGCTGGAAATCGTGAATCTGAAGAAGAGCTATCGCGAACCGGGAGGCGGCCTGCTTCCGGTGATCAACGTTCCTCATTTCCAACTGGCAGAAGGTGAGCAGGTTGCACTCGTCGGTCGCAGCGGGGGAGGGAAGACGACGCTGCTGAACATAATCTCTGGCATTACACGACCTGATTCGGGATCAGTCATCGTCGGTGGAGTGAATGTGACGGAACTCTCCGAACCAGCCCGAGACCGCTTCCGTGCTGAGCGGATCGGAATCGTCTTTCAAACATTTCACCTACTGCCGGCGTTCTCCGCACTGGAGAATGTCTTGCTTGGGATGGCTTTCGCGGGCAAGCAGAGTCGGGCCCATGCCGTCGAGTTGATGGAACGCGTTGGCCTGAAAGATCGAATGCATCACCGTCCGATGCAATTGTCGGTGGGCGAACAGCAACGCGTCTCGGTTGCCCGGGCCTTGGCGAGCCGACCTCGACTGATGTTGGCCGACGAACCGACTGCAAGTGTCGATGTCGCCAATCAGAAACTGATTTTGGATCTCATCCGTGAAACTTGTGAGGAAAAGAAAGTCACGTTGATGTTAGTCACTCACTCGGAAGAGGTGTCGAGCCAGTTCGATCGAATCGAACAACTCAGCAATTTCAATCAGATTGAGGTGACAGCATGAATCTCATCACCATCGCACTGAAGAGCCTGAAACAGCGTTGGGTTCCGTCTTTTCTCACAGCCCTCAGCGTTGCACTGGGAGTCGCGTTGATGGTGGCAGTGTTGATCCTCAACAATGTCATCACGGAAATGTTTCAGGAATCTGGAAGCGGCTACGATCTGGTCGTCGGCCCCAAAGGGAGCGATCTGCAACTCGTGTTGAGCACGATTTATCGCATGGATCGCCCGATTGAGAATCTCCCGTGGAGGTTTTACGAAGAGCTGAAGGATTACAAAACGGTTGAACATGCAATCCCAATGAATTTGGGCGACACGACGGAAGTCGGCGATTTTCCGATCGTCGGGACGACTCCTCAGTTCTTACTGCTGGAATATGCTCCTGGGAAGAAGTTTCGCATCGGAAATGAAGAACATGGCCTGCGTGGAACATGGGATGCGGTAGTCGGGTCGCAAGTTGCCCAACGCAACGGATGGTCTGCCGGGACCAAGTTCAAGATGATTCATGCTGGGCAGGATGATCACGTTCATGACGAAGAGTTTACCGTCCGCGGAGTTCTCGCTCCGACGGGAACACCCAACGATCGCACGGTTTTCGTGCACATCGATGGGTTCTTCCAGATGTCGGATCACAGCAAACCGGTCCGGGAAGCCATCGAACGTGAAGCGAAGTTCTTCGGTGAAACAGAAGATGAAGTCATTCAAAAGCATAAGAGTGAAATTGAGGAGATTCTGAAGCACGAAAACGAATCCCCCGAAGAGCATGCACATCACGATCATGGTCCGCTCCCGGACATTCAGAAAGAGGTGACCAGCATCCTCCTCGTGATGAAGGGAAATGAGTTACAGCGAGCAAATGCCACAATGTCGATGCAAACGATGTTGAAAGATGGTTTTCAGGCTCAGGGTGCGAATACGGTGCAGGTTATGGCGCGGTTGATGCGCAACCTCGTCGGCAATATTCGCCTCGCGCTTCTCTATCTGACAGCCCTGATCATCATCGTTTCCGGCATCGGCATCTTTGTGAGCATTTACAATTCGATGTCCGATCGACGCCGTGAAATCGCGGTCATGCGAGCACTGGGTGCACGTCGGCAAACGGTCTTTTCGCTGATCCTCGTAGAGTCACTTCTGCTGTGTCTCATTGGAGGAATCGGCGGGCTGATTCTCGGTCACGCCATCGTTTTCGTTGCGGCACCCATCATCGAAGCTCGAAGCGGCTTGTTGATCGATCCACGTGCTTTCACGACAACGGAATTCATCGTGATTCCAATCTTGATTGTCATGGCAACGCTGATTGGAATTCTGCCCGGGTTAACTGCTTATCGAACCGATGTCGCAGAGGGGCTTCAGAACTCCTGACAACAATCGTGGTGAACAAGATTCGAATGAACCACGACACGTGTCGCTCCAGTTTGTCGACTGCCTTCCAAGGGTCGGTCTGGGGACATATGATCCCTTTTTGTTCTTTGAGAAAACTGCAAATTCGAGCGGCATCAATCATGAAGTACCGACTCTTTCTTCTCGCCATCCTGGCGACATTCAGTAGCGTCGTTTCGGCGCAGGATTCTGAAACGAATCAGAAACCGGAACCTGATCGCCAACAGGTTTACAAGACTGTAGACGACGTCGAGTTGTCACTCCACATCTTTGAGCCTGCACCGTCAGATGATCCGCGACCAGCGATCGTCTTTTTCTTTGGCGGTGGGTGGAACGGCGGTTCCCCGTCGCAGTTTTATACACAATGCCGCCATCTGGCTGACCAGGGAGTGGTCGCCATATCTGCGGACTATCGGGTGAAGAGTCGAAATCAATCGACACCGTTTCAATGTGTCCAGGACGGCAAATCGGCCATGCGATGGGTGCGGTCGCACGCTGAAGAGCTAAACATCGATCCCGACCGAATCGCCGCCGGTGGCGGGTCTGCCGGGGGACATGTTGCTGCGGCAGTGGCGACTGTTCCTGAACTCAATGAACCTGGTGAAGACACATCGGTCAGTTGTGTTCCGAACGCGTTGGTGTTGTTCAATCCCGTCTACGACAACGGTCCGGACGGCTATGGATACGAACGCGTTAAAGACCGTTACCTGGAAATTTCTCCCCTGCACAACATTCGAACAGGCATGCCGCCAGCGATCGTTTTTCTCGGGACAGAAGACAAATTGATTCCCGTTTCCACAGCGAAAGCGTTTCAGCAGGCAATGGAAGAGGTTGGGAGTCGCAGTGAGCTGATGCTCTTCGAAGGCGAACCGCACGGATTCTTCAATCAAGGCCGAGGAAACGGTGAAAACTATGAGAAGACCGTCGCTGGGATGGACGAGTTCTTGAAGTCGCTTGGCTATATTGAGTCGGAGTGATTCCCGCACGCCGCACAGAATTGTTCATCCATTTGAATTCGAACCAACTCGAAACAGCCTATCGGCACTGTGAACGTTTGGCCCGCAACAGCGGAAGCAATTTCTACTGCGCGTTCCTCTCTCTGCCGCGGCCAATGTTTCGAGAAATGTGTGTGCTCTACTCGTTCATGCGCGTCACCGATAACATTGGTGACGACGAAACTCTCGAATTAGATCTCCGTCGTCAAAAGCTGCAAGAATGGAGAGCTCAAGTTCACGAGGCGTTCGAAACAGGCACCTCGAGTGAACCGATTCTTTCTGCTCTCACAGATGTCGCTGCACGAAAACAAATCCCCTTGGAGCGATTTCTCGACGTGATCGACGGAGTGGAATCGGACCTTGTTCCGCGACGTTTTCAAACATTCGACGAACTGGAGCACTATTGTTATCAGGTTGCCGGGGCGGTCGGGCTGTGCTGTATCGGGATTTGGGGATACAGCGGTCAAGATGCTGAACAGTTTGCCATCGATTGCGGGACGGCGTTTCAGCTCACTAACATTCTTCGCGACCTCTCCGAAGACTCCGAACGTGGTCGGCTTTATCTTCCAATCGAAGATCTGGAACAGTTTGACTATACGCCAGACGATTTAGTCCAGCAGGCGCAGAATCGTTCCTTCAAACAACTCATGGAATTTGAAGTTGAACGGGCTTGGAGCTATTACCGCAAGGCTCTTCCGCTTCTGGAATGTGTTTCTCCAGACGGACGACGCATTCTGCAGGGATTCTTCGGAACCTACAGCGAGTTGCTTCACGAGATCGAACACCGCAACTACGACGTTTTCTCCGAACGCGTTCGATTGAGTCGCTGGAAAAAATGGTCGGTTGCGATGCGATCTCTGCTCAGCTTGCCGGTGAAGTTTACGATCCCTGAGTTGCAGCAGCCTGCGAATTCACTTTCCACCAGCGATTAATTCGCCGACGAAGACGTTTCACCAGCTCGGGATTGTCTTTGGCCAGATTGTGTTCTTCGTGCGGGTCATCAGCGAGGTTGAAGAGTTCTGTCTTTCCGTCTGTCTCAACCGGTTTGTGTGGAACGATCAGCTTCCAGTCCCCTTCAATAATCCATCGATAGCGAAGGCTGGCCACCGGATCGGTCATGTGGCGGATGTCATGTTCGAGGATTTCGCCGAAGATTGCATCGCGTTCTTCGACAGCCTTTTCATCCAGAAGGTCAATTCCGTCGAGCGACTTTGGAACATCGATCCCGACAGCTGAGAGAACGGTCGGAACGAGATCGATTGAGCTGGCGAGGTGAGTGGTGTCCATCTTCGGAGTGACTTTGTCTCTCCAGCGAATCATGATCGGGGTTCTGATCCCGCCTTCGTACTGAGACCGTTTTGAGCGAGGAGCGTAGGCGCTTCGTTCGGTTTCATTGATCCAGCCGTTGTCGGTCACGTACAGCACGATCGTGTTGTCAGCGACTTTTTTCTCTTCGAGATGATTCAAGAGTTCTCCGCACGTCTCGTCGAACCATTCGCACATCGCCCAGTACTTGGCAACCGGCAGATGAGGCGTTTTGTCGGTGTATTTGTCGAGCAATCGCTTCGGAGGATTGTGTGGTGTGTGGGGCAGAAACGGAGCGTAATAGACGAAAAAAGGAGTCTCACTATCGACAGCTTCGTCGATGTAATTCAGGACCGGCTCCATCCCTTCGCGGCCAATCTTCAGTCCCAGATCGCCATGCCGTCCCCCTTTGGTTCGGTCTCCGTGGGTCATCCCCTGTGTGAATCCACCGCGTGAGAAATGACCTTCCCACCATTTTCCGGACTGGTGAGATGTGTACCCAAGATTCTCGTGAAGGTAATCAGCGAGTGTGGTCTCGTCATCAATGTGTTCGATGTACTGATTTCGAATTGGCAGATAACGAGGATCGGCAGTGATCGTTCGCTTTGATTCGCCTGCAAGTTCCGCTGGAGGAGGCGGATCGTTGCCGACGACACCGTGTTCATGCGGATAACGTCCCGTGACAATTGTCACCAGAGACGGTCGACACAAGCTGTCAGGCACATAGCCACGAGTAAAGGTGCGTGACTCTCGGGCGAGTTTGTCCAGATGAGGAGTTTGAATCGCTTCATGACCCATGAAGCCGTAGTCTCCCCACGCCTGGTCATCAGAAATGATCAGAACAACATTCGGCGGGGCGGACCAGGCTTGAACTGGAAACGCGAAAAGCAGCAGGGAGAGTAAGCCAAGGCAGCGAGGTACTGACATGTACAGTTCCTAGGAACAGGGAGAGTTGGAGAGTGAAAGACGTATCAACGATCGCTTCAGCATAGTTGAGCCGTCAGCTCAATCCAACAGTCCGACGCAGGAGAGCATCCCGGTTGGAAAACGAACCTTCACTCACGGGAGGTCTTCGTCTTCGACCTCTGGCAGAATCCGTGCAGCTTGTTCTTCGACGGCCACAATCCAGAAGATCAGCACGGTGAGAACGGCGCCGACGTCCGCTGCTCGGACGAGTGTTGCGGGATAACCGTCAATCCCGAATGCAACGGTGTGGCTGAACGCCGTCGCCAGTCCCCAAAGAACTGCGAATAGGGCGACCAGCCGGTTCCTCGAACTTAACAGCGCAACCGCGATCGCAACATCAACCGCGCCCACGATTGCCAATAAGTTCTGGGCCTGTTCACTCGCTAGCTCTCTTCCGAAGAAGTTCTGGGCTGTGAGGCTGATCAGGTCGACGAGGTTTCCACCCCGTTGAAATTCATAGAGCGCAAGCAGTCCCTGTCCGATGAACGTCGCTGCAATTGCAAAACGGAGTAACCCGATTGATGACAGGCAGACAGCCAGTCCCGGTTTCACTTTCGGAGGCCAGAAGTCCACCAGAAGCAACGCGGTCGGTAATATGTAGCGGACAGCCTGGATGGCTGGTTCGAGAGCGGAAACTGCACCGGTTCCCGTCACGACGGCAGCGACAGCCATTCCGGTCTGCCAACCTGCGAGCGGAAGCAGAACAAGCCAAATCGGTCGAACGAGAATCAGCAATCCGCTGACGATGAGGACGTAGGCAGTGACGTCGTTCACTTGTTGAATTCGATCGACATCCCAGTTTTTTGCCTGAGCAAGAAGGTTTGTCAGTACATAATCCGAGTGATGATGAATTCTTTGGGCAGCGTATCCCCAGCATTGCAACGCCAACGTCACTCGCAGCGTCGCCTGCACGAGTCGAATTCCTCGTGGTGACGGAGTTTCGAAGGGGTTGTCACTGACAGTCATGCTGTGGCCGCGAGTCCTTTCCGATCATCTGCCTCAAACTGGTGAGCCTTTCAGCAAGCGACGATTTGCCGCGAACGATTCCGTCGTCGATGGTGCAAAGTTCTCCGCCGAGTCTGATCACCAGCCGATCTGGCTGTACATTCGCATAAGTTTCGCTCCCCGCCGTGGGTTCAACTGAGAGATATGTGCGATCCGTCCGCGAAGGTGTTCCGCAAAGTTTACGATCTCTGCACGATTCTGTGATTGCGGGCCATGTTTGATGCAATTGTACAAAATCGCTTTCACCTGATCGAACTCTTTCCGCGAGACGTTCGGTTTCTCGTTGACTACGACTCCCGTCACGGTTTGACGTTGAGAGTTGCGAATCACTTTCAGCTTCCGACGATTCATCGAGAAACGTTCTTCACGGATGATCTTCTTTGTGAGCGGAATGAATTCGTTCAACGCGGGAATCGAAAGACCAGGGCCGGAAAACGTGAGGTCGTCTGCGTACCGCGTGTATCGAATTCGATAGGCATTCGCCATTCCAGCCAGTCGAATGTCGAGGCCGTATGCCGAAAGGTTGGCCAGTGCCGGGGAAGTGGGTGCCCCTTGAGGCAAATGATGAGCGGTGTAAGTCACATATTCGTGGGCAGCGACTGGAGACTTGAGGCTCCACGGCAGGGCAGAGACGCTCAGGCGGGCTAACCACAAACTGACTTCCCGACTGAATCCGAGACTTCGGTAAATTGCGACGACGCGCGAGTACTTCACCGACGGATAGAAGTCTTCGAGATCCATCTTCAAAATGAATTTGCTTCCGGTATGCGGGGTGGCATTCGAAACAATGGACCGCCCCGGCACGAAACCATGAGCGGATGAGTGGGCAGGTACGGAGTCGAGAATCCCGCGAAGAATTTTCGTCTGGACTTCTTTGAGTTTCGACTTGGGGGCTTCAATGAGCCTCCAACCTTCGGAACGCTTCGCGATCCAACTATAGTGATAGTGACTGTCGTGCGCGTCTGTCGGACGATGTCCTTCGCGAAAACGATGTGTCAGCCATGCGAGGGTGCCCGTCGTCACGCCCAACCAGTCGGCGAGATCGTCCGGTGTTTTCAGACGAGGGAGTCCGTAATACTCGAGCCAGCGTTCATCGCTGTCGCGGCTGAGGTCCAGAAACTCGCCAGTTCTGGGGGCAGGGACGGCAAACCGATACGGCTTTTCGGAGACGATCTCGCGATCCGGTGGAGTCGGAACTGTGCTCGGGACATAATCCAAAGCCCGAAGATGCACATCCGGTCGAGGCTCATTGTTGCTGGGCCGCGGCTTCGGCTCTCGTTTTTCGACCGGCTCCGAAGCTTGCGGAGGAGCAGTCTGCGGAGCGGGAGCCTCGACGACAGTTTGTGTGGATTGTGTGGATTCCGCGCGACCGAACCCGAAGATTTTCCGGAGGAAATCGAACCATCCCATGCTTCAATTCAATCCTGCGTGCGGCCGATTCGGATTCTGTGAGTGATCCTTCGAAGACGTATCGAAACGATCAGGTTCTCTAAAGAGGAAAGATGGTCTGTTGGCCGCACAACGCATCCTGTGGCGAAGGTTCTGAACGCAAACTTGCTTGGCGTTGAGAACCTTCATCCATCGAATAGGGAACAACGCTTCTCCCGCGGGGTAACCCCGCAGTGTCCAACGGACAAGGCTTGTGCGACCATCAGACCATCAAAGTTGTATGGGATTATGGTGAGACGAGTTAGAGTGCGTCAACACCGGAGTCAACGTGGACGAATATAGATACGCGAAGTTTTCCGGCTCACCTTGATGATCGTAGTGGACAAAATGTCGCTGTTGTCGTTTTTCAGGTCGACGCGTAGAATGGCCGATAAGGGATTCTGCGGGGCAGACGGAGCCAACCATTTCCCCAAATGGGAACGAACAGGTGCCTTTCATTGAAACAGATCGTCAGATTCTAACGCGGTGTCTCGAACGGGAAGCGGGTGCGTGGGAGGAATTTGTTGATCGTTTTCTGGGAACGTTCGTGCATGTCATCTCTCATACCGCTCACGCTCGAAGTGTCCGGTTAACGCAAGATGACATCGACGATTTGTGCTCCGAAATCTTTCTCACGCTCCTCAAGAACGAATTCGCTGTTCTTCGACACTTTCGCGGAAAGTCTTCGCTCGCTTCTTATCTCGTCGTCGTCTCCCGACGAATCGTTGTCAAATCGCTGGTCAAGAGGAAGCAGCTCGAGGCCATGGGGCATGTGAATGCTCATCAGTCCTCTCTCGATCAGGGCGGAGCAGACCATGTTCAACGGCTCTCCGATTCTGAAGAAGTTCGAGTCTTAATCGCGCAGCTACCATCGTCGGAAGCGAGCATTGTCAGGCTTTACCACATCGACGGAAAAACGTACCGCGAAATCAGCAACGAGTTGGGAATCCCCGAGAATTCCGTCGGGCCAACACTTCACCGGGCACGCGAACGGATGAAACAGCTTAAAGTCGCCAGCGACTCCTGAGTCAGGATTCCTCTGCGGTCATTGTCGACATCACGAACTCGCCGAATCGCATTGCGATACGAAATCGAGGCCGATTTGCTGGCTCCATTCTTTCTGGATCCGGAGTGTCACAGGTCCCGGAATTGACGAAAAACACTCCACCGAATTGACTGCCCGGACCGGGACGAGGCAATACGTCGACGAAGTCACAAATGCTTCATCAGCGTCGGTCAAATCAGCTGGGCTAAGTTCCTCGAATGAGAATTCCAAACCCAAGCGGCCGCAAAGCTCGACGACAACTTGCTGGCTAATGCCGTTCAACGTCTGTTCCTTGGGGGGACTTTTGAGTTGATTATCCCGCACCACAAACAGGTTTCCGCTACTGGTTTCGGTGAGTTTTCCTCCGAGATTCAGTAGCAATGCCACCGCTTGGGGATCGACTTTGCGTGCTGCTTGGTCTGCGAGCATCCAATGCAACCGGCTCCGCATTTTGATGCGAGGATCGAGGCACTCGATCGGGATTTGCCGTCGATCGGGGATCACCAGGTGAATTCCATCTCGATGCCAGCTTCCCCATTTCTTGAGAGGAAGCGGCGCTGAGTAAACACAAACGGTCGGATGACTGCTCGCGATCATCTCGTTGGCATCTCCAATCGCCTGTCCGGCTGTGACAAAGACGACGATTGATAAGTCAGACTCTGTCGGAATCAAGCGGGTATTCGTCTCGGCGATGTGCTGAATGACATCGCCAGTCGAAGAGAGGGACTCTGGAATTGGAAACTCTGCGAGTCGCAGTGATTCTTGCATGCGGAGCAGATGCTCTCGGACGAGATAGGGGACGTGTCTCACAGTCCGCAGGCGTTCCGTGACCGTCGCTCCCTGCATGACTCCGAGGTCATAGATGGGAAGCTTGGCATCTGCGAACGGAATCACTTCTCCGTCGAGGTAGCAGATCGGGGTTTGTCCTTGCATTGGCGAACGAGGGTGAGATACTTGAGCGAGTGAAAATGATGACCCGGAAAGTGTACTCAATTCACCCGTTGATCGGCGATGAGTCCCAAAGAGTTCTCAGGCAACAGCAACTCGCTCAAACGTTGTCCTTTGCAGCTTCAGCACTGATCGCGAATTGAGCTCCAAAACAAATGGTAAAATTGATGACAGTCGTACTTGTCCGCTTTGGCGCAGTTCCTGAAGTTGCCCGGGCTGCCGTTCCGGACTCTCTGTCCGTATCGCGAGGGGACGTTGTCATTCTCCGGACTCATCGCGGTGAGGAAATTGGGACTGCTCTCGAGTTCGTCCGTCCTCCTGTTGAGCCGAATCAGGAGTTTCCCGAGCCGGAATTTGAAGTCATCCGGTTGGCGAACGAAGATGATCAGCAGTCAAAACTTGAATCACAACGTCAAATTGAACAAGAGTTTGCAGACTGGCACCAGCGGATTAGCGACTGGGATCTCGATCTCCAGCTGATTGAAATGGAACGCATTCTCGATAGCGGCAAGCTGGTTCTGTACGTTCTGAATGAGCGAGGTCCGGAGTGTACGAAACTCGCGCTGCAAGCTGCCGCAGCTGGTTTGGGGATCATCGAAGTTCAACCGGTCGGCAGTGATGGCCCAGTAGCATTGCCAGCTCCATCCGGAGGCGGGTGCGGTTCGTGCGGATGTCACTAAATCGTGTCGCGCTCTGTTTCTTGTTTTTTTGCGAGAACCGCTAAAGACGGAATCACCGATCTCATTCAAGGTGACAACGCTCGATGAATTCTCAATTGTCCACCAGTGATTCTGTTCCGGGCAACCAGCAATCCGAGTTGACGGAACGCGATTCCAAGGAACTCATCCCGGCAGACAAGAGTCTGTGGTCGCGATGTCGCGAGGCACTTTCCTGGAGTGCGTCGTTCATCCTGATTTTGATGGTCAAGCTTTATCAGGTGACGCTGGGGCCGTTTCTGGGTGGGCGGTGTCGCTTCTATCCCTCTTGCAGCAACTATTTTATCCAAGCTGTTCGAAAACACGGACCAATCAAAGGGGCGTGGAAAGGGTTGTATCGATTATGTCGATGCCATCCCTTCTGCGAAGGCGGATACGACCCCCCTTAACCCTCGGCATGAATTGCTCATATAATCGGTACAGTCGCTGTCAGGAACGTCGAAGAAGAATCACTCTGTGAAACTCCGGGACTTCTGTCTCCACATTTGTCAGCGAATGCCGAAACTGAAACAACTGGCAGAAGATATGTTGACCTGAGAGTTCGTGTTTTGAATTCGAGATGAACTCGTGAGAATTTTCCCTTGCGAGCGGACTGTCGAATCAAGAGACTTATATTTGAGTTTTCAGACAGCACATCCTTTGTCGATCATGTCCATACAATTTGCCGACACGCGGTTTGAAGAGACCACGGACGACTGAGATTTCTTCTCCTCTTCTTTCCATTCTCGAATTTTTGGTTCCTGATGTTCCGAGAATTGTCGAGGATGATTCGCGTCAGTCTCTCAACGTTGGATTCACTCCAGAATGACCTCGTTCAGCAAAATCCTTGCAGTTTTTGTGACAGTCGCCAGTCTGGGATTTGTCGGATTTGCCATCGCAGCAACTTTCGGCGGACCGGACTGGTCGGGTGTGATGTCCGAAAAGTATTTCGATGCCTACGAGATCACGCGTTCGCCCAGTGCAGACCGTGCCTGGCAGGCTGTTCGCGGAAGTGATCAAGGTCAAGTCGCCAGCTCAAAAGTGCTGCCGGAAGTTTTGACCAAGATCATGGACGAAGTCTATCAGAAGCAGCAGCAGGAATTGCAGAACCTTCAACAGCGGGAACCTGCTCTTCGCGAGAAGATCGCTGCACTGCAGAAATTGAATGAAATGGATGACGCAGCTCTGACTGCTTATGTAGATCAGCTGCGAGCTCGACTGACAGCCATCAACGCCGAATTCGACGAGTTGTCGAACAAAGTGACGGGGATGTCTGTTGATTCGAGCAAATTAGAAACTCAAGTTCAGGCCCGACGCGACGACGTGGTTCGGCTTGGGCAGCAGGTCAGGGAAGTTGAAGCGGACATGTTCCGCCTGCGGGAAGTGCTCGGACAGCTCCGAGATACCGATTATCAGTTGCAGGAGCAGCTTGATCGGGCGAAAGAACGTCAAAAACTATTGGAAGAATACAATCCGGCTCCGGTCAACTAATTGAACCAGAGTTCGGTGTCAGTGAAGCTTTCCACGATCACGCTGGAGTTCGTTCATGTCATACGTCGGTAAAATCCTTGTCGTTGTGCAAGTGGTTCTCAGCATCCTGTTTATGGCCTTCGCCGGTGCTGTCTATTCCATGCATCAGAACTGGAAGGGGCAGTATGAAGCAGTTCAATCTGAACTCGCTCTACAGCGTCAGTCGACAACGGATGCTCAGGGACAGTTAACGGTTGCCAAGACCGAATTCGAAACTCAACTGACAGCCGCTGAAGAACGGGCTGGCCGTCTCGCTGCCCAGCAGCAGGCGATGGAAATGCAGATCAAGAATCTGACAGAAGAAAGTAACCGTCGTGAAGCTCTGAGAGCTGAGCAGACTGGTCTCGCCGAAGCGAAAGCTGCCGAAGCACGATTCCGCCAGCAAGAAGCTGAGAAGCAACGCATCGAGAACGAAAAACTCCGCGTCGCACTCGACAAGTCCGTCGCTGACAATCGTGATCTTCGAGACGAAAAATTCACTCTCGAAACAAACCTCGCTGAGTTGAAGACCAACTACAACCGACAGCTGGAAAAAGTTGGATACCTCGAACGAGTTGTCGCTGCCAACGGTTTGGAAACTGATCCAGACGTTGTCGAAAAGCTGAAACTTCCACCGCCACCAGTTGAAGGACTCGTCCGCGATGTTCGTAAGAATCGCGCCAACCGAGTGCAATACGTTTCGATGTCGATCGGTTCAGACGATGGCCTCATCGTCGGACATGAACTGGATGTCGTTCGATTGAAATCCGACGAAGCGAATTCCGAATGGCTCGGCCGCGTTCGAGTCGTCGATGTCGCTCCAGACAGTGCAGTGGGCGAAGTCGTTCTCCCTGCGAAGAACGGGATTATTCAGAAAGGCGACAACGTCACCTCTCGCCTCGGAACTTAAGTCTGCGAAGACTGAGTGATCATTGAAATATTCGGGGACGCTTCTCAGTTCCCTTTTGACAAA
Source organism: Thalassoglobus sp. JC818 (assembly GCF_040717535.1). Lineage (NCBI taxonomy): Bacteria > Pseudomonadati > Planctomycetota > Planctomycetia > Planctomycetales > Planctomycetaceae > Thalassoglobus > Thalassoglobus sp. JC818. The sequence continues at coordinate 652,993 of NZ_JBFEFI010000002.1, forward strand.
CCCACAACGTGACAGACATTCTCAGCATCTCAGCGAGAGCGAATCGCTGGGAGTCAGACAGGGAGAGAAACTATGGCGAAAGAAGATCCAGCACCAGATGTCTATGTTGGCCTGCTGTTCGTGGCAGTCGCTTCGCTCATCACGGGATGTATTTTCCTCGTGCTTGAGCTCAACAGCTACGGCTGGCAGTTCAACTAATCGGGCAGTGTTCACCTGCAAGTGAATTTGCGGCGATTTCAATAAACGTCCGGAGCGAATGTAAACTTCGCTGCGGACGTTTTCTTTACGTTACGGCTTCTCTTCAATTCCGCAAGCACACACCATCGCTCCGCAGCCCGGACAGCCGTTTCCGTACTTCTCACGAACGGCATCCTGCAGGTCAATATTGGCGACATTGGCAATCGTCGCGAGCCAGGCCAGCACGTCGGCAAACTCACGGGCGATCTCTTCTTGCGTTCCTTCGCGGAGCGCTCCGGCCAGTTCGCCGACCTCCTCTAGAAGCCACATGAACGTGCCATCAATCCCTCGTTGCTCATCTTTCGATGAATACATCACTTGAATGAGGTCTTGAAGTTCTCGAAGAGTCATTGGCGAATCGCTGTTGGAGATGGGGTGTTGGAAACGGGAGTTGGAGCGGGCATTAAGAAGCAGTGCGAAGTCAAACGCGACTAGAACATTTTCTGATTGAGTTTGCACTTTCTCGCACGAGCAAGCTCAGCGTTTTGTCTGATGAAACATCGCAAGCGAGTGAGCTGGAAAGAGCAACTTGCTCTAGAATTCGGCGTTCTTTGGAGTTCGTGGAAACGGGATCACGTCGCGGATGTTCTGCATCCCCGTGAGTAGGAGGATCGCTCTTTCGAGACCGAGGCCGAATCCGCTATGCGGCACCGAACCAAAGCGTCGCAGGTCGAGATACCACCAATATTCTTCCGCGTCGAGCCCACATTCAACGAGCCGTTTTTCGAGAACGTCGAGGCGGTGTTCACGCTGACTGCCGCCGATAATTTCCCCGACTCGCGGAACGAGAACGTCCATCGCCCGCACGGTTTTTTCATCTTCATTGCAGTACATGTAGAACGGCTTGATCGTCCGGGGATAGTCGTAGACGATCAACGGTTGTCCGAAGTGTTCCTCTGTCAGCCAACGTTCATGTTCTGCCTGCAGGTTGGTTCCCCATGACACGGGGTATTCCCAGTCTTTTCCGGAAGCAAGCAGAAGATCGACAGCTTCAGTGTACGAGATCCTTCGGAAGTCGTTGTCGAGGATATTCCGAAGCGTGGTCATGATCTCATTGTCGATTCGTTCGTTGAAGAACGCCATGTCTTCAGCACACTCGTCGACGCACTTCTGCACCAGTGTTTTGATGAACTCCTCAGCGAGTTGCATATTGTCTTCGAGTTCGAAGAACGGAACCTCTGGTTCGATCATCCAGAACTCAGACAGATGCCGCGTCGTGTTGGAGTTCTCTGCTCGAAACGTCGGGCTGAATGTATAAACAGGGCCGACAGAGCAAGCGTAGATCTCCGCTTCGAGCTGACCGGAAACCGTGAGTGACGCCTTCTTTCCGAAGAAGTCTTCGCTGTAGTCTCCCTTCGAACTGGCAATCTGATCCAGCGTGGTGACCGTGAACATTTCCCCGGCGCCTTCACAGTCACTGGTCGTGATGATCGGCGTGTGAACGTAAAGGAATCCGCGATCCTGGAAGAAGTCGTGGATTGTTCTGCACACGCAATTGCGAACCCGGGCGATGGCACCGAAGGTGTTCGTTCGAGGTCGCAGATGGGCGATTTCACGAAGATACTCGAAGCTGTGACGTTTCTTCTGAAGCGGATAGGTGTCACCGTCAGCTTTGCCGAGAAGCGTGAATTCGCTCGCGTGCAGTTCAACGCGCTGCTTCGAACCGGGTGACTCTTTGAGTTCTCCACGAACCTCAATGCTGGCGCCGGTCCCTGCTTCCTTAATGTGCTCCTCGTAACCGGGCACGCTGGCGTCGATCACGATTTGCAGGTTGGACATGCACGACCCGTCGTTCAGTTCGATGAACGAAAAGCCGTTCTTCGAATCACGTCGGGTTCTCACCCAACCTGAAGCAACGACTTGTGATCCAGGGTCGATCTCGTACAGTAAACTGGCAATGCGGTGGGATGGACGCGCCATTGATTCAGGACCTTCCTCCATGGGGATGAATGCCGGTATCCTATTCAATACAAGCGATTCAGTCACCAAACTCTTGAGTGGATACTTGACTGCTTTGTCTGTTTTTTCCTTCCGTTCGCGTCTTCGTTGTCGCGAACACCACCTTCCCCGCAATCTGGTTTGGAAAATTCCATGTCTCAAGCTGTTTCTCGTCGAGAGCAATTTCCGAGATGGACTTCGCGAACTCGTACGAACAAGCAAAACAAAAGCCCTGACAAACAGCCCAAACCGCGACACAGGCAGGTGTCACGATCGTTGCTTGCTGGAAGTATCTTGCTCCTTCTGTTCAGCGGATCGATTCTGCACGGACAGAACGTTGAGAAATCGAGGGATCAATACAAAGACGATCTCGCGGGAAACGAGGACGTCGAGCGTGTGATTCGATCTTTCGAAGGTCGCGGCGAAGTTGGAGATGACAGCCAGCCGACACCAGCCACCGTCGCTGTCGAGCAGTTTCAGTTGGATGAAGGGCTCGCGATTGATCTTGTCGCATCCGAACCAGAGATTGAGCAGCCACTCTCGCTTCACTTTGATGACCGCGGAAGACTGTGGGTTGTGGAATATCGACAGTATCCATTCCCCGAAGGGCTCAAGGTCATCCGCTACGACCAGCATCTGCGGGCCGTCTTCGACAAAGTCCCAGCTGCGCCTCCGAACCACGTTCGAGGCCGCGATCGCATTTCTCTTCTTGAAGATAGCGATGCCGATGGAGTTTACGACTCGCATCGCGTGGTGATCGACGGACTCAACATCGCCTCGTCAGTGTTGACAGGACATGGTGGAATTTGGGTGCTGAATCCCCCCTATCTCTTGTTTTATCCGGATGCCGATGGAGATGCCGTTCCCGATGGTGATCCGGTTGTGCATCTTTCCGGGTTTGGTTTGGAAGATACACACTCCGTCGCCAACAGTTTGAATTGGGGACCGGACGGGTGGATCTACGCAGCGAATGGATCGACGACGACAGGCAAAGTGACTTCCAGAGCAGGGTCAAACGTGCAGTGGGAAGGCCAGAATATCTGGCGATACAATCCCAAGACTCAGGTCTTCGAGATCTATGCGGAAGGGGGCGGAAACACCTTCTCGACAGAAATTGACTCGGTCGGTCGAGTCTTTTCCGGCACCAATCACGGCAATACGCGCGGCATGTATTATCCGCAGGGCTCTTATGGAACCAAGAACTGGGGTAAGCATGGGCCACTGACGAATCCGTTTGCATTCGGGTTCTTTCAGCACATGGGCCATGAGGGCGACCGGGATCGTTTTGCGCAGACGTTTGTGATTTATGAAGGAGGAACACTTCCGGAGCGGTTCAACGGTCAGGTCATTGCAGCGAATGCGTTGCACAATCGCGTGTGGGCCAGCGAGCTGATTTCCGAGGGATCGACTTATCGAACAGTCGATCTCCCTGAAGTTGCCACAACTGATGACCGATGGTTTCGGCCGGTGGATCTTAAGGTTGGCCCTGACGGAGCGGTGTATGTCGCAGACTGGTACGACACTCGTCTGACACATGTTGATCCTCGCGACAACTGGCACAAATCGAGCGGAAGAATTTATCGCATTCGAGCTGCCGACTCATCAGACAGTGATCCGAAATGGGATCTCTCACAGCTTTCGAATATGGAATTGATCGAGCACTTCGATCATCCCAACAAATTCATTAAGCAGACAGCGGTTCGAGTCTTGGGCGAACGGTTGTTCTTCACCGGCAGTGAACTTGATCAAAGCGACACGATTGATCAACTGAAAGACCTTGCTTTCAGCTCTGCTCCGGGAGCACTTGAGGCACTCTGGGCTTTGAACTGGGCAGGCGAATTTGATGAAGCTTGGGGGCGCGAGCTTCTGAGTCACGAGAACCCGCATATCCGTCGTTGGGTGATTCGACTACTCGGGGATCAACGAAAGGTTGCGCCCTCAACAGCGAAAACGCTCGAGGAACTTTCGGCCACGGAACCGTATATCCAGGTTCGGTCACAACTCGCTTCTTCCGCGAGACGATTCGAAACAGCTATCGCTCTGCCGCTCATCGAAAATCTTCTGAAGAACGAAGACGACAGACTCGACCCGCACATGCCTCTTATGTTGTGGTGGGCAATTGAAGGTCACACGGGAACAGTCCCATTAAATGATTCCCCGCAGGTCGGTGTATTGTTAACGCCCTCGGATGCGCGATCACCACGGGATCAGATCTTCGACTGGCTGAGTGATTCGTCGCTTTGGGAGCTTCAAATCGTCCGGGAGACAATTCTGCCGCGTCTCATGAAACGATTTGCTCTGAGTCAGTACGCCATTCTCGACGAAGAAACAGAAGCTTCCGGGCTCGCTGACTGCGAGCGTTTGCTCGCGCTTGCTCCAGGTTCTGAAACCAGAGGCATCCTCCTCGCGAGTTTTCTGGAGTCATACCAAGGGCGAGACCTAACTGAGATTCCGAATCAGCTACGGCAACAGATTCTGGAACATCAACAACTCGTCGGAAAATCAGATCTGCTGCTCAATCTGAGGCTGGGAGAAAAGCAGGCTCTCGATCAAGCATTGAATGCGGTCGAGTCCAGTCAGACGGACAGCAGTCTTCGCCTCGCGTTGATTAAAGAGTTCGGAGAAGGTCGACACCCCGAGTCGGTCGCTGTCCTCCTCAAACTTTTGAGAGGTTCGTACGGAAGCACGATCAAGAACGCTGCGATGAATTCGCTGATGTCCTTTCCTGATCCACGCATCGGAACAACAATCTGTCAGCTTTACCACTCGGCTCTTCCCGACGAACATGGAATTCGCGAGACAGCCCACCGAGTCCTTGCCAGCCGACCGGGTTGGAGTGAGCAACTCTTGGCGGAAGTCGATGCTTTTCGCATTCCAGCGGAAGCCATCGGGTTTGATGTGGTCAATCAGATGCGTCTGCATGCCAACCCTGAAGTGGATCGATTGATTCAAAAGCACTGGGGGCGAGTACGATCAACTCCCGAAGAAAAACTGGGTGAAATCGAGCGGTTGAAGTCGTTGCTGACCAAATCAAACGACCAGGAGGGGAGTTTGGCGAAGGGTAAGGCTCTCTTCGCGAAGCACTGCGGAGTTTGCCATAAAATCTTTGATGAGGGAGGAGTCATCGGTCCCAACCTGACCGGCTACGAGCGAGACAATCTCGATTTCATGCTGTTGGCGATTGTCGATCCCTCGGCGGGAATCCGCGAGGAGTTCACACAATATCAGATTGCGACGGTGGATGGCCGCATTCTGACCGGGTTAATTGAAGACCAGACACCAGCGACGGTTGTGATGCGACACGCGGACAATTCGTTGACCGAAGTCTCTCGAGAATCGATCCAAGTCCTGCAGGCGATCGCAACGTCCATCATGCCTGACGGTGTCACGAAACAGCTGTCAGATGAGGATTTGATCGATCTGTTCGCATTTCTATCGCAGCCAACACCGGTTCGCCCGACACGCTGAAGGCTGTGAATCGACCGGAATCTCAATGAATCGGTTCGGATAGTTGGTTCGAAACCACGAAACTTGAATCGAATGAGAGTCTCATTCGCGACTGTTGATAAGATCACAATCGGAGAGAGAAGTGTCTCAATCGGGCCTCGTCTGGCTTTGATCCTTTGAAACAGACGAAAAAAGATGTATCATGAACGATGCAAATTGTTAAGAAGTCTGGTTGGGGAATCGGCTTCTCAGCAGTTCGCGTAATGCAAATTGGTTCGTGATCCAGGACGGAAGTGGGAATTTTCGTAACGACTGGACTCGATTTTAGATTCGTGCACTGATGATCCGTGGTGATGATTTGTGTTGCAGTCATTAGGTCTGCAATTCAACCTCGCACAACGTCGGTCCATGCGTTGATCGCAGCGATGTTGTGCAATCAGGACGTGATAATCATGTTTTCGCAGGTGTCGAATGGACCTGTTGCTGCCGAATTTTGACGTCAACCAACCAACCTGGTTCTATCTTTCTCTGCTGTTGATCGTAGCTGTCTACTTCAGATTTATGCGTGTGTTCTCGCTGCGTAATCTGGATTTGGCACTGCTGCTGTCAGCTTCGCCCGGATTGTTGTTCGTGGCAGCAGAGAGTGATGTGACCCAGACGTTGGGGCATGTCTGGTTGTTCGTTGTGGCATGTACTTTTCTGGTGCGAATGCTCGTCGATCCGCTTCTGGGTCGCCGACCGTACCTTGGGCAGAACCTGAACACGCATGGTCTGGCCTTTCTTTGTTTCTCGGTCTTCGCATTCTTGATGACGCAAGCGATTACGTCGTCGTTGCCGAGGACGACCGAAGTCACGATTGAGAGAGCAGAGAAGCTTGTCAGCAGGACAGCTACGGACCCAAGCGAAGATGCAGCACAGCAAGTCGCGAGTGGACCTGCAACTGCGGTTCTCGCAACGATCGCGCTGATCTTCGAAGACTTTGGGCCTCCGTTTCTGGCGATTCTCGCCCACGCGGCAGTCATCACTGGGTTGTGGTTTGTGGGCCGGAATTTATTCGGCGACAAGAGTATCGGAGTCGCGATGGCGACGCTGTATTTGTTGTTGCCGTGTACCGCTTACAACGTCGGCGAGTTCAATCACGTTCTCCCGGCCGCTTTGATCACCTGGGCATTTGTTGCTTTTCGCAAACCGATCGTATCAGGGGTCTTGCTCGGCCTTGCTTGCGGAACACTTGTATTTCCGCTCTTCCTGCTTCCGATTTGGGCAGCATTTTACGGGCGAAAAGGGGCTCCAAAGTTCGTCATGGCATTGACGGGTGTGGCGGTCGTGTTGCTCTTGAGCCTGGCTCTGACATCGATCGACTCGGAATCCTTCTTTCAGAAAACGATTGGGACGATCAACGTTCCGTTGGCGGTTCTTTCACAGAGCGAGTTTTCCTCCGGATTCTGGAAGGAAGCGAACTATGTATCGCCTTATCGATGGCCTGTGATGGCACTGTATTTCATCATGGTGACACTGATGACGCTCTTCCCCGGACGTAGAAATGTCGAGGTGCTGCTTGCACAATCTGCGGCTGCTGTGATCGGAACTCAGCTTTGGTACACGCAGCAGGGGGGCGTCTACCTGCTGTGGTATGTCCCGCTGCTGCTGATGGTGATCTTTCGCCCAAGATTACCGCATCTCCAGTTCACTCAGGACTTGGACGACGAACAATTGTCTGTCTCGAAGAGCACTGTTCGACCGACTCACAATACGAGCAACACGCAAACAAGCCGTCGGCTTCAGTTGTTCCGTTAGATCTCTTTCGAAGTCTCTTTGACGACGTGTTCTCGACGTTAGCGCCGCCGCTTGATCGCATACAATCGCGGTGCATTACTGCTCGAGTCGATTAGCGGTTCGTAAAGTGATTCGAATTCGTCCGACTCACAGCGTGTCTGAATGAGTTCTTCAACACGAATCGCTTCGTCGAGTCCTCCGGGGTGTCCGACATAAGCAGTCACAGTCAGGACTCCATTCGGTTTTAAGAGCAGAGTCGCTGCCCGAATTGCGACACTCGACGAGTCCGCTGTTGTTGTTCGGGTTTTGTCTCCGCCCGGCAAGTACCCAAGGTTAAACATGACGGCGGATGCGATCTGCGCAGCCTCTTCAGCAATGCGAGGTAGCAACGTCGCATGGCTTTCGAGGACGAGATCGACGTTCTCTTTGTCGTGTTGCTGAAGTAATTTGTGAGTGGAGTCCAGCGCTTCTTGTTGGACGTCGCACGCAATCACCCGGCCGATCGAACCGACAAGCTCGCTGAGAAAAAGTGTGTCGTGGCCGTTCCCGGCAGTGGCATCAATGGCCAGATCACCAGTTCGAACGACATCTCGAAGGAGCGAGTGAGCAAGTTCGGTCAGTTGTACCATCTCGAGAGTGAAACCTTTCCGGGAACGGGTGTTTGATGCAGCATTTGTGCGACGAGCGCTTGCGCAAGCCGAGGAGCAGTCAGCGATCCCTTCGATCCCAGCCCGTTCAAGACTCCCACGTTCGGCAAGTGCGGATGGATTCCAACAACTGGTTGAAAGTCATGCATGGTCGGGCGAACAGCTGCCATGTGCCCGACGACTCTCGTCTCTGGAACAAAGAACTCGCTAAGACGATCGAGCAACCATTGCCGTCCTTCACGGGTTGGGACATCGCTCAGGTCGCTCCACTTATAGGTTGCGCCGACGCGAATCGAGTCTTCTCGCTGTGAGGCGATCCAGATTCCCCGATGAATCACTTCGGGCAAATTGTGTGAAGTCAGTTCGAGGTCCAAAACCTCTCCTTTCGCGGGATTGAATTGAATCGATGAGAGAAACTCCGCAGGAGATGAGACAAATCCTGTGCAGTAAATGATCCAGCGAGAGGACAATTCGAACTCCGGAAATTCGACACGTCCCTGCTGAATTGTCAACGGGGCTTGCAGGTCGAGATCAGCTGAAACCAGACGGCCGGAATTTTGAAGCCAGTCCCGAGACAGGGTGAGGTATTCGGAGACGTTCAGTTTCCCACCCGACATTTCGAATCCGCCGTAAAAATCACGGATTAGAGTCGGATCATGAGCGGCGGGTTTGCAGTCAATGGACTCGTCCAGTCGACCTTCAGCTTTCGAGTGGAAAACGCCTGCTTCCTCATCGGAGCGGAAGAGACGCGTCATTCGAACATTGTGGAAAAGTCGCTCTGCATTGATGCGTTGTTCAATGGAACGATAAAACGTCGAGGCAACTTCCCAGTCGACATCCCAATCCGGCTGAAACGCAAAGCGGCGGCCAGTGATGGGAGTCATCAGCCCGGCAGCAACTTCGGAGGCCGAAGTCCGGGTTTTTCGGTCGAGAACAACGAAATCCAGGCCAGCATCGAGAAGCGTCCACGCCAGCGTCGTTCCGGCGAGCCCCTGACCAACGATAATTGCGTCGACTTGCTGCATGAGGTTGTGAGGATTAGCCGCCGGAAATCTGCTCAGCGGGGGAAGTCTTCAGAAATTCCTGACGATCGATTTGCCGTGAAGGCACCTGTTGGATATGTTCGGGTTTCGGCAACCTATGTCAACACGATCGACCATGTCTCAGCCTCTCTTCTCCGGTGATCTCTCGTCCACCGACAGTTCTCCCTGTCTGCAGGGGGAACGTGTGACGTTTACCGGAACTTTGGCTTCGATGACGCATTCCGAAGCTGCCGGCCTTGTTGAGCAAAATGGGGGAACAGCGGTCGAGCACGTCAGTCGTCAATTGACGATGATTGTGATTGGCGAAGAAGGTTGGCCACTCGATGACAACGGGCAACCCTCGGTCAAGCTGCAACAAGTCGATCGCTTGCTGGAAGCTGGGGCAGAGATTCAAGTGATCAATGAATCCCAGTGGCTCACACTACTCGGGTTGAACGATTACCGCGAAGAAGTTCATCGCCTCTACACTCCGGCGATGCTTTCGTCCATTCTGGGGATTTCTGTCCACGTGATCCGACGTTGGGAGCGAATCGGCATGATTCACCCCGTCCGCAGGGTGCATCGGCTGCCGTATTTCGATTTTCGCGAAGTGAGTAGTGCACGCAGGCTGAGTGAATTGCTCGATTCCGGGATTCAGCGACAGGAGTTGGAAGACGGGCTGAAAAAACTTCCGTCGGTTCAGCGAGGGGATGAACGTCCGCTGGAACAGCTGGAAATTCTCGCTCACAGCCTCGGAGTGCTGGTTCGCGATGCGCACGGTTTGGTCCTTCCCGAATCGGGTCAGCGAGTTTTCGATTTCGACCGTCCCGCTCCGGAAACACCCGATCTGACGACGTTCGACGAACCGGAGTCGATTCTGTTTTCCGATGTCGTCAAAGATGAAGCGACATCTTCCGTCGACTTGACCACAAAGCGGGATTGGCTGGTGGAAGGCTGTCGGCTTTACGATGCTGGTCGCGTGAAAGATGCTCTTGAAGCCTTTCGTCTGGCAGCGATGGCGTCTCCTTCAAGCTCGGATGTGCACTTCCAGATTGGAGAGTGTCTCTATCGTCTTGGAAGCGTCGAAGGCGCGTTGGAGCGATATTACACCGCCGTTGAGCACGACGATGAGTTTCTGGAAGCCTGGACGCAGATCGGATGTCTGCATCGCGAGTTGAATGATCTGCAGGCCGCGAAAACTGCTTTTCTGGTCGCGCTGACGATTCTTCCGGAATATCCCGACGCGCATTATCATCTCGCTGAAACGCTTTTCGAATTGGACGATGTCAGCTCGGCACGAGAGCATTGGTCCGAATATCTCAAGCACGATCAGCGAGGCCCGTGGGCAGATGTTGCCCGCCAGCGGCTCGAATTGTTTGACATTGATTCGATGCCAACGACATAGCCCGCTCTGCGAAAGAGTCGCTCAATCGCTACGAATTTGACGGGGACTGCGCAACAGAAAACCGCCCGTCGACGTGAAGCCAACGGGCGGTTTCGAATTCTCATGGATCGAGTAAAACCGTTCCCTTACAGGTACTGGTTGACCAGATTCTCAAGGTATTCCTGGCGGCCTGATGTGTTGGCGTCCGCTTCACCTTTTTCGAGCATGTACGATTCAAGGTCTGCGAATGTCGCTGAACCGTCTTCGATTTTAGAACCAACTCCGGAATCGAAACTTGAGTATCGCTGTTTGACGAACTCGTCGAGAAGTCCGTCTTTGCGGATGGCTGCGGCAACTTTGGCTCCGCGAGCGAATGCGTCCATGCCTCCGATGTGTGCATGGAACAGGTCGATCGGTTCGAAGCTTTCACGACGAACTTTCGCGTCGAAGTTGGTTCCCCCGGTGCCGAGACCTTTCTGCTTCAGGATGACGAGCATCATTTGTGTCGTCAGGTAAATGTCAGTTGGGAATTGGTCGGTGTCCCATCCGAGCAGCATGTCTCCGGTGTTAGCATCGATTGAACCGAGGGCATCGTGGATGCGAGCGTATTCCAGCTCGTGCATCATCGAATGGCCTGCGAGTGTCGCATGGTTGGTTTCGATGTTGAGCTTCACAATTCCGTCCAGACCGTTGCGTCCAATGAAGTTCAGACAGGCAGCTGCATCGAAATCGTATTGATGCTTGGTCGGTTCTTTCGGCTTTGGCTCGAAGAGGAACTGTCCGTCGAAACCAATCGACTTGGCGTGGTCGTGCGCCATGTGCATGAATTTGGCGAGATGGTCGAGTTCCCGATTCATATCGGTATTGTACAAGTTCATGTACCCTTCTCGGCCGCCCCAGAAGACATAGTTCTCGCCACCCAGTTCGTAAGTGACTTCAATCGCCTTTTTGACTTGTGACGCTGCGTAAGCAAAGACGTCTGCATTGCAGCTGGTAGCTGCACCGTGCATGTATCGCGGATGGCTGAACAGGTTCGCGGTTCCCCAGAGCAGTTTCACTCCGGTTTCGTCCTGCTTTTCCTTCAGCTTGGCTGCGATCTTGTCAAAGTTCGCGTGGCTTTCTTTCAGAGAGCTGCCTTCAGGAGCGACGTCGCGATCGTGCCAGCAATAAAATGGGACATCGAGCTTTGTGATGAATTCGAAGGCAACGTCAACGCGTTTCAGTGCGTTTTCGATTGAGTCGCTTCCGTCATCCCAAGGTCGCTGCAAAGTCCCCGCTCCGAACGGATCGCTGCCGGTTCCGCGGAATGTGTGCCAGTAGCACACACTGAAGCGGAACAGGTCTTTCATCGACTGACCTTCGATGATTTCGTCTGGGTTGTAGTGCTTGTAAGCGAGTGGATTTTTGCTTTCCGGGCCTTCGTACTGGATTTTGGGGATTTCTGGAAAAAACTCGGCCATGACGATGATCTCTCTGAATCGGATAAGAATTCGCTGAATTGGCTGAGAAGTGTAATGGACTCGAAATATAGAAGAAAGGATGACGATTCGATCGGGAAGACCGGGGGCAAACGATGTCAGATTGGCTGAGTGATTGAATGCTCGTCAGTGGTTCCTTACCGTGTCTGCTCGTGCTGATTGACCTCTTCCGATCCGAGAAATGCCTTGTTGGCACGGACAACGCATTGATGTCTTGATGAAAAGGTTGGATTTTATGGCGGATCAACGTGTTGCACTTGTGACTGGATCAGCGACCGGAGTCGGGAAAGCTTGCGTCCTCGAGTTTGCCAAGCGTGGATTTCACGTCATCGTCAATTACTCACGAAGTGAGGCGGAGGCTCAACAGACGGTTGATGAAGCGCAGGCTTGCGGAGTCGAGGCACTTCTTATTCAGTGCGATATCAGCGACGATGCTGCCGTGAAGTCGATGATCGAACAGGTTTCCGAGCGTTTCGGAAGGCTCGATGTTCTCGTTAACAATGCTGGTTGTACTCACTTCGTCGAACACAAAGATCTCGACGGAATGACCGAAGAGAAGTGGGATCGGATTCTGGATGTCAATCTGAAAGGAACCTTCTTTGTGTCGCGGGCTGCAGCGGAAATGCTGAAGGCATCAGGGGATGGGGCGATTGTGAATATCAGCTCCGTAGCGGGGATCAGCGGCTTCGGGTCATCAATCGCCTATTGTGCCAGCAAGGGGGCGATCAACACGATGACCAAATCTCTGGCGAAAGTCCTGGCTCCGGAAGTGCGCGTGAATGCTGTTTGTCCCGGGCCGATTGACACGCGATGGCTGCGAGAATGGATGACTGAGGAGAAGATCCAGAAGTTCACTTCAGAATATCCGATCCCTCGATGTTCAACTCCCGAAGATGTCGCAGATGCGGTGATGTATCTGGCGTTGGGGACAAAGATGACGACTGGCCAGTGCGTCGTCCTCGACGGCGGGCGGACGATGTGACTTCACGGGTTGAGTCGGTTTCATTTCGATTCGAGAGGCATTTTTCGCCTTCGATTCAGGCAACTGTTGAACGTATGAGGCTGGTCGACCGACACAGAAACCGGGAGATTGGTCAGGAGATTGAATCACTGAAGCGTTGACCGGGCAGAGGGCGACTTGTATTCTGTTGCGTTCCGCGTCTCAATCCTGTTTTGAGTGCTGTGAACATTTGTTTCCTCTGAAAGTTGAATTGCCACAATGGGGCGAATTGAAAGATCACGTGAACTGGCTCGACGTCGAGCACGTCGCACGAAGTTGAAAGCACTGAGAAAACGCTACGCAGAAGCGAAAAGCGATGCGGAGAAAGCAACGATTGTTGAAAAGGCTCAGCGAGTGAGCCCGTTTGCGACCTTCGAGTAGAGTCTCGGCGAAGTCAGTCTATTCTGTTGACGTTATCCGGAAAGAGGTCCGACGATGCGAGTGGTTTTGGCTGCGCTCCTGGTGTGTTTGAGTTTGGTCTCGGCGGTTCAAGCCGGTGATGGGCTCTACGAGCTGCGTGTTTACACATGCGAGCCCGGAAAACTGGAAGCACTCAACTCGCGTTTCAAAAACCACACCATGCGAATCTTCGAACGGCATGGGATCGAAAACGTCGCCTACTGGACTCCCGTCGATGAGAGCGACGAACGCTTAATTTATCTGCTCAAGCACAAGGACGCCGATGCTGCGAAGGCGTCCTGGGATGGATTTCGAAACGATCCGGAATGGAAAGAAGTCGCTGCCAAGAGTCGTGAAGACCACGGAAAAATTCTGGCGAAGGCTCCGGAAGTCACCTATATGACTGAGGTCGACTATTCTCCGGAAGTCGTTAGTCCCGGTTCCGATCGGTTATACGAGCTTCGGATTTACACAACTCTCGAAGATCGTCTTGATGCGTTGAATGCTCGGTTTCGAGATCATACGAAAAAGATCTTCGCTCGCCATGGGCTTGAGTCGTACGGCTACTGGACGCCGACCGACGAACGATCTCAGAACACGCTTGTCTACGTTCTGGACTACGACAATGCTGAAACAGCCAAAGCTGGTTGGAAAGCATTCGGTCAGGATCCCGAGTGGCAGACGGCCCGTGCTGCTTCGGAAGCTGACGGAAAAATTCTCGCTGAACGGCCACTCAGCGTTTACATGAAGCTGACCGATTACTCACCGCAGAGCAAATAATCTGCGTGTGCCTGCTTCAATCTCGCTGAAGCATCCTCGCGTCGCTGCCGGTTCAGTTATCGTCAATTCTTTGCGCTTTCAGAGTCGAAGACTCTCTTGCCTTGCGCGATGGTTGAGTTGATTTTCAACTCGTGCGTCTCGGGAGAGTGATCGAATAGGGTCAAATCTGCTTGTGCTCCCACTGTGAGGGAAGCGCATTTTACGCCGTTGACTCGAGCCGGGTTGGTCGTTGCCATCGTCCATGCTTGCTCAAGCGTGCAGCCTGTCATCTCAATCATTTTTGCGACGCAGACATCTGTCTGAACGCCTGAACCTGCGAGAAGTTGTCGCTGGCCAGCGATGACAATTGGACCTTCGGCGAGGACTTCAAATCGACCGCCGTGGTAGTCGTACTCTCCGGGAGGGCATCCCGCCAAACCGGACGCGTCGCAAGTGAGAATCGTTTTCTCTAATCCCTTTGCGTAGAAGATCGACCGGACAACTGAAGCAGGCAGATGATGTCCGTCGGAAATGATGCTGGCAGATAGACGTTTTTCGCCGAGTTGATCCCAGATGTAATTCGGGTGGCGGCGGAGTGTGCCGTGTGCTCCGTTTCCGAGATGCGTGCTGAGTGTTGCTCCAGCTTCCACTGCTGCGGCAATCTGGTCGGCTGTTGCTGCAGTGTGTCCGATTGAAATGGTAATGTTCGAGTTCACTGTCTGTCTGATAAATTCGGCCGCGCCTTCCGATTCGGGAGCGAGAGTGACAAGTCGAATGCGGTCGCCGGACGCTCGCTGAAGGGCATCGACTTCTTCCCAGCTGCACTTTCGAACATGGTCGATGGGGTGAGCGCCTCTCGGGCCATCTTCGCTGGAAATGTAGGGGCCTTCCAGGTGGCATCCCAGAACCATTTTGTCGGCCCACTGTTCCTGTTCGCAGGCTTTGCGAACGACGGAAAACCCGTGTTCTAGCGCTTCTTGTGAGTTCGTGATCAACGTGGGGAAAAGGTGGGTAATCCCATGTTGAAAGTGTTGCTCGAGTGTCTTCAGAACTTGCTCGACCGTCAGGTTTTCGTCGCTGAACCAGATTCCGCCGTAACCGTTGATTTGAAGGTCGAACAGGCCGGGGGCGACGAACGGAAGCGCTTGTGTCGAGTCGATCGCCGTGATCTTCTCAATGATTTCGCCGTTGATCGTGATTTCGATCGGCGCTGCGGTACGGTAGTCTCTAGCGATGATTTGCATGGGAAATCGGTTTCTGTGTTTCGTGAACGGCTTTCTCCAACACGAGCGACGTTCGCATCGTAGATACTCCCGGCGAATGGGGACACCCACGGCTCGTTCTCTCGAATTCGGAGCGGTCCTTGGGGATTGTTGGAATGCAACTCGATTCTGGTGGTTCGTATCAATTTGAGAGACGCAGGTGAAAACTTGAACGTGGCAGATTCGAAGCGAGTGTCGATTGCGTCACGGAGTGAGCGTTCATGGGCTGGTTTCACGCTTGTGGAGTTTCTGGTGACGATTGGAATCATCATGGTTCTGATTACCATGCTGGTGCCAGCGATCAACCGGGCTCGGCAGGCAGCTCGAGCGACGGAGTGTAAGAATAATCTTCGGCAGATCGCCCTCGCGCTGCACGGGTACAGCGACGCTCACGAAACTTTGCCGCCCGGTTACGTTGATAGTCCGGGGGCAGTGCAGTCTTCAATCGAAAGCGGTTGGGGCTGGTTCGCGATGTTGTTGCCTCACCTGGATCAACAACCCCTCTATGAGAAGATCGACTTCCATGATGGCTTGCGTAAGACACTGGGAGAGTCTGAACAATCCGATCGACTCACCAATAACCTCAGCAATCAGAGCGCTGTGGCGACTGAACTGCCATGTGTACGTTGTTCGTCGGATTTCTCACCGACATTGATTGCACGGATTGAGCCCGGAGTCGGAGTGACGAATTATGCAACGACGAGCTATGCAGCCATGACTGGTCCGGAGTGGATGGAGTTGCCGTGTCATATACCAGCTATCTCGAACGAGGAAGGTGAGGACGATTCGGAGATGAGGGGGTGTGAGTTGCCGGGAGGGGCGTTCTTCTTGAATAGCCGCACTCGCTTTATCGATCTGACGGACGGGATTTCGACAACTCTGCTCATTGGAGAAGTGAGCGGCAGGCTTGACCATGTTGAAGATGCTCCAGTGCTTCAATCGGGATTGTCGCAGGGTGGTTCGCATTGGGCGCGAGTTTCGGACCCGGTTCTTCAGCAGCACGTGTTGACGTCAACGCACGAGAGGATTAATCGTCCATCGACTGGAACCTATTCTCCCGGGTTAAGCAGTGGGCATCCGGGAGGTGTCCATTGTGTGTTCGCTGACGGGTCGGTCAGGTTCTTGTCTGAAGAGATCGATTCCAATCCAGTTGCTCCGTTTGGCGTGTTGCAGCATCTTTCCACCATCGACGGCCAGGAGACGATTCCACGGTTCTAGAGCAAGTTGCTCCTTTCTGTGCACTCGCTTGCGCTGTTTCATATGTGAAGAGGCTGTGCTCGCTTGTGCGAGATCGTGCACACAAGATCAGAAAATGCTCGCATCAGATCCCGTTGGGTGGCAGGTCGGCTCGCATGCGTGTTGGGTCGCCATGGAAATGGTCTGGAGTTGCTTTATGATGAAGGCTGTGGGACAGTCAACTTCGGGTCAAACCCTGAAAACTTACACGGCGCTCAATCAGCAACACAAAAGGAATCAGTCGTGGCGAACCCAACTGATGGATATCCTCAGATCATTCTCTCCGGGACTGATCGGGATCTGCCTGAAATGTTTCAGGAAGGATATTCCAGGTACACCGATGAGCGACTCTTGTTTAATGGACGCAAAGCCTATCTCGAAGCGGTCTTCGACAACATTGTCGGTCGCATGGTGGCGAGGAAAACGCTTCGGTATGAGCTGAGAAACGACGAGGAAGAGCGGCGTAGATTCTTGAGAGAAGCCCGAGTGACAGCCCAGCTTGCGCACCCAAATACAATCCCTGTGTACGAGATCGGGACAACGAAAGGGGATTCCCTCTTCTTCTCAATGAAGTTGCTGCGTGGGGAAGATCTTTACGAAGCAATTAAGCGACTGGCCAATCGCGATCAGAGTGCCGTTCAAGCGTATCCAATGTCTGAGCTGGTCGAGATCTTCCTGCAGGTGAGTCAGGCGCTTGCGTTTGCTCACGCCCACGGAGTCATCCATCGTGATATTAAGCCGGAGAACGTCTGGCTGGGACAGTTCGGGGAAGTTGTTCTGCTCGATTGGGGCGTCGCGAAAGTCTGGGGAGTTGAAGATCCACCGTGGGAACCGGAAGACTTCAAGCCCCATCCAGATTCCAAGACGCACGATAAAGAGCAACTCAGAACGCTCACCCGGTCCGGGCAGTTGCCAGGGACTCCGTTGTACATGTCACCGGAACAGATTCTGGGGCATAAGGGGATTGATGAGCGATCGGACGTCTTCAGTATGGGCGTGATGCTCTATGAGCTGATGACTCTCAAAGAGCCGTTTCGAGGGGAGACGGTTCGGAAGACCTTCGATCTGATCATTCACGACGAACCTGTTCCGCCTCGCGAACGCGCTCCGGAGAGGCATATCTCGGAAGCATTCGAAGCGATCATTCTGAGAGCGATCGAGAAAGAGAAGAAGGATCGCTATCAGTCCGTGCAAGAGATGATGGCTGACGTCCGCGATGCCAGAGATGCCCTGCTGTAGTCTGTGACACTTTTGAATAGCTGCTGAGACGTCGATCGCAGTTGAACTAGCTAAAAGAAAAACGCCCGGTGTAGTGCCGGGCGTTTCTCGTTTCTCACGTCGATGAGCGGTTGAAGCTCACCTCACCTGACTACAGGTTTTTGCATGCTTCTTTGACAGTCTTGATGATGACTGCAGCAACCTTGTATGGGTCAGCGTTTGAAGCTGGGCGGCGATCTTCGAGCCATCCCTTCCAGCCGGATTCGACTGTTGCGATCGGAATACGGATCGAAGCTCCACGATCGGAGACGCCGTAGCTGAACTCGTCGATTCGCTGGGTTTCGTGGAAACCGGTCAGACGCTGATCGTTATCAGCACCGTAGACAGCGATGTGATCGTTGACGGTTGGAGCGAAAGCTTCGCAGATCTTTTCATAGACTGCTTTGTCGCCAGCGTTTCGGAGAATGGAGTTCGAGAAGTTGGCGTGCATTCCGGAACCGTTCCAGTCTCCTTTCATTGGCTTGCAGTGCCAGTTGATCTTGTAACCGTATCGTTCGCCGCAGCGTTCGAGCAGGTAGCGAGCGATCCAGATTTCGTCGCCAGCTGACTGAGCGCCTTTGGAGAAACACTGGAATTCCCACTGCCCCATCATCACTTCGGCGTTGATGCCTTCGACATTGAGGCCAGCTTCGAGGCACTCGTCGAGGTGTTCTTCGACAAGGTCACGTCCGATGGCGTTGGTTGCACCGACTGAGCAATAGTAAGGACCTTGAGGACCTGGGTAACCTTCAGCTGGGAAGCCGATTGGCCGGTTAATACTGATGTCCCAGATCGTGTATTCCTGTTCGAAGCCGAACCAGAAGTCGTCGTCGTCATCCTGGATGGTCGCACGGCCATTCGACTCGTGTGGAGTTCCATCGGGGTTCATGACTTCTGTCATGACCAACCAGCCGTTTTTTCGGGCAGGGTCTTTGTAAATTGCGACAGGTTTGAGCAAGCAGTCGGATGATCCACCTTCGGCCTGCATCGTTGAGGAGCCGTCGAAGCTCCACATTGGGCAGTCTTCGAGTTTGCCGCTAAAGTCTTTGACGATCTTGGTTTTGGCGCGAAGGCTTTGAGTCGGTTTGTATCCGTCCAGCCAGATGTACTCGAGTTTTGCCTTAGTGCTGCTCATTCTAGTTTGTTCCTTGAAAAATTCGTTCACCTGACGTCAACCAGGAATCTGCAGGAGGGCCTGCAACCGAAGTGACTTCCGATTTTCGAGCGCGGACGTCAGAAGTGAAACGCCCGAAGTAGTCGGAGGTGTTCCCGACTCTCAAATTTTGTGAAATGTTGAAAGAGGGACTACCTGAATTGCTTCCTGCAAGAGATTGGGGAACAGGTTGCTGTTCCGTTCAGCAGTGTTGCTTGAAAGTTGTGCAAGTTGCTGGCCGTGCTGTCTATGTCCTTGCATGAATCGCCTAAAAGTACAGCATCCAAGTCTCTGGCTCTCTGTGTAGCAAGTCGCGTACCACACGAATCTGCTGACGTCGAGGAGCTGGTTTCGATCATATCTTGAAGCTGTTCGCGAATCCAGCAATCGCCACGGCTGCGATCTCCGGATAACAGCCTCTGAAGTTTCTCTGCAGAACGCAAGAAAGTTTTCTGATGAGTTGATTCTTTCCGCGTGAGTCGGCGAAGATTCGGTTTGGACATTCTCGAAGAAGTCACCACTGAGGAACTGTTGAATGAGACACTTTGCAATCTGTCTGGGGATTTACTTGTTGTCAGTGGCGCCTGCGATTGGTGAACACCCAGTCAAATTTGATGTGCGGTGGTTGGCCGTGGACGCCAATGAAGGGTGCGCCGTCGCAGACTTCGATGGTGATGGTCTGCTGGATGTCGCGGCAGGTCGCTTCTGGTTCCGCAACGGAGACTGGGTCGCCCGACCGGTTCGTGGGTTTGAAGATGTGAACGGGTACGTTCACTCCAACGGCGATTTCGTCCATGACGTGAATGGCGATGGGCGGCCAGACGTCGTGGCTGGTGGGTTCTTCCAAACTGAGGTTTACTGGTACGAGAATCCTGGAAGCGAACAGCTGAAGCAAGGTTTTCAGTGGCCGAAACATCTGCTTGTCGATACCGGATTCGGTCAGAACGAAGCCAGCTTTCTTCACGACTTTGATAAAGATGGAGTTCCGGAGTGGGTGTCAAACTCGTGGAACAAAGACAATCCGTTGATCGTCTGGAAGTTCAGCACAGAGACTCAAACTGCTCCTGGCAAGGGTGGGGCAACGCTCGAGATTGAGGTCCCAGTGTTGACTCGGAATCTGATCTGTGAAACCGGGCAGGGACACGGATTCGGAATCGGAGATATCAACAACGATGGGCGTGACGACATCCTGACTGGCACCGGCTGGCATGAGTGTCCGGAAGGTGATCCACTGGTCGGTCAATGGCGATACCACGCGGATTGGGAAGCTCATTGGAGCGATCCTGTGATCGTGCGAGACATGAATCAGGACGGACGGAATGACGTCGTCTGGGGGAATCCGCATGACTTCGGTTTGATGATCTCCTATGCAGAAGAAGTCGGAGAAGACGGCAAGATCGCGTTTCGAACAGAAGTGATCGACGACGAATTCTCACAACTCCACTGCATTCACTTTGCTGATCTCGACGGAGATGGACGGGAGGAGTTGATTTCCGGCAAGCGTGTGCGTGCTCACAACGGACGGGATCCGGGTGGAATGGATCCTCCGCTCATCTGCTACTACACGATCGACGAACAGGGTCACTTCGAAAAGCACATCATCGAGAGCGGCACAGTCGGGATTGGATTGCAGATTCGAACGGCTGATCTTGAGGGTGATGGAGACATCGATATCGTCGTGGCAGGCAAGGATGGGACGCAGGTACTGCTGAACAAATCGAAGTGACTTTCGAGCCGGCCAGTTGCGATCTGCATGAATATTGCCAAATCCAGAAGTCTAGGGTACACTTGAACCGTGGACAGGAGTATATTTCCTGAATTAACGAACACTAATCCGGATGTGGCTTTCCTCAAAAGGAGAACGCGATGGGCGATCAGTCTAAGCTCACGCCTCGTCAGCAGGCGATTTATGAGTTCATCAAAGATCGAATTGTGAATCGCGGTTACGGTCCAACCGTGCGGGAGATTGGTGGGAGTTTTGGGATCAAGTCGCCCAACGGTGTGATGTGTCACCTTAAAGCCCTCGAGAAGAAAGGGCTCATCACGCGTGAGCAGAACATGTCTCGAGCGATTCGATTGACGGAATCGATTGGTCGGGACAAAGTGACGTTGCCGCTGGCTGGGCAGATTGCAGCTGGTTCACCGACTCTCGCTGTGGAAGATCTGGAAGAGATCGATTTCGCGCATCTCTTTAACGACGATGATCATTTCTGTCTGAAAGTCCGCGGCGAATCGATGATCGAGGATCATATCGCTGACGGTGATTTTGCGGTGATCCGAAAGCAGTCGACTGCTCATCAGGGAGAGATTGTGGCTGCGCTGGTGGATGGCGAAGAAGCGACTCTCAAACATTTCTATCGCGAAGACGGACGTTTCCGTCTGGAGCCTGCCAACTCGTTGATGAGCCCCATCTTTTCCAGCAACGTCGAGGTTCTTGGCGTTCTCGTGGGAGTCATCAGGAACTATTGACGCGTTGCCCGGTCAGTGTTCTCTTGGTGACTCTATAAGGCTTGTTGAGATCACCGAGGGCGAGGATAGAGTTCGAGTGGTGGGAAAAGTCGCGTCTGCGGTTCGCTTCATGAGGCAGTCGATTTCTCTCGCCTTAGTCATTTGAAGTGCTGTGCGGGCGTGATGGTCACCTCTCGAAGTGCGGGTTCAATGCCTTTGTTGAAATTGATTTGAATGCAGCGATTGGTGGCGTCTTGGGATGAAGTCTCCCTGTCCGGGTTTTGAAGGTTCCGGCGGGCGTTGTGGCATTCGAGTCACTTTTTCGCGGTTTCTTTGTGATATTCAATGCAACTTCGGTGCGCAGGCTCGGGCAAATCTTGTCCCGTTCATTTCTCGGGACTAGAATCCAAGACGGATCAGCATTCTTTCCCGGAGACACAATTCAAGCTGGAGACCTTTTCAGCATGATGCAACGAGGTCGATTTCAAGCTTTCATTCGTGCCGAAACCGTTTTTTGGCGGAATTGAAAGGGCTGGGTCAGAAGAACAGGAGCGAATACATGTACGAACGATTTACCGATCGAGCCCGCAAGGTGATGCAACTCGCAAACCAGGAAGCTCAACGGTTCAATCATGAATATATCGGGACTGAGCACATTCTGCTTGGTCTTGTCAAAGAGGGTTCAGGTGTTGCAGCGAACGTGCTGAAGAATCTGGATGTCGACCTGCGAAAGATTCGGCTCGAAGTCGAAAAGATCGTTCAGTCTGGTCCTGATCTCGTCACGATGGGAAAGCTGCCACAGACTCCTCGTGCGAAAAAAGTGATCGAGTACGCGATGGAAGAAGCGCGGAACTTGAATCACAACTACGTTGGAACAGAGCACCTTTTGCTGGGATTGCTGCGTGAGCAAGAGGGAGTCGCTGCTCAGGTTTTGATGAATCTCGGTTTGAAGTTGGAAGATGTCCGGGAAGAAGTCTTGAACTTGCTCGGCCATGGACTCGAAGGTGCCGAGCAGTCAGAGCGTGGCGGCGGAACTGCTGCCAAAGGAGCCAAGAGTAAGACTCCGGCTCTCGACAGCTTCGGACGTGATCTCACCGAACTCGCTCGTCAGAGCAAGCTTGATCCAGTGATCGGTCGATCAGACGAAATTGAACGCGTGACTCAGGTGCTCTGCCGTCGTCAGAAAAACAATCCTGTTCTCCTCGGAGAGGCAGGTGTTGGTAAGACAGCAATCGTCGAAGGTTTCGCCCAGATGGTTGTCGATGGCAACGTTCCAGAGTTGCTTCGCGATCGACGAATTGTCGTCCTCGACCTGGCGATGATGGTCGCTGGAACGAAGTATCGTGGACAGTTTGAAGAGCGCATCAAAGCTGTGATGAACGAAGTTCGTCGCGCCAAGAATGTGATCCTCTTCATCGACGAATTGCACACACTCGTCGGAGCTGGGGGCGCTGAGGGAGCGATCGATGCTTCCAATGTGTTGAAGCCAGCCCTGAGTCGCGGTGAGCTGCAGTGTATCGGTGCGACGACACTCGATGAGTATCGTAAGTACATCGAAAAAGATGCTGCTCTCGAACGACGATTCCAGATGGTACTCGTCGATCCTCCCGGCAAGAGTCAGGCTGTCGAGATCCTCAAAGGACTCCGCGACCGATATGAGCAGCACCATAAGGTTCAGTACACCGACGATGCTCTCGAAAAGTCTGTTGAGCTTTCAAGCCGATACATCACCGGACGCTGTCTGCCAGATAAGGCGATCGACGTGATCGACGAAGCTGGTGCTCGTGTTCGACTCAAGTCGATGGTTCGACCACCGGACTTGAAAGAACTCGAAGAAGACATCGAGCGACTGAATACTCAAAAAGAGGAAGCAGTTGCCAATCAGGATTTTGAGAAGGCCGCGAATCTTCGTGATCAGGCGGACAAGCTCAAAAAGAAGAAAGAGTCAATCACCAGCGAGTGGCGACAAAAGTCACAGGAGACAGATGGTGTCGTTGACGCCGAAGTCATCTCTGAAGTTGTCGCGAAAATGACTGGAGTGCCGCTCACACGACTTTCCAGCGAAGACACTGTGCGTCTGCTGGAGATGGAAAAGGTGATGCACGAGCGAGTGGTCAGCCAGGACGAAGCGATCAAGCTCGTCTGTAAAGCTGTCCGTCGTAGCCGTAGTGGATTGAAAGATCCCAAGCGGCCAACCGCAACATTCCTGTTCTCCGGACCAACCGGGGTCGGAAAAACGTTGCTCGCGAAAACACTCGCCGAGTTCATGTTCGGCGATGAGGAAGCACTCGTTCAAATCGACATGAGTGAGTATCAGGAGCGACACAACATCAGTCGTCTGATCGGTGCCCCTCCGGGATATGTCGGTTACGAAGAAGGAGGTCAACTGACCGAAAAAATTCGTCGACGTCCTTACGCGGTTGTGTTGCTCGACGAAATCGAGAAAGCACACCCGGACATCTACAACATGCTGTTGCAGATCATGGAAGAAGGACATCTGACGGACAGCTTTGGTCGTAAGGTCGACTTTAAGAACGTGATCCTCATCATGACCACCAACGTTGGTGCGAAATCGATTGCAAACTCTGCATTCGGATTCGGCGGACAGAACGAAGATGCTGCTCATGATGACATGAAGAAAAACGTCATGGCTGAAGTGAGCAAACGCTTCAAGCCGGAGTTCATCGGTCGACTTGATGAAGTTGTCGTCTTCCACAAACTGACCGACAACGACATGAAATCGATCATCGACTTCGAACTCAAGAAGGTCCGGGAACGGCTTGCCGAACGCGGATTGCTGCTTGAGTTGACCGATGAAGCGAAACAGCTGATTGTCGACAAGAGTAAATCAGATCAGGGTGAGCGAGATCACACCGATTACGGTGCTCGTCCGCTTCGCCGTGCCGTCGAGATTTACGTCGAAGATCCATTGGCTGAAGAGTTGCTCCGAGGTCAATTCGACGGAAAGAATCAGATCAAAGTCTCTGTTCGCGAAGTCGGTGGCGAGAAGCAACTCGACTTCCAGGGTGACTATAGGGAATCATCATCTTCTGAAGACCTTGCTCCTGTCGGAGCGAGTGATTCAAACGAATCTGATGCCTGATTTCGTCTGATTGGATTGAAAGTAGAACCGAACCCCGCGCCCGGCGCGGGGTTTTTCTTTATGTCGGCACCTGACATCCTTGATTGGATGTTCTTGATCGGTCGTTCGATTCCGCGAAGACGATCTCGAAGAGAGCTTCAGGATATTCTCAAATCAATTTTGCACTGACTCGCACGAACAAACTCAGCTTGTCAATGAGTGAGAACGCGCAAGCGAGTGCACAGGAAAGAGCAGCTTGCTCTCGAAACGGAAAGTTGGCCAGTGACATCCAATTCTGGAGAAGTGCCGTCCATTGATCGTGGAGATCTGGTTTCGCTCTATCTTGATCAGATTCCGTTCGATCCTTATCCCGTCCAGGAGGAAGCTCTCCTCTCCTGGTTTTCAGACACGGAAGGAATTCTCCTCTGTGCTCCCACCGGAACGGGAAAGACGCTGATCGCTGAAGCAGCGATGTTCGAAGCACTACATACCGGGAAGGTCGCTTATTACACAACGCCCTTGATTGCGCTATCGGAACAGAAGTTTGATGAGCTTCAGGCAGCAGCTGTCCGCTGGGGATTTTCTCCGGATTCAGTTGGTCTGATCACCGGAAATCGAAGAGTGAATCCAGACGCTCCGATCCGGGTTGTCGTGGCGGAGATCCTCTTAAACCGACTGCTGAGCCAAACGGAGTTTGACTTCGATCAGGTCAGTTCGGTCGTGATGGATGAGTTTCACAGCTTCAATGATCCAGAGCGCGGAGTTGTCTGGGAACTTTCACTGGCACTTCTGCCCCAGCACGTGCGGTTGATGCTGCTTTCCGCGACAGTCGGAAACGCCGTTGAGTTTCTCATGTGGTTGCGCAAGGAGCACAATCGCAAAGTGCAGTTGATACAGAGTTCCGATCGTAAGGTTCCGTTGAGTTTTCATTGGGTGGGTGATGCACTGCTCTCTGAACAGCTTGAACAGATGCAGGACGGAACCGACGTCACGAAGCGAACTCCGGCGCTGGTCTTCTGTTTCAATAGGCAGGAGTGCTGGACGATCGCGGAAACACTGAAAGGGAAATCTCTGCTGGCGAGTGGGCAGCAGAAGCAACTCGCTGCACGGCTTGATGAATGGGACTGGAAAGTTGGAGCTGGTCCGAAGCTGAAACAACTGCTCATGCGGGGCGTTGGAGTGCATCATGCAGGCATGCTTCCGAAGTACCGGCGACGTGTTGAAAAGCTCTTTCAAGAGAAGTTGTTGTCGGTCTGTCTGTGTACAGAAACACTCGCTGCGGGAATTAATCTTCCTGCGCGATCAGTTGTTCTCACCTCTTTGTTGAAGGGACCTCCCGGCAAGAAAAAGGTCGTCGATGCCAGTTCGGCTCATCAGATTTTCGGGCGGGCGGGTCGGCCTCAGTTTGATGATGCGGGTTACGTCTTTGCGATGGCTCACGAGGATGACGTCAAAATCGCCCGCTGGAAAGCGCAGTACGATCAGATCCCGGAGGACACCAAAGACCCGAATCTGATTCGGATGAAGAAGAAGCTCAAGAAGAAGATGCCGACGCGTCGGAAGAACGAGCAGTACTGGAATGAAGATCAGTTTCAGAGTGTGATTGCTGCTCCGCCAGCGAATCTTTCCAGTCGCGGTGACCTGCCGTGGAGACTGCTTGGATACCTGTTGAAGATCTCTCCGGAGGTCTCGCGGATTCGAAAGTTCGCTCACAAGCGATTGCTGCCGC
This sequence comes from Thalassoglobus sp. JC818, assembly GCF_040717535.1. Taxonomy (NCBI): domain Bacteria; kingdom Pseudomonadati; phylum Planctomycetota; class Planctomycetia; order Planctomycetales; family Planctomycetaceae; genus Thalassoglobus; species Thalassoglobus sp. JC818. Next base: position 679,247 of record NZ_JBFEFI010000002.1, read on the forward strand.
CAAAGCAAAAAGAGAAGGTCGACTCGCGACTAACTCAGTTGCTGTCCACTCTGTATTCGGGTGGGTTTATCGATCTCGAACCGGAACCTCCTGAGCATGTCAAAAGAGTGTTTCGTGACTGGCCGATTCCCGAAATCTCGATCGAGACGACTGACAGTTTCGAAACTGCTGCTGAGGACGACGGCTTCGGCGCCGGACTTCTGGAGGACAAAGAGTCTGCCCCCGAATCAGAGTTGAATGAAGAGCAGAGTGCAGAAGCTGAGGTCGAACAAGCTGAAGATGAGTCAGAGACAGAGGCGTCAGTCGGAACGTTTGGAGCACTTCTCCAGGAAGCTCTCTCAACGAATTCGGAATCTGACGAGACTTCGAAAGAATCTGTCCCCAAAGTTGATCATCCATCACAAGCTGACGAGCGAAAAGACTATCTCCCAGTGGCGGCGACGCCGACCGATCGAATCGATCTACTTCTTTCGTTTCGAGGATGCCATCCGTTGTACGGAACTTTCTTGCTTGATCATCTCGGCATCGCAGACACAGCTGAGCGGATTCAGATTCTGGAGAGCCTGCTGGAAGTTCCCGGTTCGGTCGTTCCACTCGTTCGGGTCCCGCCACCGAGTGAGCTTCCTCCCGGGCCGCTCGCGCGATTTCGTATCGATAAAGAGCTGATCTCGCGAGGCTTGGCGACGCAGTCGGACCTCGATCCAGATTCTGCGGAACCGGAGCTTGATAACTTTGGTCGAGAGATTCGCAAGTACGCTCTTCCGCTGGGAGATAAGTTGCGACGACTCTTCGACTCCGACTACCCGGGAATTCAAGATCTCAGAACGCGAGCTGTCTGGATCGTTGGAGATCTATTGCATGATGGGGGCGACTTTCACAAGTACGTGACGAGTCGCGACCTGACAAAACAGGAAGGAGTCATTTTCCGGCACTTGCTGAGAATGATTCTTCTGTGCCAGGAGTTCACCCAAACCTGTCCTGTGGGAGCAGATCAGGATGAGTGGGTCGCTGAACTCGATTCGATCTCCGAACGACTCACAGAGACCTGTCGTGAAGTTGATCCGGAAAGCACGGACAAGGCTCTGGAGTCGATGAACGATCTTCCTGATGTTGTGCAAGGAAGCTCCACTTGAATCACTTCGACGGAGTGCCTTTCGCAAACGGGTCCGATCCGTCGGTGACTTTTAATTCAACGGAATAAAGTCCTGTTCGGGCGGTGATGAACAACGTCTTCCCATCGGCGCCTCCGAAGGTCATGTTGGCTGCGTTTTCTGGAACAGGGATGGAAGCGATTTCCTCAGCGTTTGTGTTGAAGACGCGAATGGACGGACCGGTCACGTAGAGATTGCCAAGAGAATCGACTGAGAGCCCGTCGGAACCGGCGTCGGCAGCGAGTGTTCTCTTGCCAAGCACGCCTGGAGCAGTGATTTCGTAGGCATAGGTTTTTTGGGCGCCAGGGTCTGCGACAAATAGCTTCTTTCCATCGACGGTTCCAATCACGCCGTTCGGTTTGACGAGGTCGTCGATCACTCTCTTGATCGGTGACCCATCTGCTGGGATGTAGTAGACATGAAACCCACTTTGTTGGAGGTCGTCCATGTTTCCATAACGAGGATCGGTGAAATAGACACCTCCTTGCGGATCAATCCATAAGTCGTTCGGCGAGTTCAAAGTTTTGTCATCGTACGAACTCGCAATGGTCTCAACGTCTCCGTTCGGCGTGATGCGGATGACAGCGCGGCCTGTTGGTTGGCAAACGAGAATTCTGCCTTCGCTGTCAATTCGTAGGCCGTTGCAGCTTCCATCGAGGACTCGGAGCGTTTGCACTCCGTCGTCGGCAGTCCAAGAGTGGATCGTCTTGTTGGGAATGTCCGAGAAGTAAAGAGTGGATTCTCTGTCCCAGACTGGACCTTCAGTGAACTTGAAGTCACCTGAAATCTTTTGAACTTTCGAGTCGCGATCGATGATCGCTTCGGACTGGGCTTGGCAAGTACTTGATGACGCAAAACAGACAAGTCCCGCCAGGATGGCGGAGTAAATGGAAGCGCGCATTCAATTGACCTCAGCAAGAGATGTGTTGAGAGAACAGGTCACATTGTGACAGGCGTAAGCCTGATTGAAAATGAGGGCAAGGCTGTGGCTACAATTCTCTGCTAACACTCGGGAAGATTTTGTTGGAAAATCAGCGTGCAGCGACAGACTTTCGTTCTACTCGTTGAACTGCGATGACTATTGGGTCCGGTTGTAGGCCATTGACATTCGGATTTCATCAGATTTAGACTTCGAGCATCGAAGAGCGTTCAGGTGTTGAGTTTTCAACTGATCGAATTCGATCACGTCCTTTCGGTCCATCGAGACTCATGGTCATTGTTGATCTCCCGGATGATTTCAGAAGTGATCCTGAAACTGTGAATTTCAGAGGGGTTAATTTCACTCGCTGAATTACTCACAGTTTGAGGTCGAGTTCGAATCAATGCGGTCAGAAGCCCGGCCCAGCTGGGATGCACTGAATCTGTCACAGAACAGTGGAGCACGATGCGTATGTCAATGTTCGGTGTTGAGTCGTTCTGGTCAAATCGCCCGCAGAGTCTTTTAAGAGGGGGCGCCGCAGTCACAGCTGCGTTAATTTCGGGGCCGGTCTTTGGAGCGGAAACAACCGAAGCTGCCGCTCCGGTTTTCAGTGTTGCGTTCAGTTGGCTGGTAGCGGTCGCGGGATCAGTTGCCGCTTTGTATTACGCCTACTTCTTCTTCAAGTGGATGCTGGAGCAGGATGAAGGCGACGACCTGATGGTCAAGATCGCCGGCTATGTTCGCGAGGGAGCGGATGCTTATCTCTGGCGACAGTATCGCGTGGTCGGAATCTTCTTCGCAGTGACGAGTCTCCTGCTGATGGTTGTGGCCTTCGGCTTCAATGCGCTCTCTGGAGTTGTTCCGATTGCGTTCTTGAGTGGAGGTTTTTTCTCTGCGCTGGCAGGCTGGTGCGGGATGAAGACTGCCACTCTGGCGAGTGCAAGAACTGCCCAGGCATGTAAAACTAGTTTGAACTCCGGGCTTCAAGTTGCCTTTAGAAGTGGGGCAGTCATGGGGCTGACTGTGGTTGGTCTGGGGCTGTTGGATATCTGTCTCTGGTTTGGCGTGCTGTACTGGATCTTTCCTCTCTTCGGTGCGGATATGACACTGGAAGAGATCACCGTGACGATGCTGTGTTTTGGAATGGGAGCCAGCAGCCAGGCTTTGTTTGCTCGCGTGGGAGGCGGAATTTTCACGAAAGCAGCCGATGTGGGGGCTGACCTGGTCGGGAAAGTGGAAGCTGGTATTCCTGAAGATGACCCGCGAAATCCTGCAACGATTGCTGACAATGTGGGAGACAATGTCGGCGATGTGGCGGGCATGGGCGCGGATCTTTATGAATCGTATTGCGGATCAATTCTGGCTTCAGCTGCGATCGGTGTGGCTGCCTATCACGGTCACATCAAAATGCAGCTGATGCTGTTGCTCCTTCCAATGGTTCTGGCTGGTCTGGGGATCGGACTTTCCATCGTGGGAGTGTTTCTCGTTCAGACAGATGAAAACGCGGACCAGAAAAAGCTTCTGCGCGCACTCGGAAATGGAATCAATGGCAGCAGCATCGGAGTGGCTCTCGTCGCAGCTGTGCTTGTCTATCTCATGCTTGTGCTGCCTTCGTCGTCGATGTCTGAAGAACTGGCGGCTGAAGGGCTTCGCTATGGTTCGCAGTTGTTCGGAGTTTTTGCAGCTGTCCTCGTGGGACTCTTCTCCGGAATTGTGATTGGCTGGTGGACTGAGTACTCGACGAGTGATGTTTACTCCCCAACGAAGCGGATTGCCGATCAGGCTGTGACTGGGCCCGCGACTGTGATTATCGCTGGTGTTGCCGAAGGTCTTTACAGCGTCTGGGTGCCGATCGTTGTGATTGGTGTGGCGATCGTACTCGCGTTTGGTGCTTGCACCGGGTTTCAGTTTGGTGATTTGAGAGTCTTTGCGATGGGGCTGTATGGAGTCGCCATCGCAGCTGTCGGGATGTTGAGTACGCTCGGCATCACATTGGCGACCGACGCATACGGGCCGATCGCGGACAATGCGGGCGGAAACGCGGAGATGAGCAAGCAGGACCCACAAGTCCGTCAACGAACTGATGCTCTCGACAGCCTCGGAAACACGACTGCCGCCACGGGAAAAGGTTTCGCCATCGGTTCCGCTGCGTTGACCGCACTGGCCCTGCTGGCCGCCTATCTCGAGGAAGTTCGCGTCGGATTTGATCGCTGGGCAGATAGTGTTGAGGTTGCGCTGACTGAGAACCTGACCGAAGGGCAGGCACATGTCGTCCGTTCTGGCGTCCTGGCGGTGCGAACAACTGACGATGTGAAAGCGAACGACGCCTATCTCGTGTTCCCGCCGATCTCACGAGTGCAGTCTGAGCAAACGCGAGACGTCATCGGCCCGGATGCCAAAGTCGGAGAAGTTGTGACGTTGAACCTCGTCGATTTAGTTGATCGAGGCATGGTCGTCCCAGCACGGACAGCGCGAATGCCAGACTTTGTCAGGTACTACGACGTCACGATCATGAATCCGCGTGTGCTGGTGGGGATGTTCATGGGTGTCATGCTGGCATTTGTTTTTTGTGCCATGACAATGAAGGCTGTCGGTCGTTCGGCTAAAACCATGGTTGAGGAAGTCAGACGCCAATTCCGTGAGATTCCCGGGATTCTCGAAGGGACCGGTGAACCGGACTACGCAGCTTGTGTCGACATCAGTACCGGCGCTGCTCAACGCGAGATGATCGTTCCGGCGCTGCTGGGCTTGCTTGTTCCAGTGGCTGTGGGACTTGTTCTCGGTGTGGGCGGAGTCATGGGAATGCTGGCCGGAGGACTCACTAGTGGGTTTGCGGTCGCGATCATGATGTCCAACGCCGGAGGAGCTTGGGACAACGCCAAGAAGTACATCGAGTCGGGAGCCCATGGCGGAAAGGGAACGGATGCTCACAAAGCGGCGGTTGTCGGAGACACCGTTGGTGATCCTTTCAAAGATACTTCCGGACCAAGCTTGAACATCCTCATCAAGCTGATGAGCATGGTGAGTGTCGTTTTCGCCGGATTGATCGTCCAATATGCCCTGAATTTCTGAGAAAGCAGAAATTCTCTTAAACCCGATCGACGGGGTGGGCGTACTGAAAAAGCGGTTAAAATGCTCGCGAAGATCCGGACGAACAATCGGAAGACAGCATCACTGGACATTTTGGTGCTGAAACCGAAAAATGTGGTCAGAGGATTTTTCGAACAGTATTGAAAACCACTTGTGCGAACGAAGGGAAGTCGATTCCGAGTCGATCTATTCAAGCGATTGCACAAGCGGCCAACTTGTTCCCTGCATGGCAGCATTTGGTGTGGTCGACAACCGTGATCGGTCATTCTGAACGGAGCAATCGTAGACGAAAGAGAAAAGAGGGGTCGAATTTGGTCGACACAACCGGAACACGTGTAAGTAAATCTGGCGGAAATGTCACAGGGATTCGAACCGAATCTGCAATACAGACTGCCTTGGAAAATGCACGCCGGGTTGCTCAGGTTTGTGATGAATTCCGAGGTCAGGACACCATTGTTCTGGATGTGACTCACATTACGCCGCTGTTTGATTACTTCGTCATCACCACAGGTCGAAGCCGTCGGCAGCTGCATGCCATCGCTGATCAGTCAGATGACGTGATGGATCAGCAAGGAACCAAGCGTCGAAGCACAACGGGTTACGAGACAGAGTGGATCTGTCAGGATTACGGAGATGTCGTGCTTCACGTATTCTCACCGGCAGCACGAGAACAATATTCTCTGGAAGATTTGTGGGCCGACGCGATCCAGGTCGAATGGTCGAACGGTCACGTCTCTGAAAGCGAGAACGGCGAAGAGTAAGGCAAATCCGACGAGAGATGTCGTGCTTCCTGTGCGAGTCTCGATGACAAAACTGCCTCCCATGTTGAGTTGAGAAATGGTTTCGTTTCCGCAACTTGGCGTTCGATTGAAGACAGCTCTTTTGTTGAGTCTTTTGTGGATAACGGTCTCATGTTTCACAGAGCATGGGACCGTTTTCGCTCAAGAGACAGAAAGTTTCTGGGGCGATTCACTCCCGGAGATCTCGACGCTGATTCCTGGAAAACTTCAGATGCCGCAGTTCGATTCAAAAACACTCGGAGGGCGACTCTTCTGGGGTGATGTCCGCTTCTTTCGTGGCTATCGAATCCAGCAAAACGTGCTGACCGAACATTACCGACTGCTCGACCCGTTCGACGTTCGACGCATGTCAGGTTCGCGGGAAGACTGCGAACGTGCACTTGAAGAGATCATCGTCGAGAAGCAACTCGAGCCGATGTCCGGGACGGCTGTCGTTGTGATTCACGGGATTGCCAGATCTTCTAAGTCGATGACGAAGATGTGTCGCGGGCTTGAAGAAGCTGGCTATCTTGTCGTGAATTTCGACTATCCCAGCACGCGTCTTCCACTGGCGCAGTCGACTGCGTATCTCTCTCAAACTTTGGCTTCGCTCGAAGGAGTGGAGAGGATTCACTTTGCCTGTTGGAGTATGGGCGGGCTTTTGGTCCGATCCTATCTGCGGGATTACGAGGAAGAACGCGATCCGCGAATCGGGCGGATGGTGATGATGGGAACACCCAATCAGGGAGCAGAGCTCGCCACACTGCTGCAGAAGAATTTGGCGTTTCGCGTCGTTTTCGGCCCGGCCGGGCAGGAACTGATTGCTCACCCGGAAGGGCCGGTGAATTCACTTCCAGTTCCAGATTTCGACTTCGGAATCATCGCGGGGGCTCGCGGCAACGATCGCGGCTGGAATCCATTCATCCCCGGTGACGATGACGGAACCGTTTCCGTCGAAAGTACTCGCCTTGTCGGGGCGAGGGATTTCCTGATCGTCAAAGCACTTCATTCGTTTATCTGTCTTCAGCCTGAAACGATCGAGGCAGTCAAGAACTTCTTCGAGACCGGTGCGTTTCGGGAAGATGGGGAGCGTGATCCCGTGCTGCAATTGACTTCTGATCTCGACCAATCAGAAACAGTTGATCAGTCAGGCGAGATCATTCAGGACTGATGAATGTTGATGTCACCCGGAGATTTTCTTTAACGTTCGGGGCACCTTTGGGGGTCTCATCGGGCCGAATCTGCGGCACATCCGGACAAATCTCTCGCGGTCTATCCCCTCTCTGATTTTCACGTGCTAACCTAGTCAGCTTGTGAATTGAATTTCGACCCATATCCGTTCAACGCTGACTTCTTCGATGAACATTCTTCACGAGCTACAGTCTCGATTTGCAACAGCCTTGGCTGATCTGACAGACAATCCCGAACCGTTCGCCGCGATGGTGAAGCCTTCGCAAGATGGAAAGTTCGGTGATTTCCAGGCGAATTGTGCCATGCCGCTGGCGAAACAGAACGGCGTCAATCCGCGCGAACTCGCGTTGAAGATCTGCGAGCGACTGAATGTTTCGGATCTGGTTGAACCCCCAGAAGTGGCGGGCCCGGGGTTCATCAATTTACAGCTGAAAGACGAATTTCTGCTGAATGAGATTCAGCGAAGCTTCGCGGATGAGCGATTGGGCGTTGCACGAGTCAATTCCCCGAAAGACATGGTCCTCGACTTTTCTTCTCCGAATGTCGCCAAACCGATGCATGTCGGACATCTGAGGAGTTCGGTGATCGGTGATGCACTCCAACGAACGCTCAAATTTCTCGGCCATCGAGTGATCAGCGATAATCATATCGGAGACTGGGGAACCCAGTTCGGGATGATCATTTACGGATACAAAAACTTCGTTGATCAAGCTGCCTACGAAAAAGATCCTGTCGCAGAACTTGCCCGACTTTATCGACTCGTCAATTCGTTGAGTGACTATCACTCAGCAGTCAGCAGTCTGCCCGCTTTGGAAGACAAGCTCAAAGCTGCGAAGTCGGAATTGCTTTTCAATGAAGGCAATGCGGACCCAGCTGACAAGAAGGTGAAGAAAGCTTTGAAGAAGCAGCGTTCCGAAGTGGAATCGCTGAAGAGCAAGATTGAAGGACAACGTGCGAAAATTGAATCTGTTGAGAGCGATCCGGAGCTGAAAGCGTTGGCGGAGGCTCATCCCGGGATTGCACGTTCGGCACGTGATGAAACAGCCAAGTTGCACGCAGGTGATCCGGAAAACTTACGTCTCTGGAAAGAGTTCGTGCCTGAGTGCGTCGATTCTCTCAACCGCGTTTACGAGCGACTTGATGTTCACTTTGACAAGACCTTGGGCGAGAGTGCCTATCAGCCTCTTCTGTCGGATGTTGTTGCGGACCTGAAAGCTAAGGGGCTCGCGAAAGAGAGTGACGGCGCCATCTGCGTTTTCATTCCGGGAAATGCCGCTCCGTTTATCGTTCAGAAAGCGGACGGGGCATTCACTTACGCCACGACAGATCTGGCGACAGTGCAATTTCGAGTTCGTGAGTTTGATGCAAATTCGATGCTGTACGTCGTCGACGCCCGGCAGAGTGAGCACTTCAAACTCCTGTTCGAGACCGTCCGGCTTTGGTTGGGAGTCGAAGTTGAACTCGTGCATGTCAGCTTCGGAACGGTCATGGGCGACGACCGGAAACCTTTTAAAACACGTTCCGGAGACACAGTTGGTCTCGAGAGTCTGCTCGACGAAGCTGTTGCGAAAGCTCGCGAAATTGTCGCCAGCAACGACGATTCCAAGACCGACGAAGACGGACAACCTGCACCGGAGCTTGATGAGTCAATACGCGATGAAATCGCTCAAATCGTGGGGATTGGGGGCATCAAGTACGCCGATTTGCATCACAATCGTGAGAGCGATTACGTGTTCGACTGGGACAAAATGCTCGCCAAAACCGGCGACACAGCGACCTACATGCAATATGCGTACGCGAGAATTCAGGGGATCTTCCGCAAGGGAGAAGTCGATGTCGAAGCGTTGAGAAGTCTCGACACGCCGATTCTCATCGAAGAACCCGCTGAACGTTCGCTGGTCCTGAAACTTCTTCGATTTGAGGAAGCGCTCGATGCAATGGCGTCCGAGTATCGTCCTAATATCCTCACGCAGTACCTGTTCGAACTCGCCGGCGAATTGACGACATTCTACGACCGCTGCCCAGTGTTGAAGGCAGAGGAAGAACGGGTTCGAACCAGTCGGTTGAAGCTGATTGATTTCGCGGGACGAGTGATCCGGCAGGGGCTGGACTTGCTCGGGATCAATGTTTGTGAACGCATGTAATTTGGCGAGCGTGATTGTTGGCAAGGTGCTCGCGTTGTCTGCGTCGCCGATTGAGAGGACTGAAAATGTCTGAGGAAAAGGTGCTGGTCGGAATTATCATGGGAAGCACTTCCGACTGGGAAACGATGAAACCAGCTTCGGAGATTCTCACTCAGTTCGATGTTGCGCACGAATGCCGAGTCGTCTCCGCCCACCGAACTCCGGATCTCATGAATGAGTACGCAAAGACCGCAGAAAGCCGAGGCTTGCAGGTCATCATTGCGGGGGCAGGGGGGGCTGCTCATTTGCCGGGGATGGTTGCTTCGCAGACCGTTCTTCCAGTGCTGGGTGTTCCGGTGAAGAGTCGCGCGTTGAACGGGCTTGACTCGCTCCTTTCCATCGTCCAAATGCCGGGAGGGGTTCCAGTTGGTACTCTCGCGATTGGTGATGCTGGCAGCAAGAACGCTGCGTTGTTGGCCGTTCGAATTCTCGCAACGACACGTCCGGAACTTCGCGAGAAGCTTCACGCCTTTCAATCCGAACAGACTCAAAAAGTGCTGGAGAACTCAGAGCTATGTTGAAGGAGATTTCCCCCGGATCTGTGCTCGGTGTCCTTGGCAGTGGTCAGTTGGGACGCATGTTTGCGATCGAGGCACGCAGGCTGGGATATCGCGTGCATGTCTTTTCTCCGGAAGAAAACACACCAGCTGGAGCGGTTGCTGATACTGAATGGTGTGCTGAGTACGAGGACTTCGATGTCCTCGACGAATTTGCGAAGAGCGTTGATGTCGTCACGCTGGAGTTTGAGAATGTCTCAACTGAGGCATTGAATCGGCTTGAACGCAGCGTGCCTGTTCGGCCCGGTCCGCAAGTCCTGGAAGTTGCTCAAAACCGGCTCGAAGAAAAAACGCAGATGCAGAAGTTCGGCCTCGCAACGGCTCCCTTCAAACGCATCGACTCGCTCGAAGAATTGCAAAGCTCTCTGACCGCATTCGGTGGACAGGGAATTCTGAAAACTGCCAGCTGGGGTTACGACGGAAAAGGTCAGAAGTTCGCGAAGTCGAATGATGATCTGGAAGCCATCTGGTCCACCTTTGAGGGGCAGCCCGCGATCCTGGAAGGTGTCGTTGACTTCACGCGCGAGCTCTCAGTGATTGGCGTGAGGGATTCCCGAGGGAACTTCATCAACTACTCGCCGATCGTTAATGACCACGCGAATCACATTCTCGACTTCTCCTCAGCTGCCCCTGAACTCGTCGATCAGAAACTCGTCGACGACGCAGGAGAAATCGTTCGCACGGTGATGGAATCACTCGATGCCACTGGCGTTCTGTGTGTGGAACTGTTCGAGACAAACGACGGGCAACTGCTCGTGAATGAAATCGCTCCACGGCCTCACAACTCTGGGCATCTCACGATCGATGCTCATCTCTGTTGTCAGTTCCAGCAACAGGTCCGTTCAATCTGCAATCTTCCACTTGGTTCGACAGCCCAGCGACAACCTGCCGCTATGGTTAATCTGTTGGGCGATCTGTGGCCAGACGGTGGACAGCCTGAGTGGTCGCAAGCGCTGGAGTATCCGAACCTCCGAGTGCATTTGTACGGGAAGGAAGATGCAAAACCGGGGCGCAAAATGGGGCACATGACCGCAGTGGATGCCACCATCGAGCAAGCTCGCAACACAGTCAAGCAGGCGCGCGAAGCACTTGCTTGATCGACTGAATGCGGAGAGGCTTTGAGAGCGGATTAAAAGTCCATGCCTTCCGGTAGTCCCATGGGGCTCTTGTCGCCGAATTTGAGCATCTCGCGAAGCCAGGTGAGCTCGACTGTTCCGATCGGACCATGACGGTTTTTGGCGATGATCAAGTCAGCTTCACCGGGGCGGTCTTCCGGATCGTAAGCTTCCGGTCGGTGCAGAAACATGACGATGTCCGCATCCTGTTCGATGGCACCACTTTCACGCAGGTCGGAGAGACGCGGCCGTTTATCTTCTCGCTGTTCGACTCCACGGTTCAACTGTGCCAGTGCGATCACGGGAATGTCGAGGTCTTTCGCAAGAAACTTCAGCCGCCGAGTGATCGAAGAAATCTGCTGCTCACGCGGCATGTTTTTGTCTTCGGTTTCAATCAGCTGAAGGTAATCGATGATGACGATGTCGAGCTGCGATCGACGTTTGAGTCGTCTTGCGATGGCAGCGATCTGTGACATCGTTCGACCGGCGGTGTCGTCGATGAAGATGTGCAGCTTTCGCATCTCATCCGCTGCTTCCATGAGCATACTCTGCTCGAACTCATCGAGTTCGCCTTGTCTCAGTTTGTGTCCACTCAGCTTGGCTTTGATGCAGAGCAAACGTTCGGCAAGCTCGATCTTGGATTGTTCCAGACTGAAGAGGAGTACACCCCGTTGTGCGTGAGACACCGCCATCGCGAAGTTACACACGAGCGCCGTTTTTCCCATACTCGGACGGGCTGCGAGGACGATCAATTCGGAAGGTTGGAACCCGCTCGTGTAGTCATCGAGACCATTGAATCCGGTGTGGAGCCCGCTGACGTTTCCTTCCTGGTCCATACGTTCGAAGATACGCTGGAATGTGGCGTCCAGAATATCGTCGATGGCGATCTTGTCGATGTTCTCCTGTTGCTCGGCAATTTCGAAGACTCGTTTCTCAGCCCGAGTCAGAATGTCTTCGATGTCGCCTGAACCATGATACGCTTCGCGGAGAGAATCCGTGCAGGCGTCGATCAAGCTTCGCTGCAACCACGTGTTGTGAACGATCTTCGCGTAATACTCTGCATGCGCAGCATGGGGGACCGAACCCATGACTTCATTGAGGTAGGCCGCTCCTCCGATTTCTTCGAAGTCGCCTCGCTTTTGAAGTTCGTGCGCAAGGGTCACGACATCAATGGCCCGCACACCCTTTTCGTACATGTCGTGAATGCACTTGAAGATTCGCCGGTGGGCGTCCGCGTAAAAGCAATGCGATTGAATGTGCTGGATGACTTCATCGAACGCTTCGCTGGAGAAGAGCAGACTTCCCAGCACGCTGCGTTCGGCGTCGAGGTCCTGAGGAGGGACTTTGCCAAGCAGATCGAGAGATGATCCGTTGTCAGATTTGGATTTCGCCATCACACCCTCCGTGATCGTGTTGCATTCTTTCGATCGCCTGCATCTCGAGAGCAGATTGCTCTTTTCTGTGCACTCGCTTGCACTGTTTCATAAATTAAAAGGCTGTGCTTGCTCGTGCGAGATCGTGCACACCAAATCAGAAAATGCTCTAACTGACTGCGATTCTTGCAGGCAGTCGAAAAAGGGAGATTATGTCGATCAGTCGTGGGGAGTTTACAGGCAAGAGCACTTCGCTCAAGGAAGTCTTTTGCAATTGATCCCGCGTACGCTGATTGAAAATTTCGCAGGCACCAAACAAAAACATCCCGCCAATGAAAGACGGGATGTTGTGAGTCAATGTTCAATATGCGGTGAGTCGTTTCTCGCGAAGCGAGAGGTCGCTCACGTCGTTGATTGAACTATTTGATCGAAGCAGTTGGAACCACCCAGACTTTCACTTCCGTGTTGATCTGTTTGTCGAGTTCGATCGGAATGGTGTACATCCCGAGGCCTTTGATCGGTCCGTCCATGCGGATGTGGCTGGCATCGACTGGATAGCCTGCGTTCTGCAGTGACTTCGCGATATCGGCAGCCACGATCGATCCGTAAAGCTGACCTTCTTCGGTGGCGTTCGCTTCCAGCGTGACGCTGTAGTCTTTGATTTTGTCAGCGATCGCTTTGGTCTGCTTACGACGAGCGACCATCAGCTCTTCTTGACGCTTGCGATGGCTTTCGACCATCTGCTTGTTCGCATCTGTCGCGACAGTTGCCAGTCCCATGGGGACGAGGTAGTTGCGAGCGTATCCGGGTTTAACACGGACAATCTGTCCCTGTTCGCCGAGATTGTCGACATCTTCTGCCAACAGAAGTTCGATGCCACCGTTGCGATCTTTGGAACGAATTCGCTGTCCACGTTTGCGCTTAACGACCATTACCTGTGTACTCCTCAATCCTCTCGTGTGACCGCTGATCGTAGTTGATTGTCACAACGTCTTGATTCTAAAGCGTCGCTGCTCACGACAAACTAAAATGGAACATCATCATCTGAGAATCCGGACCCTGACGAAGAGGAGTCGGAATCGTAGAACGAATCGACAGAACTGGATGAGGACTGGGAATCGTAGTTGGATGAGCCGCGACCTCCTCCTCCGCCGCCCCCACCAGGACCCGATCCTCCACCGCCGAGCATCGTCATGTTTTCACCGACGACTCGTAGTTTGGACCGTTTCTTACCTGATTCTTTGTCTTCCCAGGAGTCGAGTTGTAGTCGTCCCTCAATCAGGACAGAACGTCCTTTCCCGAGGTATTCTCCGGCGACTTCCGCCTGGCGTCCCCACAAGGTGACGTCAACGAAAGTTGTTTCTTCACGCTTCTGATTCTGCTGCTTATCGTACCAGGTGCGATTCACAGCCAGACCGATTTCAGCCACTGCTGTTCCGCCGGTTGTGTACTTCACCTGTGGATCACGTGTCAGATTTCCAACAAGAATCACTTTGTTGAAGCTGGCCATCGAATCCTCCTCATGTCTTCGAAATTGCAGGGTGCAGGTCTACGATGCACTCGCTTCTGCAGGTTCACCCTCGGCTTCTTCTCCCTGTTCCTCATGTGACGCAAATTGTTGAGTCAGCAGTTCGAACAGTTTCTCTTCGTGCTCGAGGATCAGGTGGCGAATCACAAGATCGCTCAGCTTGCAGATTCGGTTGAGTGTCTCAACCTGGCTGCCGTCCATCGTGAAGTATGTCAGCAGGTGCAGGCCTTTGCGGTGCCCATCGATCTCGTAAGCGAGCTTGCCTTCTTGCCAGGGAGAGATTGTCACAATCTCTGCTTCACAGCGTTCCAGGATTTCACGAACTCCGTTCTCAGTTCCTTCAGGATCCTGAGCAAAACGTCCGCTGTCCAGTAGAAACATGCACTCGTAGCGTTGCTGTGCCAATGTTGTCCCCTTGAAATTTTGTGTTGTGTTCTTCGTTGGAAATTGAGTTTTTATTGCCGTGATGAGATCAAATTCTCAATGATCGCTCGCACGCCACAAAGTAATCGTGAGAGGGGATCGGCGATGTCATTCTCTGTCTGGTTGTCACCGTCTGATGGCGGCAAGTCTGGCAGTTTAACAACTTTCGTTCAGCCCGTCATTCATCCTTCTGGCTGGACTGATTGAATGCATTCATGGCTGCATCCGCACCTTGTAATGCCCAGGTTTCCATGGCGGAAACGGATCTCGCAAGGCACTCTTCCATGTCTGGAATTTCCGATTTCGCGAATCTTTGAAGGACAAAGTTCGCCCCGCTGATCCCTTGCGGAGGACGACCAATTCCGATTCGAAGTCGTGCAAACTCATTCGAGCCGAGTTGGTCTATCGTGTTCTGGAGTCCTTTTTGTCCCCCAGCGGAACCCGACGCTCGAATCCGCAAGCGACCGGTCTCCAAATTCATGTCGTCATGAACGAGCAAAAGGTCCGAGAGATCGACTTGAAAAAAATCGACGATCTTTCGAACACTTCGCCCAGATAAATTCATGTAAGTTTGAGGAGCGGCGAGAAAAACTCGTTCTGTTCCAGCGAGAACTTCCGCCGTTTCCGCGTCAAACTTTGTCTTCCAGTTGGTCTCCCCGAATCGACCTGCGAATGCAATGAGTGCTTCGAAGCCGATATTGTGACGAGTTCCAACGTATTTCTTACCTGGATTTCCTAGGCCGACGATGACTTTCACGGCTTCGACCTTCCAGGTCACTGTTTCGAATCGGTGATCCGAACAACACTTTTACAATCAGTTACTTTAGACCTTCGCGAGAAAGCAGTCATGCAGGCGAAGTGAAGTTGTTTACTCTTCGGCAGTCGCTGGAACGTCTGCTGGATCTTCCGGTGCGTCTTCTTCGACAGGTTCCACGGCTGGTGCTTCGTGAGCAATGTGGACGACGACGGAGTCTTCCGGGCTGGTGACTGTGAGGCCAGCTGGCAGTTCCGTCAATTCGTTGACGTGAAGAGAGTCACCCAGTTGCAGGTTTCCGATACGGACGGTGATTGACTCAGGGATTTCAACCGCGAGACACTCGATTTCGATGGTGTGCATCGGTTGTTCCAAGATACCCCCTTGCAGGACGCCAGGCGACGTTCCGCGAAGAGTGACAGGAACTTCCACTTTAACACGTTCGTTCGGGTCGACTCGCAGGAAGTCGATATGCATCACGTGCTTGCTGAAGGTGTCCCATTGGATGTCTTTGATGAGAACCTTCTCGAGTGAGCCTTCGATTTCGAGATCGAAGACTTTGCTGCCGCTGTGAATCATCCCGTGGACGATGTCCGCTTCCATTTGGACAGCTTGCGGAGTCTGTTTGTGGCCATAGACGTTCGCAGGCACAATGCCTTCGCTTCTGAGGCGGCGCGATGCTGTGGAGCCGATGGAAGATCTGGTGGCAGCTGTTAATTTTTCGATCGTCGACATGACTCGCTGAAACCCAATTGCAATAAGGATGGTGGTTTATGTCAAAAAAGATGTCGCCGAGCCTAACGTCGGGGCATCCTTGCCGAGCGACTTTCATCGCTGCGGCAGATTCTCTCTGTCTCTGAATTCCGTCACTCAATATCGAGAGCCTGGGCGGCTCAAGCTGACTGGCTCCCGAACTCTCACCAGGAGAGCAGTGGAAATTGCTTCGATGCGAATCCGACAAAGAGATGTCAGTCAATATTCTTTGCGTGGTGAACTTCTGGGCTGTTCCAGTGATTAAACCACTAAGATTGAACCACTGAAAACGGCAGATTCCCTGATCCATTTATGCGAGAGAGTGTCAGTACAGCCTCACCGGCATCTTCAGCATGGATTTCAGGTGAAACGTGATGTTACCATATTGCTGCGTCAGCAAATTGTGGCCAGACGTTCACACGGATTTTCCAAGATGTATGGAAAGTCCCGCACGTTAATGGCTTTGGTCTCTTATTTCAAGACTCCAGTGAGATCCTTTTTGAAAGGCAGAAAAGCTCGTGACTGCTGTGCTGGTCTACGTTACGACGTCGTCTCGCGAGGAAGCTCTTTCAATTGCGCAAGTCGCTGTTGAAGAAGGTCTTGCGGCGTGCGGAAATGTCATACCGGGAGCCGTTTCGGTGTACAAGTGGGAAGGCGCAGTTCAGGTTGATGACGAAGTCTTGTTGCTCCTGAAAACGTCTGATTCCAAGGTTCCCCAATTGAGTTCCAGAGTCCGGGAACTGCACTCGTACGATCTTCCCTGCATCGTGGCTTATTCTGCGGTGGGAGGAGATCCGGAATATCTGAAGTGGATCGAAGATCAAGTTGACGGCGGTTGAGGGTCTCAAATCGTGGTCTGGGTCTCGTCAAAATTCACTTATCTGACCCTTCCCGGATTTTGACCGTACCTCTCGAACCTGATAGCTTTGTCGGGTGAAGAATGTGTCGTTGAGCGTTCGTCGTCCCTTCCATTGATTTAATCGGAGACAGGGTTTCGGACGCAAGGTTGTGTTGTGAAGCCGACAGGATGGGATCTCTCCGTATGGATACAGACTACGAAAACACTCTCGACGAGAACGCCGAACCGGTTCGAGAACTGACAAAGGGGCAACGACGCGTCCTGGGAGTTCTGGTCGAGAAAGCACTGACGACGCCGGATCAGTATCCACTGACTTTGAAAGCTGCAACCAGTGGAGCGAATCAGAAGAGCAACCGCGATCCGGTGACGAACTACTCCGAAAAC
The DNA here is from genome assembly GCF_040717535.1 of Thalassoglobus sp. JC818. NCBI lineage: Bacteria > Pseudomonadati > Planctomycetota > Planctomycetia > Planctomycetales > Planctomycetaceae > Thalassoglobus > Thalassoglobus sp. JC818. The sequence goes on from NZ_JBFEFI010000002.1 coordinate 696,306, forward strand.
GCTGTCTGGGATTTGCTCGATCAACTTCGCGAACTCGGTCTAATTGCAGTGGTGCATACCGAGTCGGGTCGGACGGAACGGTTTCGACACTATGTTCGCAAGCGGTATCCGTTCACCGAACCGCAACTGGCGATCATGACCGAGCTTATGCTCCGCGGAAAGCAACAGCTCGGTGAACTTCGCTCAAGAGCCAGTAGAATGGTCAGTATCGAGTCCCTCGATCAGCTTCGAAGTGAATTGACGAGCCTCGTTGAACAGGGATATGTCCGCTCGAATGGACCGCTCGAACGGCGTGGAATCGAAGTCGACCACAACCTCTACCCCGCTTCAGAACAAGCTCCGACTTTTGAGGCTTCCGCTCCAGAGACAGTAGAGACTTCCGCTTCGCCTGCTGCATCTGCAATGCCTCGTCGATCGGAAAACGTGGCTTCGGGACCTGAAACAGTCGCTCTGCAAGCCACTGTAGAGTCGCTGAAGAGCGAAGTCGAAGAACTGAAAGCGTCGATGGAAATTGTGCAGGATGAACTCGCCCAGTTGCGAAACGCCTTGGGAGTTTGATTTGCTTCAAAATCACAGAATTGCAACTTTGAGGAAACGCCCGAGCTTCCTATTTCGGCGAGGTCCAAGTTGCGATTCTGTCGTGAGTTTGCACGCTCTGCGATCATTTGTCTTGTTGCTTCCGTTGTTGAGTCTTGCTGTATTCGCAACGAATGTTGGGGCTCAAGTCCCAACGAATCAGAATGCAGAAGTTGAGAAGCTCGCTGACGATGAGGATGTGAACCTTTCCTTCTCAGCGGTGATCCCGCGTGATCGGGATCTCGAGCGGCTTTTCGGTCAAGTGAGAAGTTCGATTCAGGCTGGGGATTATCCGTCGGCTGCATCGGTCCTGGCCTCCGTTCTTCAACGTGAACAATCCGCAGTCGTTTTGAGCAATGGAGTTCTCAAAGACTCAAGTTTATCTGCGCTGCAGCTTCTCAAATCGTCTCCGTCGGAAGTTCTGGAATCGTATCGAAGGATTGCGGGGCCGACAGCAGATGCTGCATTGAAGTCCGCCCGGACAAAGTCGGACATCACCGAATTAAGATCCGTGCTCGTTCGATTTCCGCAGACAGCTGCTTGCGACGCAGCAGTTCGAGAAGTTGCTGCCGTGATGTTCGATCAGGGAGATTTCTTCGCAGCGAGCACCGTTCTGACGGAAGCAGTCAGTTCAGGCCGAGCTTCGAGTTCACTGATACGACTCAGTGATGCAATGATCCAACGGCTTGCAGCTGCTTCAAGCGATGGTCGATCCGATCGCGAACTGAGTGGCGAGGGCTCTGGGATTTCGGTGCCAGTGGTTTCTGCTCCAGTTTGGGAACTTCCGCTCGAGCACTCTCAAGCTGTGAAAGATGTCGAAAGGTTCGGGCTGCGAGACTTGCGGGAAAACGGTTTGACGCCAATGGCTTCCTGGCGGGCAGCGTTTGCTGAGAACCTGATGGTCGTGTCAGTTCCTTCAGGTTTGATTGGCATCGATACAGAAGATGGAAGCGTTATCTGGACACGGGAGTCCGAAACATTCTCGGCGCGGCCGTTTCTCGAAGAACAAACAGGACTCCGAAATCAGCGGTCGGATACACTCGTGCGAAGTGTCCTGAGTCGTTTGTTTGGTGAGTCGCTCTTTTCACATCTGCTCGTCGACGGTGAGAGCTTATTCTGTGTCGAAGCAGTTCCGTTGGAAGCTTCTTCTCGTCCCGGTCAAAGTGATGAGGGGCGTTTTCAAATCTCGAATCTCGACGTCCATACCGGTGAAGAGAATTGGGTGAATCGAGAGTTGTTCACCGATCTGGACTACGCTTGCAGCCCGCCCGTCGTTTTCGGGGAATCCATTCTTGTTCTGATTGAGCGAAGCGAGGAATCGTCTTTCGTGTTAGTTGCTCTCGATAAGCAAACTGGCGAACTGCAGCGGAGTCTCACGCTGTGCAAGCCGATGAGGCCGATCGACTTATCCGCCATGGAGAGCGGGGCAGTGCATCGCAAGAATGACGAGGACTGGCGACGTCAGAATCTGGCTTGTCCGATTGTGATTCGCGGGGCGACAGCATTCTGCCCAACCGGGGCGGGGGCTCTGGTCGCTGTGAATCTGGCCAACTGGAACGTCGACTGGATGTATCGATATCCGCGGTCGGATGTTCCTTCGATTGGGCCCGATTTCTATGGTCCTGAGTTTGGGCTGACCGGGTTCCAGTGGTGGGCCGGATGGCAACAAGTTCAGGTAGTCACGGATGCAAACTCGCTCATTCTTTGCAGCCCAGAATCGGAATTGTTGCATTGCTTGAATCCGAACTCAGGAGAGCAGCGGTGGTCGAGTCCGCGTGGTGACGGTTTGTATGTCGCTGACGTCGGCGACGATTCCGGTGTGGTCGTCATCGGGAAAGACTCAGCTCGATGTTATGACACCGAGACAGGTCACCTTTCGTGGGATTCGTCGATGGGATTCCCGGCTGGGTTCGGAATTCGTGATCAGGAATTCCTACTGGTGCCGGATAGTTCATTGGGCTGGACTCGGATCAAGAGACGAACCGGTGAGCAAGCGACGTCGGCATTGAACTGGTCAGCTCCACTCATTTCGAAGACTCACGCATCGGCTCCCAAGCTGCGGAACTTCTTTCAAGATGGCGAATCCGTTTACGAGATTTCATTCGATCGAATTGCCAAGTTTCAATCCGCCGAGGGCTTCGAGCAAGAGCAGTCTTTTCCGACTGAGAACACCGGGATCGATCAGGCTCTCCTCGCACTCGAGTTAGGAGAATATGATCGGATGGGTTCACTACTGAGCGAAGAGCTGCACGCTTCCGATCTTGATGATGACAAATTGGGGCTGCTGATTCAGCATCTTCAGAGGGTCTCCATTGAAAGCCAGAACGAGGAACTTAGAACTGCTGCCCGCGATCAACTTCGCTCATCTAACCTTCCGATGGATTTGCGGGCGGCCTGCTTTGCGACAGAGTTGACGGAACTGCTGCGAAGGAGTGACTGGTCGCAGCTCGAATCGCTCTTGATAGAGACTCTCTCTGGAGAACTTCCAACGAAAGGGTATTGGCAGGCGAAAAACCGGCGTGTGCGTGTTGATCGTTGGTTTGCTGGTCAGCTGCTGACTTTGGCTCATCGTTTGTCTTCTGACGATCGAACTCAGCTCGATCAACTGATGAAGTCGGTCGTGACAACTTTGCAGTTCGATGATCCGGAACAAAGCCGAAAGCTTCAGCGAATTCTAGCTAGAACACCGTGGTTGGATCTGGTCGATTCGGAAAGCATTCTGGAGCGACAACTGCTGGAAAATTCGATCGAAGAACGGTTGCTTCAGCTTGAGTTTGAGGCATGTACCGTCGAAGCGACGGATTCTGAAGAAAGTGAGCCTTCGGATACGTGGCCGTTACGTTCTCCTCGAAAAAGGATTCAAGCTTCGGGTAGAAGTCTCGTCAATTTTCTGCCGATTACCGTTTCGGATGCGTGTGGGCGCGTGGCGACGGACTGGAACGTCTGGATCGATGTGCCCGGGCATCGCGGATTGCAGTTCTCGGGGAGTCAGTGGTCGCGTCCCTGGAACGCCTATCTGCCGCCAACTGTTCGAGGTTTGCGATACGAACCAGGACTTGTACGGGCGTGGGCGCTGGGAAAACTTCTTGTCATGCAGGTTGGCAGCGAGGTCATGGGGTTTTCCCCGTTTGATGCTCAGGGAAATCCGAACTCGCGTCAGTTGTGGCCACTTGGCGGACAAACGATTGATACGCTCGGTGATCGATCGAATTATCTGCTCTCATTCGTGACGCATCCCATGGAATCGACATCGGGATTTCCATCGCCGACTGACGAACGATTGAACGAATTCGGGCATCAGGCTGCCAGTGTTGGTCCGGTCAGACCGGGGTACTTCTGCATTCAACAAAAGGGCATGCTAGTTGCATTTGATCCATTGACCGGCGAAGAACTTTGGCGGCGTTATGATCTTCCGAAGCGGGCAAAATGTGTCGGCGACGATCAGTGGGTGATTGTCCGAAGTCCCTCGGAAAAGAAGCTCCAAATTCTCTCAGCGATCGACGGAAGTCAGGTTGGAGAAAAACTCCTCAAATCTGATGACGTGACTCCGCTGTATGGTCTCGGGAGATTCGAACTTCAGCAGCGAGATATTGCTTCGAGTGAAGGGCGTCAGTTGGAATTACGCTGGATGGACCTGGCGACTGATGAGCCGGTGTGGGTCAAGCAGTTTCCAACGTCTTCAATTCCTTTTGAGTTCGATCGCGACCGATTTGGAGTCCTCGGTGAAGAGGGGCAAGTCGAAATCTTTAACGTGGAGACGGGTGAGTTGTTCTTTGCTGAGGAGATTGACGAGCTCGCAGATCGAGATATCGAGCGAATTGTCTGCAGCGTCGGTCAGAATGATTGTCTCGTGATTTTCTCCGAAGCAGTCAGTGATCCTAGTTTGGTGAATGCACCACAAACGAGAAAAGGTTTTCGTAAAGAGTTGGTCAACGGGATTGCGATTCTGTTTGAACGGCAAGACGGCCAACCTGCATGGATTCGTCCGCTTGAAAACACGGTGTTTCCTCTCGATCAGCCTGTCGACTTACCGGTGTTTGTCACGGCAGAATCACGATTTCCCGAGGACGCGATGGACCAGCAGGTCCCAATGAGTCGCGTCTGTGTTTACGATCGCCGCTCCGGGGAGTTGCTTCATACCGATGAGAGTTTGAATCCGGTTCCTTCTTACCATCTGTCTGGTAATCTTGAGGCAGAAGAAGTTGTCTTACGAACACGCACATCCGCCGTCGCTCTGGACTATTCGAATCCTGAAGAGTCTCAGGATGCGACGTCTTCAAATCCCAACACGGAGTCTCCTAATGAATGAACTTAGTCGAAGATGTCTCGCGATGGCGGCATCTCTTTGTCTTGTGGCAAGTGTCAGTGTTGCGGAAGACGGTGTTCCGGACTTGCTTGATCGAATCAATGATGAGCACGCACGCAACGTTGTCGATCTTTGGACGTATAACGACATTGCAAGTGCTCGAGAAGAAGCTCAGAAAGAAGACAAGCCAATATTTGTCACGTTTCGATGTGTTCCGTGTCGCGACTGTGCTGGGTTCGACGCTGAGGTGGCACAAGGGAGCGAAGTGATTGCTGAGTTCGCACGTGAACACTTCATCCCCGTTCGACAGGTCGAGATGAAGACAGTCGATCTGGATCAGTTTCAGTTTGACTACGATCTCAACTGGGCAGCGATGTTCATCAACGCTGACGGAACGGTTTACGCTCGATACGGAACACAGAGCGAAGAAGGGGCTGATGCTTACAACTCGATTGCCGGTTTGAAGAAAACGATGGAGCGAGTGCTTGAGCTTCATAAGAACTATCCCGAAAACCGTGAGCTGCTTGTTGAAAAACGCGGTCCCAAGAAGGAAACACGGTCAGCACTTCAGCTCCCCGGGATGGATCACGCAGCAACGCTCGAGGGGCTCACGACTCGGCAGAACTGCATTCATTGTCACATGATCCACGATGCAGAGAACCGTGCTGCGCAGCGAGAGGGAACGTTCAACAATGATCGATTGTGGAGATATCCGCTTCCGCAAAATATCGGCCTGTCGATTGTGCGTGATGACGGTCGTCGGATTGAGTCGATTGCTGAAGGGACTCCAGCTGCCGAAAGTGGGCTGGTCGCCGGGGAAGAGATTGAAGCGATTGAAGGTCAGGTCATCACTTCGATCGCTGACATGCAGTTCGTTCTCCATCAACTCCCGAATGAAGATGTCAGTCTGACAGTGACCGGAAGTCGTTCAGGCGATCACCAGTTGTCTCTTAAGAAGGGGTGGAAGAAAACAAATCCTTCGTGGCGTGGATCGCTGTATTCCGTTTCACCGAACATTCGAACCTGGGCTCCACCGGCTGAAGACTCTGCGCGTTCTGATTTTGGTATTCCGGAAAATGAAGGGCTGCTTGAAGTCAAATTCATCAACGGAACGACTGCTGGAGGAAAGGCAGTCAAAAAAGCTGGCGTCCACGTCGGCGATTTCATCATCGCGATGGATGGCAAACCGCTGCCATTGACGACTCCAGAGTGGCAGCTCGCTTTGAAACTCAACTACAGTGTCGGCGATACCGTGCCTCTGACTGTTCTCCGCAACGGAAAACGAATTGACGTTGAAGTGGAACTGGTTGAATAAGAATGCGCGGATCGGTCGCGGATGAGAGGGATCGAACGTTGCGGCAGGTCGGCATTGCCATAAACTGAAGCAGTCTGAAAGCTGGAATTGGAATTGTTGAACGATTTCGACGACGATTCCGGTTCCCGGACTGTTTGCATTTTTTTAGAACGGATTTCACAAACGCGCACGAACACGTCAGCGGTGTGTTGATTCACCTCTTGCGGAGAATCGAACATTCCCAAGTTCTCATGGATTCTGAGACACGGTGATTGCTGAACGTGTGTGGCGTGTTACTTCCCATTGATCACGGATGAGTTATTCCATGCAGTTGCTACGGATTGCCAAATGGTGTTGTGCCTTCACCTTTTGGTGGACCATTTCTTTTTCCACAGTCCTGGCTCAGCCGAACGATACTCCGGTTCCTCCGAGTGGAGTCCAGGATCCGTCCGGGATGTCGGTCTCTCGCGAGATGATCGACGCGCTCCGCAGTCGGATCGAAGGTTCTGCCGATCTGACGGAAGAGCAGAAAAAATCGGCTCTGGAGAATCTGGACAAAGCAACGCTGAGTCTGGCTGCTGCTAAAGATTTTGCAGCGAGAGAAAAGCTCGCCAAGGATTCGCTGGAGAGTATTCCTGAACGACGAGCGAATCTTCAGGCTGAGCTTGAACGCGCGCAGAAGTTGTCTCCCGAGACGCCCAGCGACACTCTGGAGCTTCCCGAGTTGGAACAGGCCCTTGCGGTCAAGAACAGCGAACTGGTTCAGGTTCAGTCACGCATCGACAAGTTAAAAGCGGCGATCGATGACCGGACTCAGCGACAGCGAACCATCAAAGATCGACTCGTCGCCATCCCGACGGAGCGAACCGAACTCCAGACCGAACTGAGCCGTTTTGCAGAGGTGGATCAGTCCAATCTCACCGAGATGTCCAAGTATCTCGCGCTCCTTGCAGCTCGGCAGAAACTGGACGCTGAACCGACTGCCCTGCAGGAAGAGTTGGCGTTAAGCAATGCAGAAGAAGCGAACAACCTGCTTCGGCTCGAACAGCAGAAAGAGTTGTTGCGCGTCGAAATTCTGAAAGCGGAAGTGACCAAGTTTTCCCAGCAGGTCAATCGAGCACGGCGTTCCAATGCGCGGAACCGGCTCAATCTCGCCAAGGAACAGGCGAACGCAGCGAAAGAAGCCGACGAACCGTGGAGTATCGCCCTGGCTGACGTCTATTTCCGTACGGCAGCGATCATTGAGACCGAACTGGAAGTTCAGACCAGCCAGCAGGAAGTTGAACGCGAATTGACCGAAGTCGATCAACAAATTTCTTCGCTGAAAGAGGAATTTGAGCAGCTTCAAAGTCGTGAAGACCGAACCGGAACAAGCCAAAGCTTTGGAATTCGACTTCGCCAGCAGCGCTCGTTGCTCCCTTCTCCGAGTGTTCTTCGTAGTGAAGCACTCCTGCGCAATGAAGACTACGAAGAAGCGTATCTCGACTTCTTCGACTACCGCGAAGAACGGAATAAGCTGGACGAAGTTGAAGACGAGATCAACGCGATTCTGGGAAAAGTGCCAGCCAACGACAATCTCGACACAGATGAGCGAGAGGCAATTGCGAAAGAGATTCGCACCGCATTTCTCGACCAACGTGATGCCCTCAACGCGGTGATTGTCGCATTCGATAAGAAAATCGACAGTCTCGAAAGCTACGATGCAGCCCAGAACTCGTTCGCGAATCTGAGTGAACAGTTTGCGGAATATATCGACGAGCGTGTCTTGTGGATTCGCAGCCACGATCCAATCACTCTCAGAGGTCTGACATCAGATGTCGCGAGTCTGCATGTGTTGGCCGATCGAGGAAACTGGTTGGCCTTCTTCGATCAGATTCGAGGTGATTTTCAGAAGAACCCCACGCTCTACTTCGTCGCACTCTTGCTGTGGGTAGTTCTACTTTTCACACGACGCCGACAAACTGAACGCATTCTGCAAACTGGAAAGAAAGCAGCGAGTCGACTCAATCTGTCGATGAAGCCGACCATTCAATCGTTGCTGATGACACTCAGTAAGTCTGCGGTAGTGGGGGCTCCGTTTCTGTTTCTGGGCTGGCGGCTTTCGAATGCTTTCGTCATCGATTCCAACCCGCAGGCGCTGCATCAATTTGCGACGCTCGGAAAAAACCTCATTATCGTTGGCAGTATCGTCACGTTTTTAGAGTTTGTTCGAAACGTCAGTCGGCCATCCGGGCTGGGCATCTCTCACTTCGGCTGGTCCAAAGATGCCTGCAAAGTCTTGAACTGGCAGACGAACGAGCTGATCTTCTTCGTCGTTCCGTTGACTGTGGTCATCGCGATCCTTGATGCCTGGAAAACCGTGGGTGATACGGAAACAATTGTTCGGTTGATCACGATCGGCGCGTATTTAATCTTGGCGGCGAAGCTGTATCGATTGACGAATCCGCACAACGGAATCGCCACGATGTGGTCGCAGCCATCTTCAGATGGATGGTTGGATCGGTTCCTGCGGATCTTTCACGTTCTCGCTATCGCGTTTCCGATCGGTATGTCGTTGTTGACTGCGATGGGGTTTTATTACGCGACGCACCGCATCACGATGGATCTTCTGGAGACGATCGCGGTCTTCTTCTTTGTCGTGTTCTCACGGGCAATCATGTTCCGGTGGTTGGCTCTCCGGCAGCGTCGTCTGGCTCTGGAAGAATCTCGGTTACGTCGAGCTGCAAAAACGAAATTGGAAGAGGCTGGAGCTTCGGTCGCTCCAGAGACGGAGGAGCAGAAATCGAATCTTGCGGAAGTCAGCTCGCAGACTCGCAGACTGTTGAACACGACGTTGACGATCATGTCGATCTTCATCATCTGGAACATTTGGAGCGATGTCTTACCAGCGCTTCAGTACTTCGATCAGTGGACTCTCCCGGGGACCGAACTCGGGCTGCCGAGTCTTGTGTCTGCGCTATTCATTGCTGCATTGGCAGCGACTGCGGCGAAGAACGTTCCCGGTTTGCTGGAGATCACTCTGCTCGAATGGTTACCGCTCGAGAAGTCGAGTCGCTATGCGATCGGGGCCATTACGCAGTACTTGATTGCCATTTTCGGGGTCCTTCTCGTCAGTGCTCAACTTGATATCGGTTGGGAAAAAGTCCAATGGCTGGCGGCAGCTTTGACGTTCGGTCTCGGCTTCGGTTTGCAGGAAATTTTTGCCAATTTCGTTTCAGGTTTGATCATTCTGTTCGAACAACCGGTTCGACTGGGTGACATCGTAACCATCGATCAAATTTCCGGATCGGTGACCAAGATTCGAATTCGTGCGACGACGATCACTGACTGGGATCGGAAGGAATACATCGTCCCGAACCGCGAGTTTATCACCGGGAAATTGTTGAACTGGACGTTGACCGACTCGACTAATCGAATCGTGATTGAAGTCGGGGTTGCGTACGGCTCCGATCCCGAACTCGTCCAACGGATTATTCTGAAGTGTGCCGAGAACCATCCGCGACTTCTTCGAGAACCGCCGCCCGTGTGCGTGATGGACCGCTTCGCTGACAGTTCGTTGAACTTCACGTTGAGAGGTTTTCTGCCGAATCTTGAGTTTCGTCTGCTGACGATTCATGAGTTGCATGTAGCAATCAATAATGAGTTCGCCAAGGAAGGAATCGAGATTCCGTTCCCACAACGCGATCTGCACGTTCGGTCTACGGTCAATCTTCCGATCGAAAATCGATTGCCTCAGGCGATTGAAGTTCCAGCATCAGTTCCAAGATCGGGTGTCGAGGTGGTGGACGATCCGGAATCGAACGGGGAAGCATCATGAAAAATGCACTGATTGCGAATTCTCGTGGGGAGGATGCGATGGCCTTGGCCACGAGGCGATGGGCTGTGGTGTGCTTGCTGATCGCTCTTATCACAACAAGTCGCGGTCAAGCTTGGGGAGAAGAACGTACGTCAAAGCAGCGAGCTTTGTTCGAAACATTTCTCTCCGAGTTCGTCTCTGTTCGTCCCGGTGAGGAAGGATTCCCCGACTCATTGAAAGTGGAGAGTCTTGCTCAAGATGATTCGAAAGATCCTCAGACAATTGTGATCCCGTTTACGAATCCGTTTCAGATTTCCAAATATGAGGTTTACCAGGATCTCTACGAAGCTGTGATGGGAGAGAATCCAAGTCGCTGGAAGGGACCAAGAAACTCTGCGGAACGAATATCACACGAGGATGCTGTCGAGTTCTGCACGCGATTGACGAGTATTCTCCGCGAGGAAAATCTGATCGGGGAGACACAGGTCGTCCGCCTGCCGACTGAAACGGAATGGCTCTATTGTGCCAAGGGAGGCACAAATACGGCTTACAGCTTTGGTGACAATCCGCGATTGGATGGGGATCAGGGAACCCAAGCGAGCAGGCTCGATGACTATGCGTGGCACACCGGAAACGCGGCGGGAAATGACCCTGCTGTGGGTGTGCTGAAACCGAATCTTTTCGGGCTTTATGACATCCATGGATATCTGTGGGAATATTGTCTCGACGATTGGACGCCCGACTTTCCCGGAGGTCGAACGACCCAGGATGGCCTCTTTCGTTCCAGCACTTCGACGGAAGTCACGATTCGGGGTGGCTCCTGGAAAGATCCCTATTCGCTGCTGAGGCTGAAGACGAGGAAGCCGTTTCCTAAAGCTGGGGGCGATGATGCTGTCGGATTCCGCTGCGTTCTGGTCGAGGCACGTGCGAGATGAATTGGAGTCCGGACGAGGAAGACTTCGAAGGCTCTTACTCAGATGAATTCTCAGAGGGAGAATGGGCTGAGGATTCTGCTGATGATGAACTGACAGTTCCATGCACCGGATGCGGCAGTCCGATCTACATCGATGCAGATGTTTGTCCGGTGTGCGGGGAATTCCAAATCGACACAGCGCCTCGACTCGCTCGAAAACCTGCTTGGTATATCGTTCTGGGAATTGCGGGAGTGATCGCGACGATTTCCGCGATGCTGTTTATGTTTTGACAGTTTACGTTCTGAAGATGTTTAGCACGTAGACGTCTCGCTGTTTCAGATTTCGATGCGTGCCCAATAGAGACGATTCGTGTCGCCGTGTGCGCGGAAGCCTTCCAGCATGGTGCGGATTGATGGTTTCACGAAGTCGCGATAAGCAGGGCGAGAGCGGGAGTTGAGCCGGATTTCGCAGCGCTGACTGAAATCGAAAACGTCAGGAGACAGCCAGACTGTCGCTCCATGTGCTGGAACGTTGACGTAAATCGTGCCGCCGGGTGAAACGCGACCGGAAAAAACTTTTGGACGCGGACTGGACCAGATATCTTCCGGAAAGAGTTCGTCTTTCATTCCGCGTGCTTCGACCCAATAGAATTGATTCTCGGAACTTCTCAGGCTGGAAGCTTCCCACTCTGATAATTCGCTCAGTGCTGGTCTTCGCGTGAATTGCATCCACTCGAAGATACGCTCCTGCTCTTCACCGTACGACTCGTAACCGCGAGCTTTGTAGTCACAGTAGGTGACGTCATGCCCGCGCGACATCATGCTGTTCAACGGAATCGCGTTCGCGTCGAGTGTGTTTCGATCACGTTCTCCACTCACGATGTACCAGCTGGTGTGAGGAGCGTTTTCGTCGTAGTAGTTGCAGATTCGACTGCACTGACCGGTGATCGGCACGATGCCTGCGAACCAGTCGGGCTGAGACATTCCGAGATCGAAGCAAAGATCTCCTCCCATGCCATGACCGGCCAGGAAAATTCTGTCGGAGTCGATGCGGCAGCGCTTTCGGATGTCATTGATCGCGTTCAGCACCGTTTGGTGTGACCGAGTATTTCCATCGTATACGGTTTCCGATTCTTCAGCATATTCTGGGGCGATGACGATATATCCGCGTCGTTGAGCCCATCCGGTGTTCTGACCATCGCCTGCCCACCAGTGGATTTCGTCTTCACACGTTCTCCCCGCACTCCGCAGAACCACGAGCAGCGGGTAACGGCTGTTTCGCGAATACTCCGGAGGGAGGATGACGGAGTAAGTTTCGGGCTCTGTCGATTCAGGATTGTTGATGACCTGCTGTGTGACTACGCCGGGCTGAACAACTGGCGGTTCAAGCGGAGGAGGGAGCAGCGAAAGCATCGTCGTCAGTCGATCGATGCCGACATACTCAAGTGACTGAAGCTGTTCGACGAGATGATCATCCTGAACGGGATCGTTTGTGTTTCTGAGGATTTCCAGCACTATGAATCGAGCTTTCCACAGCGAGATTGCTTCTTCAAGATCGACGACCGCATTGGACTCTCCGATCACCCATCCGGAATAAGCCAGGGCCAGTTTCTGATCGGGGGTGAGCGTTTCGTCTTGAGTCGCTCGAAGGAAGGGAGTGAGCCGATCGATGGTGTCGTAGTGCAGTTCATCGATGAGTTGTGACTTCAGCGGACGAAGGGCGGCGGCCTGTTCGTCTTCAATCTCAGCTTGCAGCATGTCCAGCATGATCACGACTTGATCTCGATCGCGAATCGCCAGTTCATACTCCCGGACCACATCCTGAGACTTTCGGTACACGCTGGCGCTCACGCGGTCTTGCGAAACCGTTTGGGCAATCGAATAAGCAAGTCGATGCTGGCCGGCTTCCCGGCGACGATCGAGCTCGTTGATCGCTGCTTGAGCGAGGGATTCTTCGAGATAGGTTTGAGTCGTCTCAGCCCAGTCCTGCTCGTCGGGAAAATCGGCTGCGATGTCGGAGAGTGCCTGTTTCGCTTGTCCGAACATTCGTCCTTGGGCGTAGAAAGTGACGATCGCTTTCCGATCACGGACGTCGGTCGGATCGGAAACCTGTTCGATCAAGGATTGGACGACCTCCGACGGAATTGTTTTCGTGTCGAGGCAGTACTCCCATTGGTGCGTCAGTCCCTCAACTTTGACGTAATCAGGTCGCAGCTGTGTGATGCCCTGAACGATCGGTACGCTTCGATCCGACGATTGCAGAATGACCGTCCGCCAACCGGATCGATCGAATGGTTCGATGCTTGTGAATCCGCCGACCAGCGATGGACCGGTTCTGCGAGAGGAACGCTTTTGCGGAATGTCGAAAGTGACCAGCCGGGCGAGATCATCATCTTCGAGGACGTCGCCTTCGATATTCTTCCGATGAACGAAGAAGCGGCGGACTCCGTCATCGACCATCCAGTATGCGTCGATGCGTCCGACGATGGTCGTATTTCTTGCGATGGTGGCAGTGTTCAGCCCGGGGACCTGAACGGCAGTTCCGCTCAGTCGAATTCCATTTTTGAGTGTGACTTCATCTGCATTGATGGAGCTGCCGAAAAGTCCGATCAAGCACGCGATGACTGGCAGGCATGTTCGGACTTGAATGCTGAACATTGTGGCTGGACCTCACGAGTGGAAAGTGTCACGTCTCTTAAGCAGAACCCTGTCCGAATTCTCGTCCCTGTGCTGGCGAGCGAATGACTCAAAGTCGGTTTCTCGCGGGATTACGGACAGGCAGTTGCAAGTTGCTCTCTCGCGCTTATCGACTCCATCTTTCCGCCACATCGTCATTAATTCCAGTACTTTTGTTCCATTTGAATGGAACGGCTGCAATGTTCGGAATGTTCAACTGAGGCAAAGTGAAACGGTTCCAACGATCGCACAAACCGGAGGAAATTGTCTTGCTGATGGAGCGGAGTTGGACTCGGGTTAGACAATTTGCATTCTTTTCGGGAGGTTTTAAGTGGTTTTGCAGTAGCTGTTTACGACGCAATCGTGTGCAGCCTCGACGGAAAAGTGGGAGATTGTTTCAATAATCATCGATGTGAATTCATCTTACTGGGTGATGAAGGTCTTTGTTCGTGCATTCCAATGAGTCAAAACAACTTGATTCGGCGTTGTTGACGTCTTGGTACACGGAGTTTTCGCCCCGGATTCGCGTGTTTCTGGTGGGGTTGCTTCGTGACTCTGCGGTTGCAGAGGAAGCACTTCAGATGACATTTGAGAAAGCCTTGACCGAAGGGGGAGTCGTCCAAGCGGGGGCGGAGAAAGCGTGGTTGTTCCAAGTCGCTTTTAACGAAGCGATGCAACTCCGTCGACGGCGGGAGACCCAGAAGCGAGCCTATTCCGCGGTCGGTAAGACGCTGTCAGCGCGGGACGAGGGTCAACCCTTCGATCAAATTCTCACCGATGAGCGAGTCAGTAGTGTGAAGGCAGCGATTGAGACTCTGCCAGAGAAATATCAGAACATTGTGGAACGCCGAATTTATCGAGAGCAGACCTTTCAGCAGATCGCGGATGAGTGCGAATTGCCGCTGGGAACAGTCCTCTCTCAAATGCAGACAGCCCTAAAACTGCTGCACGAACGATTGAAAGAATACGAGAGTCTCGACGCATCGAGACATAGTTGATTGGATAACGAACGAACTCGCATGAACCCTTTTCTTGAACAAGATGACTTTCTGCTCGATGCTCATCGCTATCTGTGCGATGACATGTCGGAAGCAGAGCGACGATCATTCGAAGCGTTGTTGACGACGAACCATTCAGCACAGGAAGCGTTCGTCGATCAGGTTCTCCTCGAAGCAGCATGTCACCGTATCTCTGCTGAAAGCTCGCGAGTTCAAGCGCTGAACCATCGGTCGCGTGCAACACAAACAGTTCAAGAGGCCAGTGTTCGACCGGCAGCCGTTTCACGGTCATCCGTCTCATTGAGATCTGTCACGACACCCGGGACGAAGGATCGGTCCTCGCGTTGGGAACTCAGCCGTACGCTCGCCGTTGTTGTGACCAGCTGTGTGATGGGAGTTCTGATTTGGGGAGCGGGGTCAGCGTTCCAGGGGCAAGATTCAGAGCGCTCGCTTCGCGACCAACTGGTAACCAGTGACGACGTGAACGCCATCGACGTCTGGGCCCAATTGAGCGCGGAAGAGCAAGTCGAATTCATTGACGACGTTGATGCTGAGGCGGAAGCCGAATTGTTGTCGTCTCCATTATTTGTGTCGGCGGAACTTGATGTTCCCGATTGGATGTTCGCAGCGGTTGAAGCATCGTCTCTGATCGACGACATGAAACTCGATGAGCCTTCATCTGAGGGAGGGCCATTGTGATGACGTTCTGCGTCAAAATTGCCTGGCAGATTTCCTTCGCTGCGGTGCTTTCGCTTGTCCTCTTGTTGAATACATCGCTTCAAGCTCAGGACAAGAAGGAAAGTCTCACGAAACAGCAGGAAACGGTTGCTCTTGAGTTCGCGAAGGAGCATCACCGCGAGCTCCACAAACTGATTTCACAGCTGAAGGAGATGGATCCTCAACGTTATGAGTCAGCGATTGCCGAGTTGTTTGAAAGCAGCGAGCGGCTCAATCGTTTCAAAGAGCGAATGCCTGATCGTTACGAGACCGAGATTGAGCTGTGGAAAATCGATTCCCGCGTTCGACTTCTCGTGGCACGCTCGATGTCCGGAATGGATGAAGAAGCTCGCGAGCAGATTCGTAAACTTCTGGTGAAACGAAACCGGGTCCGAGCGACACAACTTGCTCACGAGCAGAAAAAGCTCGAGGAACGAATCGACCGTATGGAACAACAGATTGCCGACTTGCAAAACAACACCGATCAGCTTGCCGAGAACGAACTGAATCGGCTCCTGCGATCGGCGAGAAATCGAGCGGTCACGAAGCAGCGAAGTGAAGAATCCCAAGCGAAGAGAAACGTGAAGGAGCAACGCAGTTCCCCACAGCGAGATTCAGATTCTTCCAAGTCCGAGAGAGCCGCAACTCAATCTCCGAGCAAAGCTTCGGATAAGAAACAGTAGAACAGATCAAGACAAAGACACGCCGACGGAATTTGATTGATCAGTCAATTCATCCGGATTGCTGATCGCTTGAGATAACAGAGGACCCTCTATGAAGCGCCCTACCCTAAGACCGAAGTTCAGATTCTTTTCGATTCTGGCATTAGCCGGAGCCATGCTCTTCGGAGCAACTCAGGAGTCGAACGCTGACGATGTGATCGCAAGTCTGCGAGATCGTTTTCAGTCGCCAGATGTTTCTGAGATTCCGGACTTTCAGAAGCACGTTGTTCCACTCATGGGACGTCTGGGCTGTAACGGTCGTGCGTGTCACGGCTCGTTCCAGGGGCAGGGGGGATTTCGCCTCTCGCTGTTCGGGTACGACTTCGAAATGGATCACGAAGGGCTGTCTGATCGGATTGATACAGACGAACCGCTGGACAGCTACGCGCTTCAGAAGCCGACTCTTATTGAGCCACACGAAGGTGGCAAGAGAATGGATGTCGGGGAGTGGGAACATACTGTTTTCCTGAAGTGGATCGAAGGCGGAGCAAAAGGGGTCAAGACTCCGCTGAAGTTGAACGCTCTGGTTGTATCACCCAAAGAGATTCAGTTTTCGAATAAGAATCAAAATCAACCACTGTCGGTGACTGCGGTTTGGGCTGACGGAACCGAAGAAGACGTGACTTGCTTGTGTCGATATACGACAAACGACGAAACGATCTGTCAGGTTGATGAAGATGGCGTCGTCAGTTCTGGAGAGGTGGGCGACTCGCATATTGTCGTCGCCTATGACGGGGCAGTTGTTCCGATTCCAGTTCTCCGCCCGGTTTCCGATCAGACAGGCAGCAACTTCCCTGAACTCGCAGCGACGACGGCCATTGATGAGCACGTCGTGAACAAGCTGAGCAAGATGGGAATCATTCCTTCCGATGTCTGTACCGACGCCGAATTCCTTCGTCGAGTCAGCCTCGACATGACCGGAACTCTTCCGACTGCGAAAGAAGTTCGAGAGTTCCTCGCGGATTCGTCCGCTGACAAACGCGAGCGAAAAATCGATGAGTTGCTCGACTCACCAGCCTACTCAGCCTGGTGGACAACACAGCTTTGCGACTGGACGGGCTGCAACGATCAGGCGCTCAATAATGTCAATCCTTCTAACCGTCAGCGAGGCAGTGAAGACTGGTACGACTGGATCTACAAACGGATTGAAAACAACGTTCCTTACGATCAGATCGTTGAGAACATCGTGATCGCCAATAGTCGGGAACCCGGCGAGAATTATCGCGAATACAGCGAGAGAATGAGTAGCTACGCCCGCGATGAAGACGCTTCGTATGCTGATCAGGACGGACTGATTTACTTCTGGGGACGTAACAACTTTCGGGCGACTGAAGACCGCGCGATTGGTTTCGCTTACACCTTCATGGGCACGCGAATTCAGTGTGCTCAGTGCCACAAGCATCCGTTCGATGTGTGGACTCAGAAAGATTTTCAGGAGTTTGAACAGTTCTTCACTCGCGTGAACTTTGCTCGAAACGGAGCGGACCGCAAAGAGTACAACGAGATCGTCGAGGAACTTGGTCTCAAAGACCTCAACGGAAACGAACAACGACGGGCAATGGAAAAAGCCTTGAAAGATGGCAAGACCATTCCGTTTCCGGAGCTGACGATCTCAACGCCGCGCTTGACCGGTGCTCAAAAGAAGAAAATCGCGGAAGCAAAAGCGAAGGGTAAGAAAGCACAAGCTACAGGCAAAATGGCCCGACTGCTTGGGGAACAGACTGTGGATGTCGACAACATCGACGATCCGCGGACTGCCTTGATGGACTGGCTTCGACAGAGTCCAACTCAACTCTTCGCAAAGGCATTCGTGAATCGTGTCTGGGCGAATTACTTCAACCGGGGAATTGTCGAGCCGACAGATGATTTGTCGCTGGGGAATCCTCCCAGCAACGGTCCATTGCTGGACTATCTCGCACAGGGATTCATCGACAGTGGATATGACATGAAGTGGGTCCATCGGGAGATTTGCCTCTCCGACACCTACCAACGCTCATGGAAACCGACCGAGACAAACATTCATGATGAGCGAAACTTCAGTCGGGCAGTCCCTCGACGACTCCCCGCCGAAGTCGCTTACGATGCAATTACCATGGCGACGTTGAACGACGATCGTGCTGAACTCTTCACGAACGATCTCGACGGCCGAGCACTGACTCAAACATCTCCACCTCGTAATGCCCGAGGCGGCATCGATTACGCGTTGTCAGTCTTTGGACGTTCAACTCGAGAGAGCAATTGCGATTGCGATCGTTCTTCGGAAGCAAGTCTTCTGCAGACGCTCTTCGTTCGAAACGATGATGACACGCTGAACATGCTCGATGATCGAAACGGATGGCTGGCCAGCTTGAGCCGTCAGTCGCAGGAAAAAGCGGCAGACGCGGGTGTCAAGCGGAAAGTCGAAAACCTCGAACGTCGCATGGCTCAGTTGCAGCGCCAATTGAAGAAGGCCGAGAAAGCTGGCAGTAAAGGTCAGGTCACAAAACTTGAGAAACAACTGGCAGCCACTGAACTTCAGCTTCTTCCGCTCACCGCAGAACCAACTGCGAATGAAGGTAAGAAATCACAACAAGACCTCAACGCACTGATCGAGGAAGCTTACCTGCGGACTGTCAGTCGATTCCCAAGCGAGTCTGAGCAGACCATTGCCATGGCTCACTTGAAAGACTCGGAAGACCTCAACGCAGGGATCAAAGACCTGATGTGGGCACTCCTCAACACGAAAGAGTTTCTCGTTAACCACTAGTCATCTTTTCCAAGCATGGCTTCGAAAGACGGGGCCATGCTTGGTGAGTCTGCGTTAACTGATTTCATAAAGATTTACTGACCGCGAACATCATTCACCAGTTGATTTCAACTTTTCAACAGGAACAGAAACTATGGCGATTCATAAGACATGCGACGGGATGCAGCGACGCGATTTTCTACGAGTAGGGGCAGTGGGTGCTTCTTCTCTGTCGCTGGGGTCGTTCTTGAAGATGAGCGAAGCCGGACAGGTCAACCAGGCTGCGAAAGCCAAGTCGGCGATTTTCATCAATCTTCCCGGTGGTCCTTCGCACATGGACACCTTCGATCTGAAACCTGATGCCCCCGATGAATATCGAGGGGAATTCCAACCGATTCAGACGAAGATTCCGGGAATCGAAATTTCGGAGCACCTCCCGAAGCTTGCGTCTTCGATGGACAAGTTCGTGATTCTTCGAGGCGTCAGCCACACACTCGCTGCACACCGACTGGGATCAGAGTACGTCAACTCAGGAAATCGTCCGTTGCCCTCATTGGAGTTTCCGGGTTACGGAGCAATTGTGACCCGCGAACTCGGCGGACCAGCAGACTTGCCTCCGTTTGTTTCCATCCCGCGTTCGACTCAGACACCGGGGTATCTCGGCGTGAAGTACGCTCCACTTCATACCAACTCCACTCCGCAAGCAGGACGTCCATATTCTGTGCGTGGAATTTCACTCGGAAGCGGATTGACGATTTCGGATGTTGAGAAGCGACAGAGCTTGCTCAACAGTCTCGACACCACGTTCGCTGGCTTCGAGAAAGACAATCAACTGCTCGATGGACTCGATCGATTTTCACAGCAGGCCTACTCGATGATTACTTCGAAGCGTGCCAGAGACGCCTTCGATGTGAGTCTTGAGAATCCGCAGTTCGCGAGCCAGTATGGCGAAGGCGCGTTCGGTCAGAGCTGTCTACTGGCGACTCGACTTGTCGAAGCCGGCGTGCGGTTCGTCACGGTTTCAACCGGTGGCTGGGACACACATCGCGACAACTGGGACAAACTGAAGACCAATCTCCTTCCAAGTTTGGACGAAGGACTCTCTGGCCTCTTGAATGGCCTGGAGCAAAAAGGTCTTCTGGAATCGACTGCTGTTTATGTGACTGGTGAATTCGGACGTACTCCGAAGATTAATCAGGAACGCGGCGGACGTGACCACTATCCTCGCTGCATGTTCATGCTGATGGCCGGTGGCGGAATTTCTGGCGGCCGAGTGCTTGGACAGTCCGACGACAAAGCGACGGAGCCTCTCAACGATGGCTTCACGCCCGATGATGTCGCCGCATCGTTCTATCACAACATCGGAATCGACCACACGAAGGAATATCACACCAACACAGGTCGTCCAGTGATGATTGTCCGCGAAGGCAACGTCATCGAAGAGTTGTTCGTCTAGGACTTTCTGATTCCATCGAACACTGTTTAGCCTGCATTTCAATTGAAATTCTCATCGCGACCCTGCCAGAAGACTTTTGGCGGGGTCGCGTTGTTTTGCCGATTGACTCGTGAACAAACGGTCGTGCAGTTCCAATTTTCCGGATCTCGCGAATTGCCGATTTGCCGACCGAGAACTGAATGAAGCGAGCGACTGGGCTCGTTGAACGACGGGGGACTTGGCAACCGGTCGAAAACTCCTACGATGTTCTGAGAGAACAGGTTGAATTGTTTTATTTCCCGCTGGCTGCCAGCCATCTTCTGAAAGTCGTCGAACATGCTTGAGATTCCCGTAATTCGCTGGGGAAAACCGTACACCTCAATGGACAAAGCTCCTGTCGTCCACTTTGAAACGGGCGAAGAACTGGCGCAAATGGATCAAGCCAACGGCGGTTTGATCAAGATGGACATGCGAAAAGCTGCGAATGCGAGAAATCGCCTTCGAGAATTCTCCATCGAACAGCTTTGCGAGATGTGTGCGAAAGCTGGCGAGTTGTTCATGTCGGCCGAACTCCCGCTCGGAAACGGAGTTCAGTCGCCTGCCGATTTCTGTCGGATTCAATCAGCGACGACCGGACTTCCCGAACACATGTGTGCATTCAACATGAAGAAGAATGCATTCGTGATGCAGCACATGAAAGAAGTTCTGGAAGCTCTGACTCGTGGTCTGCCTTTCGAAATTCTCTCTCGCGGTTACGGGATGGGAGATCGAGGTGTCATGGTCAGCTATCAGGCAACAGCTCCTGTGCTGGGTGCCGTTCTTCCGAACAACTCACCGGGAGTGCATACGCTTTGGCTGCCGCTGATTCCGTTGCAGCTGGGATTGGTGCTCAAGCCGGGATCTCAGGAGCCGTGGACCCCATACCGAATGTTCGCAGCGATGGTCGAAGCTGGGATTCCGGCGGAAGTCTTCTGCCTGTACCCCGGACCTCGCGAATGCGGGGCGGCTCTGATGGAAACTTGTGAGCGGTCGATGATTTTCGGAGGCCAGCAGACCATCGATCAATACGCGGCGAACCCACGTGTCCAGGCACATGGTCCAGGGTTTTCTAAAGTCTTGATTGGCGACGACATGGTGGATCGTTGGGAAGACCACTTGGATCTCCTCGTCGATAGCATTTTCGCGAACTCCGGACGAAGTTGTATTAATGCCTCAGGCATCTGGGCTTCTCGCCACACTGAAGAAATTGCTCAGGCGATTGCCGAGAAGCTTGGCCCTGTCGCGCCGCTTCCGATGACCGATCCGAACGCTTCGCTCGCCGCCTTCACAACGAAAGGTGTGGCTGAAGCGATGAATGATCAGATCGAGGAGAAACTCGGCGAGCACGGTGTTACGGAAGTGACTGCCAAATATCGGGATGGAGATCGTTGGGTCTCCGAAGAGCGATTCGACTTTCTTCGACCGACGATTGTCCACTGCAGCAGCCCGGAGCCTTTCCTGGCGAACAGTGAGTACATGTTCCCGTTCGCTTCGGTCGTTGAATGCCCGCAAGACAAAATGATTCGCACAATCGGATCCACTCTGGTTTGCAGCGTGCTCACCGAGGACGAAAACTGGTCGCGGCAACTGCTGGATGCAACCAACATCGATCGCCTGAACATCGGCCCGGTGAAAACGATGCAGCTCAATTGGCTCCAGCCGCACGAAGGGAACATCATCGATTTCATGTTCCGAAACCGAGCCTTCCAAAATTCTCCACCTCCCGCTCACTAAAGCAACTTGCACTCGCTTGGGCTGTTTCAACGAGTACAAGGCTCAGTTTGCTCGTGCGAGTGAGTGCCGAGCAAATCAAAAATGATCCAAGTGAGTGAATGTGGAGTGTGAGAGTCCTGCACCGGTAAGTCTGTGAGGCACGGATGCCGCTCTCGCGATGACAACTGTGGAGAGAACTTGTGTGCGGTCGCTTTAATCTTCGAATCACCGCCGCCGATTTGGAATCGCTCTTTGGGACAACGGAGCAGGGGATACGCTCCAAGCCTGACGAGTTCGATTCCTGCTTGACCCGGTTCAACATCGCTCCCACTCAAAAGTCGATTGTCTGTCACCTCGGTGAGTCCGGATCTCCCGTTGTGACTCCAATGCGGTGGGGACTGATTCCGTCCTGGGCCAAAGATCTGCGAATCGGGGCGAAGATGATCAATGCCCGATCGGAGACCGTCGCCGAAAAACCGTCGTTCCGTACTGCTTTCAAGCGGCGAAGATGCCTCATACCCGCGAGCGGATTCTATGAATGGAAACGCAACGGGAAGGAAAAACAACCGTTCCATATCCATCAGACGGACGATTCTCCATTCGTGATGGCGGGGTTGTGGGAAGTTCTGAAGCAGACTGCCGGACCGGATTCAGATGAGCCGTCAGAGATTCTCTCGTTTACCATTTTGACAGCTGCGGCCAACTCGTTTATGTCATCCATTCATGACCGAATGCCGGTGATTCTAAATGAAGAATCAGCAGCTGTGTGGCTTGATCACGAAGTCGAACCGACCGCGCTGAATGAGCTTATTCAGCCATTTGAGTGGGAGAATTTTGAGGCGGTCCCGATTTCTTCGACAGTCAACAATGCCCGCAACGAAACGCCTGACTGTTTGATTCCGCTCTCACAGAACTGACGAATCGTGCTTGTATTGGGTATCTCAATGAGATGACTCTTGTGAATACGTTGCGCATGACCGGACGGTTTCCCAGAGGCTGACTTCGAGAACTGGCAGCCCGTGTTCTCGTGCTTGCTCGTAAATGAGCTTTGCGATGTTTTCTGCGGTCGGATTGTCAGGAATGACGAACAGGGGCTCTCCCTGCTCCATCAGAAAGGGGAGAATGGGATCGCGTTCGCAGAGGATCATGCGATGGTCGAGATTATCTTCGATCCAGCATCGAACACGTCTTTTGATATCGGTGAAATCGATCAACATCCCGCGATCGTCCAATTTCTCTCCCTGGAGGACGATCACGGCTTTCCCATTGTGGCCGTGCAGGTGTTTGCACTTCCCGTCGTAATTGAGCAGGCGGTGACCGTAACAGAAGTCAATTTCCTGCGTGACGCGAAACATGTCGGCAGTCCATTCAATGCGTATCTAAAGGCAGTCGGTTCAGGTTCCGTGGTGACGAACGGGAACTCACAAAATTGTAGGCTCGAGAAACTCACGACTCAAACAGGCGTGCAATGTGGCGGGTGCGATCTCAGAGAGCAAGTTTGGAAACCAATTGCGTCGACAAACTCTGCAATTCTGCTGGGAATCTCAGTCTCTTGAGATAAACAATCAGGCTGAAAGCGGCGCGGTTGGTTTATTCAAACAGATTCGAATTCACGGACGCTCTGAAACCGTTGATGATCCTCAATCGCAAGAACGGAATCGAAAGAAGCCGCGAATTTTCGTTGAGTTTTCAGTCGTGACGGCGATTGAGTCGCGTTTTTTCCGGAAATCACTGCGAACTTGTTCCTGGAGGTTTGGGTCCAGAAAAGCGTTGAATTTTCGCAGTCAGATGAAGAGTCGGTCAATTTCAGACCGAAAACATCAATGTAAGGCTGTACGTTTTGTCGAGTGGCTCCCTTCGAAAGGATTGGAGTCAAACTTGACGCCGCTCAATCATCGATCTAATCTCATACCTATGAATCACGCATCCGCCATTTCGATCAACCTGCTACTAGGTCTACTTCCTCTCCGGAGGTCTTAGGCTGATGCTCTGATATTATAGACAGACCATTTCACCCTGAGGCTTTCCGAAGCCTCAGGGTTTTTTTGTTTCCTGATTTCCGTTTTCTGCGAGTCTTCGCACCAGTGATTTTTCAGAACCCGATTGTCCACCGAAAGGGACACAATGTCTGACACGATTACCATTTTCGACACCACTCTCCGTGATGGAGAGCAATCTCCGGGCTGCAGCATGGACACTGCTGAAAAACTTGAGGTGGCGAAAGCGCTGGTGGAACTTGGAGTCGATGTGATCGAGGCAGGGTTCCCGATTGCATCCCCAGGCGACTTCGAGGCTGTTCAGAAAATTGCGGAGATGTATGGAGAGCAGTCGACGATTTGTGCTTTGGCACGTTGTCGAAAAG
Source organism: Thalassoglobus sp. JC818 (assembly GCF_040717535.1). NCBI lineage: Bacteria > Pseudomonadati > Planctomycetota > Planctomycetia > Planctomycetales > Planctomycetaceae > Thalassoglobus > Thalassoglobus sp. JC818. The sequence goes on from NZ_JBFEFI010000002.1 coordinate 720,578, forward strand.
AAGACGTTGATCGCGCCTGGGAAGCTTTGCAGCACGCCAAGAACGCCAGAATTCACGTCTTTCTCGCCACAAGTGCGATTCACCGTGAGTTCAAATTGAAGATGGCCAAGGAGGAAATTATCCGTCGGGCTGTCGAGATGGTGAAGTATGCGAGCGATCAGATGGCGACTCGCAGCGACATCACAGTTCCGAATGTCGAATTCTCACCTGAAGACGCTTCACGAACGGAACTCGATTTCCTCTGCGAGGTTGTGGAAAAAACGATTGATGCGGGAGCCACAACTGTCAACATTCCGGATACCGTTGGCTACGCCACACCAGACCATTTTCGGACTGTGATTTCCTACTTAAAAGCGAACGTTCCCAACATCGATCGTGCGGTCATCAGCACCCATTGTCACAACGACCTCGGGTTGGCAGTTGCCAATAGTTTGGCAGGCGTGGAAGCTGGGGCTCGACAGATTGAATGTACGTTGAATGGATTGGGAGAACGTGCTGGGAATGCTGCTCTGGAAGAAGTGGTTATGGCGTTGAAGACACGTCAGGACTATTTCAAGGTTGAGACCAAGATCAATACCAAGAAGCTCTACCCGACGAGTCGACTCATTTCGAATGTGACCGGAATGGCTGTGCAACGGAACAAAGCGATTGTTGGTCAAAACGCATTCGCTCACGAGTCCGGAATCCATCAGCATGGAATGCTCCAGGAACGGACGACGTATGAGATTATGCGGCCAGAAGATGTCGGCTATGTCGGCCAGAATCTCGTGCTCGGAAAACATAGTGGGCGACACGCTTTCCGTGATCGCATTGAAACGTTGGGATTCTCATTGAAAGATGAAGACTTCCAGAAAGTCTTTGACGCTTTCATCGCTTTGGCGGACAAGAAGAAGGAAATCTACGACTCGGATGTCATTGCACTTGTCGACAATCAGTCGAGTGCTTTGATTGAGCAGGAATGGTCGATCAAAAACTTCCACACTCTCGGTGGAACAGGCACGATTCCGACAGCGACAATCGAGCTTGAGCATGAGACCGGACGAGTTGTGCAGGATGCAGCGACGGGTGATGGTCCCGTGGATGCCGCGTTCAAATGTCTCGAACGTATCACAGGAGTGACTGCGAAGCTGACTGACTACTCGGTTCGAAGTGTTTCCAGTGGAAAAGACGCACTCGGCGAAGTCAGCCTCTCGATCGACGTTGACGGGCTGAATTTCCACGGAAAGGGAGTCAGCACAGATGTGATCGAAGCGAGTGCCTACAGCTACTTGCAGGCATTGAATAAATCACTTTCTCGCACTCGTGGAAGAAGAAAGAGCGAAGAGAAGGGACTCTAAAGAGTGGTCCCGAAACAATTGTCAGTTCAATGAGTGTTGTGAGGAACCGCCTGATTCGCGGGATTCGAAGTTAATTCGAATCTCACTGGGTGGTTTCTCCACACTCGTTTTAACTGACTCCCACAAGCTAACTCAGCTTTCGAATGAGTGAGACGGCGCAAGCGAGCGAATAGGAAAGAGCGACATGCTTTAGAAGTCGAGATCGACGACTCGGCCCATAATGAGGCGGACGTAGCGGGCATCAGTCCAATCGCTTCCGTCGTCGTTCTTGAATGTTGCCTGCACTCGGTAAATGTGATCGAGACCGGGATAGAGTGGGTTGGATTCAAAGTGCCAGACGTTCTCATCTTCTGCGTCGCGAAAACCTTCGATGTTTTGCTCGATCCGCGGTGAATTCATGTCGTGCACAATCACTTCGTAAGCGCCGTTGATATAGACGTCCAGCATGCCTGTTCGCGGATGTTTCTCCACAGGGACAGGTCGCGAAATCATCTGATAGGTGCGGCCGATTGTTCCTGATGGGGGAACAGGTCTGGGCATTGAAGCCAGAGGAAGTTCACGAGGTGCGACTCGTGGTGGAACCGGGTTTACCTCCCAGCCGTTTTCACATGGAGCACAGCGGAAATACCAACCTGGCCCAACCTGATTTGACTGAATTTGCTTGTGGGAACGAATCTGATGATTCGATTGCTGAACGGGGTGCGTGGTCTCTTCTGAAGAAGCGGAATCAGTGGGTCCAGTGATCCAAAGAAGAGTTGCAAGAGCGAGGGGAGTCAGGTTCCTGAGCATAGGTTCAGACTTTCGATAACCGGTGAATAGAACTGTCGCGACAGATTAGATCTGCCGCGACAGGACATTCATGGTCGCCGCTTCGGAGTGAGCGAAGCGGCAAAGTGGTGAGTTATTCAAACGTACCACATCTGATCGTGAAGTCTGTGATCTTCTGAGCGAGGCGCAAATTTCGCGACTCATTTTGAGAGGGGCTGTCGAAGAGTTTCGCCCATTGCTTCAACAGTCACAAATTGATTGTGATGAATTGGTCTCCCGAATCGCACAATCGCTACGACTTGAGCATATTCTGATTTCGTATGCACGATCTCGCACGAGCAAGCACAGTGTTTTAACTTGTGAAACAGCGCAAGCGAGTGCACAGGAAAGAGCAACTTGCTCTATCTCTTTCGTGTCTTGTACTCGGTCAGCTTCCCATCGTTTCCGATTTGAACGGTATAACTGGACCCGTCAGGACGAACGCTTGCCTTGACTCCAATTCCATCACAATTCTCGGTTGGCTCTGAGTTGGCGATGAACTCGGCAGGCGTTTGAGCATCGGCGTCGAGTTTGACGTTGCGATGCAGCTGGTAGAGATGTTCGAGCGACTGACATGACTGAAGAGTGGCGATCGAATCGGGATGGCCTCCCTTGGTTGGGCCATTGCACATGACAGCGACAGTGGGGTCGAGGGCTTTGACGAGTACGGGATTGTTGCTGGTGGGCAATCCGTGATGTGTCACCATGAACAGGTCCACTGTTCCGACCGGGTTGTTTGGAGTCATCAGCTTGGCTTCAATTTCCCATGTCAAATCGCCGCAGCAGAGGAAGCGGAAGTCACCGAACTCAAACAGCAGGCTCAAGCTGCAAGCGTTGTCAGATTCATCTCTCGGACGGTCTTCACTTTCCGAGGCGAAGGGATTCGGTTCGCCAGAGTTCGGAATAACATTGCGGCTGGCAGTCAGAACGGTGACTGACAACGGCGTTCCATTGGAGTCGAGTTCAAAGTGATCGCCCGCTCTCAATGTGTTCGACTGGTTTTGTGTCGCTGCCCGGTAGTCAGCGATGCGGGTGTCGAAGTTTTTATCTTCCTGAAGAGCATCGGGAATCCCGCGATCCCAGAAGTTATGGATGGGGATCAACGAGGAAAGTGTCGCGTGGTTTCCATAGTGATCGACGTGCCAGTGAGAAACGACTGCGTGATCGATATGGTCGAGGTTGGCAAGTTTGACCGTCTCCAGAATCCGATCCCGGTCTCGGCCATTGTTGTCGGGATATCCTGAGTCGATGAGAATCGATTCGCCAGCGGGTGTCACGATGAGAGTTGCTGCACCGCCTTCAACATCGATGAAGTAGATGTCGAGATGCTGGTTCTCTTCTCCTGCTTGAGCAATCGAGACGAGCAGACTGAAGCAGCAAGTGGAAATGAACATCCGGAAACGCATGGGAAATCCTCCTCGAGCACATCGCTCTCGATCAGTGCACGAGCATCAACAGTGAGACTGGATGGTCTATTGTCTTGCTCGTGCGAAACTGAGAACACGAATTCATAAAGCGTCCTCACTGAAGCGAGCTGGAGTTCTGAGATTGGCGAATCCTGTGTTAAAATGCAACAAATGCGAGCAGAACGTCTCAGCCCAAGCTGCTCCAGATGTGAAGGCGATCGCGAGCGAATGTCGGGAGCTCACCCTCAAAAAGGGATAGACATCTCGCAGACGATCCGTTAAGAATGAGAGAACAACACGGGATGCGACCCCAATCGTCGTGCCCCGTGTTGTTTTACATATTTATCAAGGATTCTCGTTGCAAGTGTCAACAACGGGTGACATGAATCGACGAGCAACGATCGACGAGTGACATGGGGCCTGTCGCTCGTGGCAACGACGGTTTCCACTTGTTGCAAGAAGTCTGAAGAGGCAATTCCTCTTCGCGTTACTTGCCTCATCTCAATTCAAAATTTCTCCAATCCATAGAGTTCGAAGAGATAGCGTCATGGTCCAACCGATTACTCGCGAAGGGTACGACAAGCTTAAGAAGGAAATTCAACATCTCGAAAACGTTGTCATGCCCGAGATCGCTGAAAAGATTGCCGAAGCCCGTGCAGAAGGCGATCTGAAGGAAAACGCCGAGTATCATGGGCAACGCGAAGAGCAGGGCCGAATCGCCGCGAAAATTGCGCAACTCAAAACCAGGCTCGCGGACTGCCGCGTCGTCGACAAGTCTGACATGCCTAAAGGGGAAGTGACTTTCGGCTCGACAGTCACGATCATCGACATCGATCTCGATGAAGAAGAGACTTACGAATTCGTCGGCCCTGGAGAAGAGAACTACGATGGGCCAGTCATGAAGATTCTGACTACAAGCCCGATCGCAACTGCGCTCATGGGTAAAAAGGTCGGAGATCAAGTCAGTATCGAGCTGCCGCGAACGACGATGGACGTGAAGATCGTCAAAATTGTCGACCACGGAGAGTAGCGTAGACGGGCTGACAATGTGGCCGTGTGCAGTTTCCCGGTCAGCTTTCAGTCTGACTTGTAGCTGCGGTCCCCGGACTTTTCTCCCCATCGCTTGAAGAGGGAGTGTTCGATTTCGAAATAGTCCAGGGCTTTCCCAATCGTCTGATCGACAATGTCTTCGATCGACTCCGGGTGGTGATAGAATGCCGGCGTGGGGGGGAGAATGAGTGCCCCCAGGTCGGCGGCTTTGAGCATCAGTTCAAGATGCCCCTTGTGTAGCGGCGTCTCGCGGACAGCCAGAATCAGTTTCCGCTTCTCTTTCAGGCAAACGTCAGCTGCACGAACGAGCAAGTTGTCGGCGTAAGAATTTGCGATTCCAGACAGGCTCTTCACGCTGCAGGGGATCACAATCATGCCGTCCGTTCGAAATGACCCGGAAGAAACAGCGGCGGCCATGTTGTCTTCTCGGTAGACAACGTCAGCCAACTTCTCGACATCCTGACAAGAGTAACGCGTTTCGATGGGAATCGTGACTCGTGCTCCTTGGGAGAGGATCAGGTGCGTCTCGACATCGGGAATGTCTCGAAGGTGTTCGAGCGTGCGGATTCCGTAAATGACGGCCGATGCACCGCTCACGCCGATGATGATTCGCTTTTTCATGGCACGGATTCAGTCAGGAGACGCGCGGAAATTGCTTCGACGCGTCGATTGGAACGAGTTCGCGACATTCGTTCGAGGAATGTTCGAGCAAACAATTGAGAGATCTTAGCATGGTCACGTGATTGTTCGACTGCCTGTTCAGAAGAGTTGAAACCGTGGGATGCTTCTGGAATTCACGTGAGGGAATGGATAATTGTCGGGAACAGTTACCACTTGTGGTAAAATGAGTCGATTTTTGTGGAGACCTCGACTTTTACAGTGCGATCAATGTAGCATATGATACAAATTGTTTGCCGTTCACAATGAAATCGAGACACAAATGGAGCTTCGACAAATCGTTCGTTCTGGATTCAGAAGTCACTTTCAAACGGTTCAGCTGTTGCTGATCATAGGCACGTGTTTCTTGTTCGGTTGCGGAGCGAGTTCCACTTCCACAAGTGGTACAGGGAAAAACGACCCACAAGAATCGGGGGCTCAGATCGACGTTGTGACAACGACAGGGATGGTTGCCGAACTGGTCCGCCATGTCGGTGGCGACCGGGTAACTGTTAAGCAGATCATGGGGGCTGGAGTCGATCCGCACCTTTACAAAGCGACTCGTGATGACGTTCAGAAGATTATGCAGGCCGACCTCGTCTTCTATTCCGGCCTCATGCTGGAAGGCAAGATGGCGGATGTCTTCGTGAAAGTCGCGAGATCCAAGCCAGTTTACGCGGTCACAGAATTGATTCAAGAAGATCAGCTGCTAGAACCGGAAGGGGCCGAAGGGCATCTTGATCCACATGTCTGGATGGATGTGGCTGCCTGGTCGCAATGCATCGATGTCGTCGAAAAGGCGTTGTCCGACTACTCACCTGCGCACGCTTCGGAGTTTCAATCTCGAGCAAACGAATACCGCACGCAGTTGGAGAAGCTGCATGAATACGGAAAGACGTCAATCGCGACGATTCCGGAGTCGAGTCGAATTCTGATTACGTCTCACGATGCTTTCAATTACTTTGGACGAGCCTATTCACTGGAGGTCGTTGGTGTCCAAGGTTTGTCGACGGAATCCGAAGCGGGTTTACAACGTATCAATGAGTTGGTCGATCTCATCGTCGACCGTAAAGTGAAGGCAGTCTTTGTGGAAAGCAGTGTGTCACGGAAGAATATCATGGCTCTCGTGGAAGGAGCACAGTCCAAGGGACACACCGTCGAGATCGGAGGAGAGCTTTTTTCTGATGCAATGGGTCCTGATGGAAGCTACGAAGGGACTTACGTGGGGATGCTTGATCACAACATCACCAGTGTGACGAAAGCTCTGGGAGGAACGGTCCCAGACGGACAATTCCGAAAACAAGACGTTTCAAGCGAGTCGTCGGCTGTTCGATCGGTCGATTGAAAGACAGTGGTCGCCAACACATTGAGGGAAACAGAGAATCAGGTCATCAAAATGAACGAGGAGATTCCGCTCGCAGTTTCAGATTTGACAGTTGCATATCATCGTAAACCGGTCATCTGGGATGTGGGTTTTGAACTTCCTGCGGGTTCATTGATTGGTGTTGTCGGACCAAATGGAGCAGGCAAAAGTACGCTTCTCAAAGCGGTGATGGATTTGACTCCTCGGGCATCCGGAAAAGTGTTGGTTTACGGAAAGTCGTATCGCGAGAATCGTCGCCGTGTTGGATACGTGCCTCAACGAGAAAGTGTCGACTGGGACTTTCCTGTCGACGCACTCGATGTTGTCACCATGGGCCTGTATGGCGAAATTGGCTGGTGCCTTCCGGTGCGAAGAAAACATCGTCAGGCAGCCATGGAGGCACTCGATCGTGTGGGGATTGCCGACTTCGCAAAACGACAGATCAGTCAGCTTTCGGGAGGACAGCAACAGAGAGTTTTTCTCGCTCGAGCTCTTGTGCAGGATGCTGACCTCTATCTGATGGATGAACCGTTTGCAGCTGTCGATGCAGCCACCGAGCGTGCCATCATCGACATTCTTGGAGAGATGAAACAGAGTGGAAAAACCGCTGTCGTGATCCATCACGATCTTCAGACTGTCCCGGAGTATTTCGATTACGTGGTGCTTTTGAACATGCGGGTTGTGGCACACGGCCCGGTCGAGGATGTCTTCACGAATGACAATCTGCAAAAGACGTACGGAGGACGACTGACGTTGCTCGAGGAAGTTTCCGAAGCGATGCGTCGACGGGAGCGTTCCTTATGATTCGTTGTGGGCGAATCGCCTTGCTTCTCATCGCAACAATCTGGATGTCTGGCTGCTTCTCGCAATACGCAACTGGCGAAGAATCGTCGAGTCTGAATTCGCTGGCAAACGGTGCGGGCAGTTGGCCGACTTGGGAGCAGGTGCGTCGTGTGGTGTTGCTGAAGGACTACAACACTCGAGTGGTTGTTTTCGGAACCACGCTTCTGGGATGCGCCGCTGGGATCGTCGGTAGCTTCACCCTTCTGCGAAGACGGGCACTGATGGGAGACGCTCTCAGCCACGCCACATTGCCGGGGATTTGTATCGCTTTCCTGCTGGCTACGAAACTGGGGTACGACGGGAAATCGCTCACCGTTCTTCTGCTGGGGGCGACGGTCTCCGGGATTCTGGGGATGTTGACCATTCTCTGTATTCGAAAGTCGACACAACTTAAAGATGACGCCGCGCTGGGAGCTGTGCTTTCGGTTTTCTTCGGAGCAGGCGTCGCATTGCTCGGAATTGTTCAGCAGGTTTCAGGAGGCCACTCGGCAGGCTTGGAAGCTTTCATCTACGGCAAAACTGCCTCGATGAACGTCGCGGATGCCAAAACGATCACGCTGGCAGCATTCGGAAGCATTGGGCTCTGTCTTGTGTTCTTCAAAGAACTGAAGCTGCTTTGCTTCGATGAAAAATTTGCAGGCTCTCGCGGATTTCCAGTCATGCTTCTGGACATCCTTCTGATGCTAACTGTTGTCGTGGTGACAATCGTTGGCCTGCAAGCTGTCGGTTTGGTGTTGATGATTGCGCTTCTGGTCATCCCCGCAGCGGCAGCTCGATTCTGGTCGGACGAGATGTCAAACATGGCCTGGATTTCCGCCGGGCTCGGAATGGTCAGTGGAATGCTGGGAGCCGAGTTCAGCGCTCTGTTTTCCCGATTGCCATCCGGTGCGATGATCGTCCTGATCTGCACCGGTTTTTTTGCCATCAGCCTGATCTTCGGCTCGAAGCGAGGACTCTTGATTCGAGGACTGAGAAGAATTCGCCTGAATCGCCGCATCGACCGCGAGCACTTATTGCGGGCGGTCTACGAAAACCTTGAATCGGGAAAAGAGAAAGAAGACGCTGGTGTTTCGTTCGATGAGTTATTGAGAAAGAGGTCCTGGTCGGAACGTCGACTGCGCGGAACGATCCGCCGGGAACAAAGTGCCGGTCTGGTAGCATTCGAAAATCAGTTTGTCACATTGAAATCTCCGGGAATCACAGAAGCCATCCGGCTGACGCGACAACATCGCCTTTGGGAACTTTATCTGATCACGCATGCAGAGATCGCCCCAAGCCGAGTCGACCGCGAGGCGGATATGATCGAACACGTGCTCGATCCGGACATGATTGCCGAGTTGGAATTGCTTCTCGATCGAACTGGTCAGGATGTCCCAGCGAGTCCTCATGAGTTGACAGACTCGTCAGTCAAAGCAGGAGCAGAGGACTGATGAGCATTTTGGAAAACTGGAGTTGGGCCCTCGACGGCTGGATCATTGCAGCAGGAGTTTTGTGTGCGGTCGCATCGGCTCTACTTGGGAACTTTTTAGTCCTCCGTCGCATGAGCATGCTCGGGGATGCCATCAGTCATGCAGTGCTCCCGGGGCTGGCAGCGGCATTCTTCCTGACGGAGAGTCGCAACAGTTGGCCCATGTTTGTTGGAGCAGTCCTGGCGGGTGTTCTGACTGCGTTCTTCACCGAGTGGATTCGAGGAGCGGGAAAGGTCGATGAGGGAGCGTCGATGGGGGTGGTGTTTACTTCCCTGTTCGCTCTGGGACTCATCATGATTGTCCGCGCAGCTGACCATGTTGATCTTGATCCTGGGTGTGTGCTTTATGGCGCGATCGAGATGACTCCGTTGGATCTGGTCGACATCGGGGGATATCTGATTCCCAGAGCTGTTGTCACGCTTTCGGTGGTGACAGTGCTTAATCTGTTGTTCGTAGGGCTGTTCTGGAAGGAGCTGAAGATCAGTTCCTTCGATTCGGGTCTAGCGACAACAGTCGGATTCAGTTCGCGGTTGATTCATTATCTGTTGATGATTCTCGTGGCTGTCACAGCTGTCGCCAGCTTCGAGAGTGTCGGAAACATTTTGGTCGTGGCGATGCTCGTCGTTCCTGCTTCTGCAGCGTATATGCTGACGAACCGGCTCCTGCCGATGATTTTCGTGAGCGTCATTCTCGCGGTCATCTCCGCTGTGACAGGTCATCTGTCGGCGATCATCGTGCCTGGGTGGTTTGGGTTCGAGAGCACAACCACTGCGGGCATGATGGCAGTCAGCGCCGGAGTGATTCTCTTTCTATCGATCGTGTTTAGTCCGAAGAGCGGGGTGCTTATTCGTTTTGTCAGACAGCGTTTACTCGCCTGGCAGATCCTGGAAGAAGATGTCGTCGCGTTTCTGTATCGAATTGAGGAACGCGAACTCTCCATTGATCATGATTTCGAAACGCTGCGAAGCGAACTGCTCGCGGACTTCGTTTCGATGAAGGTCGTTCTGCATCGCCTGGTCTCAGGCTCGCAGCTTGTTGTCAATCAAGGCGAATATAATCTGACGGACCAGGGACGGTTGCGGGCTGAAAGTCTCGTTCGTTCGCACCGGCTGTGGGAAGAATATCTCGTCTCGCACGCGGGGATCGATGCAGATCGCCTCCATCAGAAAGCAGAGCGGCTCGAGCACTTCACTGACAAAGACTTGCGCGAGCGGTTGAATCACGAGACTAACGCTCCTGAGAACGATCCACACGGACGTCCGATTCCTGCGGAACGGGATTCAGCAAAGTCTGATCAAGATTCGCCTTCGTAGTGTTTGGATGTTGCTACAAAAAATCACCCGCTCAATGACTTGGCATCGAACGGGTGATTTGTCGAGTGTGTCGCAATCGGCGACGATTACTCTTCGAATGAGCTCAGTGGCACTTCCACTGTTTCGACTTTTGTGACTTCGCCAGCTTTGACGTTCACGATCCATTTTCGGTTGATGTATCCGGCGTTTTCGTGCCAGACTCGGAATTCGTTTTCGCCTTCTGGAAGGTTCTCGATGGTGAACTTTCCGTTTTCGTCTGTGACAGCGGCGTAAGGATGATCAACGACAATCCACCAAGCTTTCATCCATGGATGAATGTCGCAGACAACCTGCACTGGCAGAGATTCAGCGAGTGGGACTTTGACCTCGACACCCTTCTGATCGTTCGGTTGAACGATGAAGTTCGCTGGTGAGTTTGCAAATGGCGATGAGTGCACGTTGTGTGCGACGCCGTCGCTCGACTTGCAGGTGATGGTCTGGTCGGTTCGAACGACCATCGCGTGCGGAAGGAATCGGCACCCTTTCTGGTCGAACTCAACTGTCTTTTCCTTGCTCTCTTTCAGATCGGGATGAATCGAAGATGCGCGTCGCATGAAGACGACGACGTTGGCGATTCCCTTGTTATCGGCATTGAATGCCATGGCATCATTCGGGACCGCATTGGCAGCACAGACAGCTGCATCTTTCGCGCTGGCGTCGCCTTGAGCTACGAGTGGAGCAACTTCAGGCACGTCCCCTTCCAGAATAAACTGACCTTCGATGGTTCCCCAGCCTTGAGCCTGGACTGTCGTCACTGAAGACGCCAGCACGGCGCAGACACAAAGTGCAGTTCTCAGCATCTCAAATATCTCCGAATTTTTTAGAATGGTTGCAGGTCGACCCTCATGCGTCGCCCGGCAAGATGATGGCAGGACTTCCGATCCGTGTTTTCTGATTATAAACAAAGCTTGCTCAATCGACGACCAAGAAAAAATGAAGCCGGGCAATTGAGAAGGCATTCTCTCACAAACAGGGGATCAACTCGCAGAATCTCCCTCGACTTGGACGAAACCAAGTTAATCCCTGAGTTTTGGCAAGAAATTCGCTTGGTTTCGTCAATTGATGAACAGATTCATCGGTTTTAGTGACACGCTGCGAATCAGAACCGGCTGACCAGCTCATCGACGTCAAAAATGCCAACTTTCTGTAGAAGCACGACCACAACGAGTGCCGGAGCGACGATTCGGATCACGAACAGCCATCCCTGGAACATCCAGCTCGGAGTGTCTTCCACTTCTGCTTCCTGAAGCTTGCGGGGCATGACCCACCCAGCGTAGACCGCGATCAGCAAACCTCCCAGCGGCAGCATCCAGTTTGATGCCAGATGATCGACGGTATCGAAGAACCCTTTGCCGTAGTCAGCGTGCCACGTCCCCAGGAGTGTGTCGGGATCTCCATCAAATGCACTCGGCACAGCGACCAAGAGTGTAATGATACCGGTCGCCAATGCTGCCTGCGGACGAGACCAGTCTTTCTGATCGATCAAGTACGACGCGCAGACTTCCAGCAGAGAGAGCGCGGATGTCAGAGCGGCGAAGAAGAGCAGCCCGAAGAAGAGAATCGAAAGCAGCATCCCTCCGGTTCCGATTTCAGCAAACGCAAGCGGCATACTCATGAAAACCAGTCCGGGGCCAGCTGTTGGTTCTTGCCCATACGAAAAGGTGATGGGGAAAATCATCAGGCAGGCCAGAAGTGCGATGAGTGTGTCCAGAAAGGTGATCATCAAAGCTTCCTTGAAGAGACCGGTCTTGGTGCTTTGATAGGAGCCGTAGGTCATCATCGCACCCATCCCCAGTGAGAGCGTGAAGAACGCGTGTCCCAGTGCTTCCAGAACTCCACTCGGTTTGAGTCGGCTTGGATCAGGGCTGAAGACGAAGCTGACCGCCGCCGAAAATCCGGGTTGAAAGGCTCCGTAAAGAACCATCGTGCAGATGAGCGCGAACAAGGTCGGCATCAGGATCTGACAGGCTCTTTCAATCCCGGCCGAGACTCCGCCAGCGACCACTCCCACGGTCAATGCCATGAAAAGGAACGCCCACATCAACGACTGCCAACCGTTCGTATACAGGTTCCCGAAAGTCACTCCAACTTTCGACAGCACCAACTCCCGGCGCTTTTCCATTTTGACCTGCTGGAAGAGAACCTCGTCGGTGATTCCCGTCACGTCAGCCCGAACCTGTTCTTCGATCCCTTCTCTCAACTCGTCAATTTGTTTTTGAATAGCGTTCACATGGGTGACAGTCTTTTCTAACTCCGGATCGGTCAGCAGTCGCCGACTCGCTTCTTCAGAATCGTCCGCTGCGGCAACGGCAGCCTGAAATCTCGAGAACTCTTCCAACTGTCGTTTCGAGATTTCCCGTTCCAGCAGTGATTCACCCATTCGAGCCTGATCCGCGAGTCTTCGGTCGATCAGATAGTTCTGCATCGACTCCATGTCCGTCGTCGCGATGTACAGATCAGTTTCAGCAGCAGCTTCTTTTTCAATTGGCTGAGTGAAGTTGACGATCGACTTCAGCGTGTAATCCATCGACCAGCCAGCGACGACGATATAGAACGACAAGATGATGAAGCCGGCGAGGACGCCCATCCACCCCGCCGCCGACCAAACGGTTTTACCACCATTGAGCTCTTCGAACGCTCCGACTGGTTGCTTCTGGGCGGCGCGGCCGATCATGATTTCCGCGATCATGATCGGAAGACCCACGAGCAGGATGCACACCAGATAGATCAGAACGAACAGGCCTCCTCCGTTCTCGCCGGTGATGTACGGAAACTTCCAGATGTTTCCCAACCCGACAGCAGATCCCGCAGCTGCCAGCACAAACCCAAAGCGAGATTTCCAATGAGACCGTCCGGTCTCCTTCACTTGACCTGCCATCCTGGAGTTCCTTCGCGCATACCTCAGAGCGTGTGTCTCGCTGCAAGACACATCAAAACAGAAATTACACCGGACAATTCCCTGTTGCAATTCGACCGGGTCGTTCAACTCCAAACGCTCTAAGTAAGTTCGGTCGCTTTCACGGAATGTGACTCAACGATGTCGAACGACGCAAGCGTAGTTACTGCGCTGCTGAGAAGAGACTCGATTCAGAGTTTTCGTTGACTCAGAATGATGTCGACAACGCGTTGCGTCGCATCCGGTTTTCCGGACTCCCGCTGCTTCTTGGCCATCTTCGTGAGCTTGTCTGAGTCATTGAGCAATGATTCCAGAACGCGATGAAACCTTGAATAGAATTCTTCGCCGCCGTGCTCTTCTTCGACCAGGTCAACTCCGCCACGCTGCGCGTAATAGTTCGCGTTGAGGTACTGGTGGTTCCGGATCGAATTCGGATCGGGAATGACCATCGCTGGCAGTCCGATAGCAGCAAGTTCCGCTAACGTCGTTGCTCCAGCCCGTGAGATCACCAAAGACGTTCGGCTGAGTTCACGTCCCATTTCATCAATGAAGTCCGAACAGGTGATGTTCAAGGGCATCGAGTTGTAGAACTCTTGGAACTCCTTCTGATCACTCTTTCCCGTTTGATGGATCACAGTCCAGTCAGACAACAGCTCCCCATGCCGAGAACAGAAGTCGCGGAACGCTCGGTTGATTTCGTGGGCTCCCTGACTTCCTCCGAGTACCAGCAATTGACGTTGCGGCTTGGTGTCGTTCGAAGAAGCTGTGGCTTCGAGTATTTCTTTTCGTACGGGATTCCCCGTCCACTCGCAGCGAACCTTGGGTAGTCTCATCTCGCGAGAATGCGGAAAGCTCGTGCAAATCCGGTTGGAGAAGAGTCCCAGTAACGAGTTCGCTCGACCTGCGATAACGTTTTGCTCAAGGATCACTGCCGGGATTCGCAGGCTCATGGCTGCCAGAATCCCGGGAACACTCCCAAAACCTCCAAGGCCGATCACGACTCTCGGCGGATTTTCACGCATGAGACTTCGAACTCTTCGAGCAGCCCCGATGAAGGAAGGCAAGCCGACCACCGGGTTTCTCATGAGTTGAGAACTCGTGACCGAGTCGATAGGAATCTGTTCGAATTCAGAGTCGTCCAGAATTCTGCGTTCAATGTCACGTCCGGTCGTCAGAAAGCAAATTTGGCTTTGCGGTTGTCTCGCTTTGATCTCTTGCGCTACGGAGATTCCAGGAAACAGGTGCCCCCCGCTTCCTCCTCCGCAGAACAGATAACGATGCAAGTTCTCCATCACCACTCGCTCAGATATGCAAAGTTGAGCGTTCCGTAGATTGCTTCGATTTGGTCAGCCATCAGCCGTGACTTCGATCGCTTCAGACGAGTTCTCTTCGAAGAGTTCGTTTTGATCCTCAACTGATCGATGGAGAATCTCCGCACCGCTTTCACTTCTCGTCAAACTCCAGAAGACTCCCAGGCTGAACAGGCTCATCACCAGGTTGCTCCCTCCATAGCTGAGAAACGGGTGAGAGATCCCTTTCGGCGGAACCATCGCCGTCACCACCGCCACGTTAATCGCTGCTTGGAAAATTAACAGCGTGAGGATTGTTGTCCCAGCCACAACTCGAAAACTGCAAGCTGTCGATCGAGAGAGCATGCGGTGTCCCGTCGAGTACAGACCACACCACAGCACAACAACGCCAAGCGTTCCGAGCAGCCCAAGTTCTTCCCCGACCGCCGCGAAGACAAAGTCCGTGTCCGCTTCAGGAAGAAAACTCAGTTTCTGCCAGCCACGTCCCAAACCCGTTCCAGACAATCCGCCGACTCCCAGCGATGTCAACGACTGGCGCACCTGATACGGGGCTTCGGTTGGATTCGTCCAGGTTTGAATGAACCCTTTGATGCGGGCAAGTTGATACGGATGAAGAATGATGAGCCCGACGATCATCGGAACACACATCAAGCCAGCTACAAGAAAGTGCCACTTCGGCCAACCTGTCAGAAACAGGACCAACACGATCCCACAGCAGATAAAGAGCGACGTCCCCAGGTCGGGTTCGAGAATGATCAACGACACCGGAAGCCCGCCGATGAGTACAATCGACACGAAGTCAACCAGTTTCGGGGAACTGAGTCGGTCGCGGTATCGAAACCGGTACGCGCAGACCATCATCGGCACTGATAACTTGGCGATCTCAGAGGGCTGAAGGCTCCACGAGCCGAAACGAATCCAGCGCTGTGCTCCATTGACGCGATGACCGAACGCAGGCAACAGAACCATGACCAACAAAGCAATCGTCGCCAGATAAATCACAGGGGCCAGCCAGATCCAGAAACGTTCGGGAAGACTGGCTGCAACGAGCCCAGCAGCCAATCCAATTCCTAGAAAGATGAGATGCTTGGAAAGTTGGATCGATTCTTCCGGTCTGCTTGCAGATGTCATGCTGGAACTGTCGACAAACAGCACGCCGACGGCAATCAACATGGCAATCATCGCCAGAAAGAGCTGATCGACCGGTTGCACTGTCGACGCTCTCTGCAGCGATATTGGATCTTCGTGTTGAACAGTGATGGCCTTCATGACGCTTGTTGTTTGTGGGTTCAAGAGCCAGTTTCACTGGATTCGTCTTGCTGACGGAATGGGCTCAGCTGTTTTCCATCTCACTCAAGCGTATTCATCGACACTTCGACTGTGATCTCGCCGGAACTCTTCTCTCGGACTCGCTGGCCAACAGGATCGTTCAAGTCTTCGAAAGTTTCCTAACCGGACGACGCATTCAGCCGTGTTCTGAAGATTGCAGAGCATCGGAAATCAATTGCATCGCGTGAACAGCAATGGTCGATAGGAAATTTGGAGCGCTTGCCTCTGAACGCATCTGTTTCTTCGGTGACGTCGTCTCCAACTATGCGAGGTTGCTATGCACTTACCGTCCGCTCGACTCTTTGCACTGACCGTAGTCACTCTGCACTTCGCACAGGCGGCGTCTGCTCAAACGCTGTGGCACAGCGATCTCAACGCAGCCCGCAAAGTCGCCATGGAAACAAACCGCCCGATTCTGTGTCACTTCGGGGCGGAGTGGTGCGGACCCTGCCAGTTGATGGAACGGGAAGTTTTCCCGACGCAACAGGTTCGCGAGAAGCTGGGCTCGTCGGTGGTCGGTGTCAAAATTGATGTCAACGAACGACCAGACCTCGCTCGCCGCTTTGGTGTCCACCAGTTTCCAACGGACTTGTTTCTCGAACCAAATGGGTCGCAACTGCTGAGAACAACCGGTTTTAAGAGCACCGGCGAATACGTCTCGCTGATGATGCGGGCCAATACTCGCTACTCAGACCTCCTTGCTCAACGACAACCGAAGCCAAGCACTTCTCCAGAAATTGCGGCTGACCAGAGTGAATCAACGATCCGACCTGCTGGCCAGCAGTCTGTAATGCTCGACGGATACTGTCCCGTCACATTGTGGAAAACACGGCGATGGGAGAAAGGCAACTCCCGCTGGCAGGTGGAATACAAAGGTCAGGTTTTCCACATGGCCAGCGAACAGGAACGGGACGACTTTCGTCTGACACCTGATCGCTATGCTCCGCAGTTTCTCGGTTGCGATCCCGTGATTGCCTGGGAAACCGATCGAGCTGTCCCCGGCGACACCCGCTTCGGTGCTTTCTATGACGAGCAGCTTTATCTCTTCAGCTCGAATGACAATCGGACGCGTTTCAAATCGGAGCCCGATCGCTACGTTCAGGCAGAAGTTGTTTTGAACGTTGATCAGATCGAAAGAGTGGTCAAGTAGTCGGTTGATTGTTCAAGCGATTGCTGCGAATCAATTCGTGAGGCGGCGTGCAGTCTTTCTGCTCGACCAATCCGGCGGCACGAAGCTCAGCGAGACGAGAATTAACAGCCCGCATACGGTGTAACACATGGTGAAGACCCACCACGGTGCATCGAAGAAGAGTAGCTGATGCACGAGTCCCGCCAGGAATCCGTCTCCATCGAACGGCTGGTTTGCTTTTGCTCTTAAAGACTCTTCGAGTGTCGTTAATGGACAGGTGACACCGGCCCACGCTTCGGCGACGACGATGAGAATCATCAGCAGATGGATGATTCGAAACCATCGATTTCTCACCCATTTCCATCCGGCGATGCCACCACACAGGACCAGTAAGAGACCGATCACGATCGTGGCTGCATACGCCAAGTGGACCACAGCCACGAGATCGGCGAGCAGAGCGTAATTCGATTCGTTCATGCCTATCAAGATTCATAGGCGCAGTCGAATATTCCACGAAATGCAGCCAATTCAATCAGAAGTTCCGATTTTGAGGCTTATTGCTCGGCGTCGAGACGAGTTACTCGGGACGCGAGGATTGTCATCTCTCACGACCGTCACAAACTCCACGGTCCTGCTTGGAATAAAGTTTCAAGCAAGTTGACCGGTCCGTTGCGTGGCATAGGTTTTCGTACTCGGTTTCGATCGGCGAAACGTCCTATTCGATCCTGGCTTGAAGTCGGTTCTACAATGTCCACGCTGACCACCCCCTCAACAGCACAGCTCTCCGCAATCGGGAATCACCCGATGAATTCCTCCTTGCTCCTGGAATCTGTGTTGCAGCTTTCCAAAGCAAGTCAACTTCCGACTCCGCCGAATGAACTCGACGACATTATCTCGATTCATGTTCTTCGACGTTTGCTGGCCGCGATTCATTTCCGTGACGTGCGCGTTCTGAAGCATTCACGACGCGTCGGACTCTTGGCCGTCGGGATTGGATCTCGTCTCGGTTGGGAAGACATGCAGCTGCGACTTATTGAGATCGCCGCTCTCCTGCATGACATCGGCAAGTTGGGCGTGCCGGACCACATTCTCGGCAAGCCGGGCAAGCTGAGTCCGGATGAATACGAATACATCGCAGGATTTAATCGCGTCGCTGTCGAAGTCCTGCAGTGCTGCCAGGTCAATCCAGACGTCATCGATATTGTGGCTCAATCACATGGAGTGAATATTGACGGCACATCCACACAGGACAAACCCGCGAGTCTCGGAGCAAGAATTCTCGCCGTCGCTGATGCCTACGAGTCACTGACTTCAGTTCAACCGTATCGACCGGCGTTTGACACCAACAAAGCTCTTCGAACACTGGAAGAACAAGCTGGGAAAGGGTTCGACAGAAACGTTGTTGCAGCGCTGGAACGCTGGCTTCACAGTGAAAGAGCATCGGTTCTGTCCGACACAGATGCAGAGAATGCGTCAATCGCTGCGAATGCACCTGCCGATAACAATGCGAAAATGGCCGCCAGCCGCTTTTGTCACGTCTTTCAATATCTGCACACACTCGAAAGCCTGTACGACGCCTTCTATATGATCGATCGCGATCAGCGAATCGTCATGTGGAACATGGGTGCGGTCAAAATGTTTGGCTACTCTCCCGGAGAGCTGATTGGCCAAACGTGGCACCGTTCGATCGTCTCGTCCACCAAAGCGAAGCCGGACCCAGTTGATCGATGTCTGGAAGAGTCGATTCCGGTTTGCCATCGTTTGAACCTCAAAGATGTCGACGGAAATTCTCAGAGCTTCGACGTCCAGACATTGCCAGTCACGAATGATTCCGGGGCTGTGCGTGCAGTCATGGAACTCATCTGCGATGGAAATGAGTCGAAGCGACATCGAGGTCAGTTCCGAAAACTTCAAATGGCAGCCACTCGTGACGCACTTACCGGAGCGTTTAACCGTGGTGAATTGGAACAGCGACTGACACAAGCCTTTCAGCAATGGGAGAAAGATCCGCAAATCCCATATTCCGTCGTCTTTGTCGACCTCGATCACTTCAAAGCGATCAACGATCGATTGTCGCACGCAGTCGGCGATCGCGTTTTGATCGACGTGGCTCGGCTCATTCAGGACGAGCTCTATTCGGGCGAGCAAGTGGGACGTTACGGAGGAGAAGAGTTCGTGATCCTCTGTCCGGAAACACCGCTTGAAGTGGCAATCGAACGCTCAGAACGTTTGCGAAGATCCATCTCGAGCGCTGAAATCGCCGGGCGGGATGACCTTCGAGTCACAGCTTCATTCGGAGTCGCTCAAGTCGAAATGGGTGACACTTTCGAGTCAGTCACCAAACGCGCTGACCAGGCGTTGTACGATGCCAAAAACTCTGGTCGAAACCGAACCTGCTATCAGGTGACTGAGCATTGGGCCGAGTCTCAGAAGAAGAGTGAGTTGGGTGAAGATGCCTATGTTCATCAGGCTGAGATCGTGGCATGCGTGGCTCGAGGGATGTTGCCAATGAAGCTCAAGGGCTACGTTGAAGACATCCACGCAAAGATTCTCTCGGTCAAAGAAGAAGAGATCACTCTGCAGGTTGGCGCTCCAACACTCTTCCGCAAATGGGGTAAAGAAGACGATAAGCAGCCCGTGCGCGTTCGAGTTGAGATTCACGACATTCCCGCTCACGAACAAAAGCAGGGGACACGCCGACTTCGTCTTAAAACCTTCACTGAACCGGTTGGAAAACCTTCTTCTCCGGAAGTCTTTCATAAACGAGCCAATCGCGTGAACGAGTCGCTGCGTGCCTATCTGATTGCCGATTAGAGCGTGTCTAAATTTGGATAGCATTCTCTCGCACGAGCAAACACAGCCATTTACTCAACGAAACAGCACAAGCGAGCGCTCAGGCAAGAGCAACTTGCTCGAGGGCAAGTCGGTTTGAACAAAGTTCTCACTTGTGTGATTCGGCAAATTCAATGATCGAGCGTGCTCTTTTGAGACGATGCAAATTAAGCTGAGTCATTGCTGTAACCTTTCTGACGTTGTGAACGCCGGAAAATGGATTTACAGTCAACGAACACCACTCGTGACTCGTAGCGGGCGATCTGATGACAAGCACTCAACTGGTCTTCGAACTCATCGATGCTGGCGATCTGGATGCCATTCGATCACTCATCGCAGCTGACCCGGCCGTTGTTTTTGTCCGTCACGCAGACGCCAATCTCTTCCACTGGACGACACTCCAATTCGCAGCCAGTCGAGGCAAGCTGGAAGTCTGTCGGCTCCTCGTTGAGCATGGTGCAGAAGTCTATACGAATCCAATGAATTCGTATCCGCCCGTGATTCAAGCAGCCTGGAAAAAGCACCAGGACGTCGTGGATTATTTCCTCAATGAGATTCCTCATCTCGCGGAGGGAACCAATGGAACCGGAGTTGCGTTGAATCTCGCGGCCCGTGAAGGTTGGACGGAAATCGTCGATCTGCATCTCAAGAAAGACCCGCTCAGTGTCTTTCAGAGAGGTTGGATTGGAGACACGCCCCTTCACTGGCCAGCTCATAACAACTATGGCGAGATCGTTCAGAAACTGGTCGCGGCGGGAGCAGATGTCGAAGCGGATGAAATCAACTGCTACGGAGGGAAACCTCTCCACTGGGCCAGCGAGCATGCACCGGAGTCGGTCCGTCGACTTCTTGCAGCCGGGGCGAATGTGAACAGCCGAAATGTCAAAGAAGACTCTGATTTCTTTGGAGTGACTCCGCTCATCATGAACGCGACTCAGCGAGATGACTGCGACGAAGTCACCCAACTTCTCCTTCAAGCGGGTGCCGATCCGAGCCTGGTCGATGCGCAAGGAAAGACTGCCCTGGACCACGCTCGCGAACGCGGTCTTGCGAAGATCACAAAAGTATTGGAGTCATGGCGCAGCTAGAGCCGTTTAGAAGTCTTCGATAAGCTCAATGAATCGATGGACTTGCGCGAGGTTGTGCAAGTCAATACTCGCAAACCAAACTGTGCCATGCCATCTTCAATGAAAGCTCGAATACGACTTACGGACCACGGTTGATGTACAACTTCAAATTGTGCGTCGCACGACCTCCCGCCACGATGTCGGGCAATCCGTCGCCGGTCAGGTCCTCGACAATCAAGTCTTCGCAGGCCATGCCGCCTGCATCGACAACGTGTTTAGACCAGTTCGTGCCCCAATTGTTGCGAGCTTTGTAAACAATCACCCCGAAGGTCTCCGGGGTGTCGCTGTGACCGAAGACAATCTCATCGCTTCCGTCTCCATCCATGTCAGCCATCCAAATCGCATGTCCTCGCTGGAATCCAGCATCGATGACAGTGCGTGTCCACAGCTCTCTGTCGCCTTCCGGTTCGGTATAAACGACCAGCGAATGGCCATGCATCGGTTCGACAGTGGCAATCACATCGACACCCGAAGCCAGTCGACCGAGTTTGACTTCACCGGCTCCACGATCAGCGGGAGTCTCTCCATCAATCCCGGTCCCGATGTGAGTTTTTGCCCAACCTTCCGGTGTTCGCTCGACGAGATAGACCCCCTCTTGCGAAGCAGTCAATGTGTCGATGGAATCATCATTGTTGACATCGACATGCCAGTGGTTGTGCATGCGATTGAGTTCCTGATCGAGAACTGTTGCTGACCAACCACCCTCTGTTGGATTGTCAGGGACTTCAAACGCGGTCAACCGAACACCGTTGCCAGCCGTTGCGTTGAGCGGCGAAACGACAAGTTGCGGCGATCCCGTTCCGAGGACATCTGCCCAGCGCATGCGGTGCGTCCAACGTTCTTCTCCGATCAGGTGAACTTTCCAAAGTTCATCGAGCGAATCTCCGCGAGTCAGCCAGTGGATGGTTCCAATCTTCGTCCAGCCAGCTCCGAGAGCAAAATCGACCAGTCCATCTCCGTCGATGTCATGCGGCGCGATACAAACATTGTCCAGAGGAGTCTGGTCCTCGATGATCACACGTGGTGTCCAGTCAGGAGCCTGAAACCACAACACCCGGCGCTCTGTCACAGCCACGATATCCTGAAGTCCATCGTTGTCGACATCCGCCAGTGTCACCGCATAGCAGACTTTGCCAATCTCCGGATCAAGCACAACTTCCTGAAACTCGACAAACTCGTCGTCAGCCTTCAAAAGTGCCGAGGGTGCAAGTGTCAGCAGACTGACGGAAGCGAACAGGAGCGCGTTCAAATAGTTCGACATAGGAATTCCACTGGATTCAAGAAACCGACACATCGATTAAACGCATTTTCGATCCCCGATGCAATCACCACGAGTTACGAGAGTCACGTTCGCTAGCGTCCCGGAGAAGTTTTTCTAGCTGGGAGTTGTGAATTCCTGCCGAGGCGCATTCACAAGTGTGGTTTGAGGCAGCGAATACACCTTCGAGATTTCGCGACGTGGGAAGAACAACCTTCTTGACTTGATGGAGTCGACGAAGTTGGAGTTCGACCG
The DNA here is from genome assembly GCF_040717535.1 of Thalassoglobus sp. JC818. Taxonomy (NCBI): domain Bacteria; kingdom Pseudomonadati; phylum Planctomycetota; class Planctomycetia; order Planctomycetales; family Planctomycetaceae; genus Thalassoglobus; species Thalassoglobus sp. JC818. Next base: position 742,998 of record NZ_JBFEFI010000002.1, read on the forward strand.
TAAAACGAAAACAAGCCTGATTCCGATCAGGACGGAATCAGGCTCGTGTATTTTATCTGTTTGCTCAGATGGGCTGAGATCGAAAGTTATTCTTCGACGTCAGGCGATTCGTCCATCAGCATTTTTTCGAGGTCGGGAGCGTCATCTGGAACGATGACGACATTGTCCGAAACGTCGAGGTAGATTTTATCAGTCATGATCTCTTCGATCACTGTCCCCATGGTGGGCTTGCCCGGGCAGTCAACAAGAGGCGGGGCGCCTCGATTCAACTGAACGAGACGCTTTTGGATCAGCGTGGACAGCTTAAAGCGTCCGCCGACCTTCTTTGCGATCGCATCTTCCTTCAGTTCATCGTGCATGAAAGTTCTTCTCCGTATCCTTCAAGAGCGTGCAGATTTCTCCCACAGCTCGATCCAGATCATCATTGATTACTCGATACCGGTACGTACCGGACGATTTTAGCTCCTCTTTCGCAGTCCGCAACCGCCGTTGAATGACTTCCTCTAATTCTGTTCCCCGGCTGCGAAGCCTTCTTTCGTACTCATCGACGGAGGGCGTCTGCAAGAAGATCGACACCGCATCGGGGTACAAATCCATGACCTTCAATGCCCCCTCGACGTCAATTTCCAGCAGGACCCAGCTGCCGGACTCTTGTATTCGAGTCAACTCGCTCTTGAGGGTGCCGTACCAGAAACCGCTTCGATGAACTTCTGCACACTCGACGAAGTCGTCGGCCAACCGGTGTGCCTCGAAATCCTCGGAAGTCATGAAATGGTAGTGTTTTCCGTCGATTTCACCGGTGCGTTTGGGACGTGTCGTCGCAGAGACCGCCATCTGAATCGGGACGGAAGAGTCGCTGAGAAGCCGTTCGACGATCGTTGTTTTGCCGCTGCCACTGGGGCCCGACAGGACGACCATACGACAAGGGGGAGAAGCATTATCTGTGGAGGTTTCTTCAGTCATTCCCAGTCCGCAACATTTCAATTTCCGTAAAATGCGATTGAAGTCCCGGGACCAAATCGGCATCCTCCAATGGATCGTTCAGTTTTCCAGAATTTCAGGCTTCGGCATCGTGCGCGCAATTTATCGTCTTCTCTGCCCCTTTCCAAGTTGCGATCACCGGAAACAGTTCGGTTATGGCGTGATTCTGCTCCTCATCGCATCCCTGTCCATCAGTGACGCGGCCGATCGCTCGAATCGCCGCTTGCGGACCGATGCAGCATTTGAGGAGATTCTGGACCAGCCTCTTCTGTCGAGCAGCGCTCGCAAGCGAGAAATTCAACCCTTTTTGAAACAACTGGCCAGCGAACGAGACATCTCAATTCTGATTGACCGGCGCATCGATCCTCATCGTCAAGTTTCAGCGACGCTGAGAGAAGACTACTTCGACGAGGGTATTCGAAAAATCGCTGCTGAAATCGGCGCTGAAGTGACCGTTATCGCGGACACAATTCTCGTCGGTCCTCCGGATTCAATTCGAAAGCTGCGAACACGAATAGCCCTTCTCGATGACGAGTTCCGAGCATCCGAAGGGCCCCCGCTTCAAAAACTTCAAACACTGAGAGAATCAACGCTGGTTTGGGACGATTTCACTACGCCGCGTGAACTGATTCAAAACGTCGCTTCCAGGTACCGCTTTTCGATCACCAATCCAGAGATCATTCCGCACGATCTCTGGAGGTCCGGGTCGATCAGCGACGGAGATCTGATTGACCAGCTGACGATCCTCCTCTCGCAGTTCGATCTGACATTCCGCTGGGGAAACGGTTCCGAAATCGAGATCGTTCCGGAAGACGAACAACTCGGAATCTGGAAAGATCACCGACCTCGCACCGGATCACTGGCTGGTGCCATTGGACTCTTAGAAAAGAGTTTTCCTAGGCTGGAAGTCGCACGTGAAGAAGATCACCTGAGCGTCTTTGGAACAATCGAAGATCACGAGCAAGTTGCGGTCATGCTCGGCGAGCGTCCGCCGCGAGTTCGACCGCCGTCACAGCTTCAAAACGATTCGATCGACAATCAGCGGTTCACGTTGCAGATGGTTCGGAAACCGTTTCGTTCCTTATTGCAACTTCTTGAGCAACAGGGGCTTGAGGTTGTATTTGATGATAATCAGCTTCGGGAAGCTGGGATCAATTTGAACCAGAAAATCTCCGTCACTGTCGAGCAGGTTCCTGCGGAGGAATTAATGCGGCAGGCGAGTCAACCGCTCGGGTTGCAAGTTCGGATTGACGGTCGTGTGATTGAATTGTTTGTCGAGGAGTGATCATCATCATGCACGACGTTGAAGCATTCACACTCTGAGAATCCAATCATCCTCTTTCTTCTGAAAGAAATAAACATGCGCAGCCTGACCATATGGCTCACTTCATTCGTTTTGCTTCTGATCGTCATCCCGCCTCAAGTCGATGCTCAGGACGAATCGCTCTCGGCACCACTTGCGGACTTACGGTATTCCTATCAGCGGAATCACGATCCAAACGGCATCGGCAAATTCTATCTGGGCCGAGAGATCGCGCGCGTGATGGGGCATCAGGGAATCCGCTGGCTGGAGCGACCAGAACGTGAAGAGGAAGAACGGCTTTCGAAGCTGATCGAAGGGTTGAACATCGAACCCGGAATGACAGTCGCCGATATTGGAGCTGGGTCTGGAGTGATCAGTGTTCTTCTCTCCGAAGCAGTCGGCCCAAGCGGGACCGTTCTGGCCGTCGATATTCAGCCGGAGATGCTCGAGGCACTACAGGCGAAGTGCAAGTTCCTGGAAATTGACAACGTGGTCCCTGTCCTTGGAACAACAAAGTCACCTCGCCTGGAGGCAGGAACCGTCGACTTGATTGTCATGGTCGACGTTTACCACGAGTTCGATTTTCCGTTCGAAATGCTTCAAAACATCTCGCAAGCTTTGAAACTGGGAGGGCGAGTCGCGTTTGTTGAATACCGCAAAGAAGATCCGTACGTGCCGATCAAAGAAGTTCACAAGATGTCAGAAGCACAAGTGAAAGCGGAGGCTCTCGTACCCGCACATGGTCTGCGATGGGCGGGAACATTCCGCAGACTCCCGAGACAACATGTCGTCATTTTCTCCAAAGAAAAGTAGGACTCACTACTCCCAACTGAAACGACCGACGTGAGAGTCGATGATTTTGGCCATTTTTGTGATTGGTCATCTCTGCTGTGTCACATCGGTTCCGATAACGCGCTGTAGAGAATGAATTGATGTCGCGTTCGGATCACATCGCTGACGTTGCCTGACGATGGCGATCAGCGATGCTGAAAATGCGTCGTCAAAATCTGATTTCGCATCGAGAAATTTCATTCGCGAGGAACAGGAAAATGAACGCAAGTCACCGGTTATTGGGAACGAAAACTGTCTGGTCAATCTCGAAATTTGCTTGTCTCGTCGCTGTGCTGGGTCTGTTTCAAACAACGACAGCCGACGCAGCGATCTTCACGCGAAGACCAACGAACACTCTTCAAGCGCGTCCCGCAACGGGCATGGGATCGAATATTCATCGTCGCTTCGTCCTCAAGCGAGAGCTTCAACGTCAAAAGAATGGTTATCCCGTTCGAATGCGCGGGAATATCCTTTGGAAACGATCACGATAAGAAACCCCGTTTTCTCATCGCCTGAATGACTCGGCGGAGTGTGGTTCATTTGTTAATCTCTAACGTCTCGGCTCAATCATTTGTGATGGCGTCACGTTACGGTTCTCGCAGTGATTGAAAAAATCTCAACACGAGAACGTGGAAACTGTGCAGATGACAGACGCTCATGCCGATTCAAGACGTGGTCCCGTTTTGGGCTGTATCGCGGATGATGTAACGGGAGCCACCGATCTCGCGACGAACCTCGTCCAGGGCGGATTGCGAGTCACTCAGTTTCTCGGCGTGCCAACTCAGAAAGCTCTCCGGGAAGTCGCTGCCGATGCTGTTGTGATCGCCCTGAAGACGAGGTCGATTCCAGTCAGCGAGGCGATTGCGGAATCGGTAGCGAGCCTGAATGCCATGCGAGCATCGGGGATCGGTCGGTTCTACTTCAAGTACTGTTCGACGTTCGATTCAACGCCTCAGGGAAATATCGGCCCGGTCGCTGAAGCGTTGATGGACGAGTTAAAAGTCTCGCAGGCGATTTTCTGTCCCGCTTTTCCAGCGAATGGGCGAACGGTCTACCAAGGACATCTTTTCGTCTATCAGAAGCTCTTAAACGAATCGGGAATGGAGAACCATCCTCTCAATCCCATGACCGATTCGAATCTGATCCGCGTTCTCGAGCAACAGTCGACACGCTCGGTCGGTCTGATCGATTACAGCACCATCGAGGCAGGACCCGAACAAATTCGAGCAGAACTCAAGAAGCTCGCGGACGAAAACATTCAACTCATTATCTCTGACTCTTGCGATGAACAGCATCTGCAATCGCTGGCAAAGGTCGCGGCAGATGCCCCATTGATTACTGGTGGGTCCGGGCTGGGGCGTTACCTCGGGGAGATGTATCGGGAAACGGGGGTTGTCGAAAATCACAAGCGGGAAGCAGTTCCCCCGACCGTTACCGGGCGAAGTCTTGTTCTGGCTGGCAGCTGCTCGACAATGACCAATCGTCAGGTCGCTCGCATGAAAGTGTTCGCACCGGCATTTCAGATCGACGTGCGACAACTCATGGACGACAGCGAGCGTCTTCTCGAAGAGGTCATCGAATGGTCAAATTCACACGATCCGTCGATACCTCTCCTTGTGTTTTCTTCAGCGCTCCCGGAAACCGTTCAGCAACTTCAGCAGGAATTCGGAACTGAAGGGGTTGCTGACAAGATCGAACGATTTCACGCCTCGTTCGCGCAACACATGGTCAACGAATGCGGTGTTCGCCGTTTGATTCTGGCAGGTGGAGAAACGTCCGGTGCAGTCGTCCGTCAATTGGGGATCTCTCAACTCCAGATCGGCCCCGCCATTTGTCCGGGAGTTCCATGGACGACTTCGGATTCTGAGCCCTCGCTGGCGCTGGCTCTGAAATCGGGAAACTTTGGAAGCGAGCACTTCTTTCGGGAAGCTCTGGAGATGTTGCCATGAACGAACGGGAATTGCGGGAACAGATTGCGATTCAAGGCAAGTCGATTTTCGATCGAGGGCTGACGTTCGGAACTTCGGGAAATATCAGTGCGCGGCTCGGGGACGAAATTTTCATCACGCCAACGAACACATGCATGGGACGCATCGATCCTGATCGAATCTCACGGCTGGGACCCGATGGAGATTTTCGCTCAGGAGATAAACCCTCGAAAGAAGCCTTTCTTCACCTGTCGATGTACCGTTCACGTCCGAAAGAACAAGCGATCGTGCATCTTCATTCCACGTATTCCGTGGCTGTGTCGTGTCTGGCTGATGTGGACCCCAAGAACGTTCTGCCTCCAATCACAGCCTATTATGTAATGCGAGTCGGAACGCTCCCGCTGATTCCATATTATCCACCTGGAGACGAAACGCTGGCGGAAGCGGTCGAAGTTCAATCAAAACACGCCAGGTCTGTGCTGCTTGCCAATCACGGCCCGGTCGTCGCTGGCAAATCGCTGGACGCAGCGGTCGCAGCGACGGAAGAACTTGAAGAGACCGCGAAGCTCTTCCTCCTGCTCAGAGGTCAGGCGACCCGATTTCTCGATCGCGACCAGTGCAACGAGTTAGAGCGACGCTTTCCGAATTAAACGCTCACTGTCGCGCCAATCGAATTAAGTCTCGGCGTTACAGCTGGCTTTCGTCGTACTTGGTGGCGAGGAAGAGGCCGAGAAGTCTGACGAACCCGTTCTCGAATTGCATGCGAGCGCGTGCTCCGTTCTCTGTCGGTCGAATTTCGATGCGCACAGCATCTCCACCGTCCGACATCGCTTCGTCAGTCAATTCCCGTTGAAGCGGATCTGCGTTTTCCTGTGGAGGCAGGTCGAGCCACGGCAGCATTCGAAACACAAGTTGAAACGGGGCAGTGCTTCCACCAATGGTAGCCGCTGAAGAAGCGAGAAACTGATCGATAGCGAAATCGAGTTCATAAGTGACTTCGTCGCCCCCGAGACCAAACCAAAGCACGCCGTTTCCGGTACCTAGATAGACACTCGGATCGCCTCCGTAGATTCGACGGTCTTCGCCACTTGAGTTCGAACCTTGAAGTCGGTGCAGTACGACGCTTTGATGCTCGTGGGCATCAAGTTCGATCGTGTCGATGGCATCGTTGGACTCGACTTCGCTCAGGACTTCACGCAGAGCTTCCCCGAAGGAATTACTTCCGACCAGTTTCAGCGCACCCAGCAGAACGAATTTACGGTCTTCCAACGGGACGAACTGCAGAATTCCATTCAGGTGTTCTTGCTCAATCGTCGCTCGAAGTGACTGGGCGAGTCGCTCGACCGACGGGTGAACGGTTTCCGGAAGATTCTCTTTGAAGCCAATGTCCATGGCATCAACGAGTCCACTCATCGCTTCCCGTTCACGGCGATCGAGCATCCAGGAAACGGAGAGTGTGAGGGGGTGCAGTTCGGAGTAGAGTCCCTCAAAGGAACTCTTTCGACCTCCAATGTTGGTCATGAACTTTGCGAACTCACTGTCCGGTGTCGCGTCGAAAAGCAATTCGAGAGCGGCGGTCTGTTCTTCCGGATTCGCCTGCAGACCGAGTGTGACCTGTTCTCCATCCCGCAACAGTTGAGTCAGGAATTCCAACCCGCTTTGTCCGTTGGCTTTTCGAATTTTGTGAGCGGCTGCAGTCTCATCGTCTCTCTGCTGGAGTTCCGCTTGTGCGCTCGTTTGAAATGTAGCGAGGAAGACATTTCGAATGATGGGCGAAATGTTTCGAAGCTGAAGTGAGACACTCGCGTCGTAACGAGATGCGAATCCGGAGACGTGATCGAGAGGATGCGGCATCTCATCCTCGAGGAGATATTCGTTGGGAGTCGCGAACGCGTAGTCATCCTGGATGACCATATTGAGGGCCCGTCGACCGCCTCCCAGCTTGAACCGTCCTTCTTCGCCTTCGACTCGCTCAGGCTTCAGTGGGCCAAGTGCTGCGGTTTTGACAAACGCGTCGAGATCATCAATCGGGATGTAAGCCACGGGTGTCGGGCGTGGCGGAAGTGAATCGTCGAGAAAGAACATCACACCCACCGGGCGAGTGCGGTCAATTCCGTCCAGGTTGCCTGCACGATCTGTGAGAAACTCTTCGATCATCTCAGTCATGTCAGGTCGACCAGAGGCTTCGAACATCTCGCCAATGTTGACGAGAGACTGGTCGAGGCTGCGGATGGTCACCATCGCGAATGGCAGTCGCGGGCCATAATCTTCTTCTTCGGTTTCAGTCGTCTGCGCTTCGCTGACCCGAACTGTCATCACGATCAGGGCACTCGTGATCAGGCAAGCTGTGACGATTCGTCTCAGGCTTGAAACGAAAGCATGATCGGTCTGAGCAGACAAGGATGAAAGAAGTTTCATGGATGACTTTCGTTCAGGTTCAGAGTCACGAGTGCAGGTCGCTCACGTCAATGCGATTGTCTGGCGCCGTCAATCTGTTCGTTGTGTTGGACCATGCTTGTGATTGGATGAAAACCAGTCATTGAATTTGAATGTTGTGGCAGGGCAGTGAGTCAAAAGGGGGAGATTCGAAATTTCAATTATAGTCAGAGTTCCAACTCGTTATCCGCCTGAGGGTTTCGGTGCGACAGGGAATTTCTCAGGGTTTTCTTTTCGATTCTTTGCCAGTACGACTGAACTTGGGCTGCAATCGCAAGTCGTCTGACATGAAATACCTGACAACTGACCCTTCGGTGTCAACAAATCGCTGAGTCAGGTGAAGCTGGCTTCGAAATGGCCTTCATGAATCCTTGAGCGGATGCAGAGACCATCAAGCGTTCTGATTGTACCGGTGTGAATGAAAACCTGGATCGGTCTAACATGCTCTACTTCAGGGACTTCTGCAGGAAATCTGCCATCAGCTCAATTCGAGCGGAATCGTAGAAAGGAGGTCCACCGTGGACTCCACCATGGATGATCTCAAGTTCGAAAGGGAGTGAGAGCGCCTCGTACCGTCCCAGAAGCTCCAAGGATTGGTTGATCGGAACCTGGGGATCCTGATCTCCATGCATCATCAGTAGCGGAGGATCGGAAGCGTCTACGTGAAAGACGGGGCTTGCCAGTTCGGCCAATTCAGTTTTGTCTTCCGGTTGACCGCCTAACAGCAATTGCAGGGCAGGGATGCGGACTCCGAGTCCGTGCGGAGTCGATTGCGGCAGAATTGTCGTCAGATTTGTGGGGCCGTACAAGTCGATGATTGCTTGGACATCCGAACTCTGGTCGAGGTGATCGCCGACTCGTCCTTCGAGTTCAGAGTTGCCATTCGTCACTCCAACCAGAGCGACGAGATGTCCTCCTGCGGAAGCACCTGCAATCGCGATGGATTGCGGGTCGTAACCATATTTCGAAGCGTGCGCTCTGAGAAATCGGATGGCTGCTTTGATGTCATGAATCTGGGCAGGAAATCGTGCGACCGGTGACAAGCGGTAGTCGACGCTCGCGATTGCGTAGCCCTTGTCGATCAGGTCTTTCAGCGGCATCGACGTTCGCGAACCAGATCTCCAGGCTCCACCGTGAACCCAGACGATCAGTTTCGGATTGTCGATCTCGTCCGGCAAATAGAGATCGAGCAGCAGTTCCTGACCGTCGACTGTCGCATAGCGGATGTTCGGGAGTTCTTCAGCAGTTGCGTTCTGCATAGGAATCGCAGTGAACGCGAGCGCACAGATCAACAGCACGCGAATCGGGCGGGGAACAACCATGCATGTCTCTCCAGAAGTGAACATCGATCAGAAGCTGTTCGAAGTTGAGTGGCTGGCGATTTCAGAGTTCATCTTCAGGGTTTATTGCGAAACCCATCCAAAGCAGCCCTGTCATGGTAGAGAGTACGACGGAATCATCAAAGAACGCCAATCAATTCAGCGGATTGCAGCCTGCGGGCGAGGATCCGTTTCGAGCGGATTCCTCAAGCTGAGAGCGGGGAGGTGGGATGTCTTTTGAGATCGTGGAAGTGATTGCATAAAAAAAACCTTCGACCATGTTAAGTGGTCGAAGGGATCGATGGAGCAAGAAAACCAATCGTCGTCGATGGCCTCAGTGAAGTCGGTTCAGACTAGACTGCTGACTTCGTTGCGTCTTAGACCATCTCTTTCAGTTTTTTGAGTGCTGTGACCTTCACGACTTTTCGTTCAGGCTTTGCAGCGATCATGATTTCTTCGCCAGTTCGGGGATTGATACCCTTCTTGGCAGGTTGCTTCTTGCGAATTCTCTTCACGATCTTCAGCAGTCCAGGAATCGTGAAAGCGCCGGGCCCTTTTGCTCCGATGTTCTCAGCGATGACTTGTTCCAGGACGTCGAAGAAGTCAGCGACTTCCTTCTTGGTCATGCCGGTTCGTTCCGACAGTTCGTTGAGGATCTGTGTCTTGGTCAGAGGTTTAGCAGCTACAGCCTTCTTCGCCATCGTGGCTCCTTTCAAATGGCGGTCTGAAATCGACCTGAAATTGAAGTTATTGAGGCCCTAAGTAGAATTCTGCCGTCAATGGATGTCAATTGCCGCACGCAGGCAATGTCAACAAAATCGTTGCTTTTTCCGCAAAAATGTTGCGGTCAACGCTCATTTGGGACGTGAATCCGGTTTCCTGGGTGCGACGATCGAGATCATCACCGACGCAGTGCGAACTCGAATCGATGAAAAATCCATCCAAAATGGCTCATCGAAAGTGGGCAACTCAGTTACTAAATCGTTCCACGCTCTTTGAGAAATGCGATGACTTCGTCAGCCAATTCGTCGATTCCCTTGGAGTCTGAATCGAGAATCAGCTCAGCTTTTTCTGGAACTTCGTAGGGATCATCAATCCCGGTGAAGCCTTTGATTTCGCCAGCACGTGCTTTCTTGTAAAGCCCTTTAGGATCGCGTGCTTCGCAGGTCTCGAGAGAAGCGTCGACGTAAACTTCGACGAATTCGCCGTCTTCGAGCAATGCACGGACAGCGTCACGGTCTGCTCGGTATGGGGAGATGAATGCGGTCAGGGTGATCATCCCTGCGTCTGAGAAGAGTTTCCCAACTTCGCCAATTCGGCGGATGTTCTCAGCTCGGTCTTCTGCAGAAAAACCGAGGTTTTTGTTGAGACCCATGCGGATGTTGTCGCCGTCGAGCAAGTAGGTGTGCTTGCCCATTTCTGCCAGTTTGTGATCGACGGTATTGGCGATTGTGCTTTTTCCAGATCCACTCAGACCAGTAAACCAAAGCACGCAGGACTTGTGTCCCTTCAGTTTTTTACGGTCTTCGGAGGAAACCCGGTGATCGTGCCAATGAACGTTTGTTGCCTTTTGTTCGGCCATTGCGTTTCTCAAATCAGTTTTGCTATGGAAAAGATGCCATTTTCTCTTCGCATGCTAGAGAATCTCCGAAAGCCTGAAAAGGAATCGACAGGAATCTTTTCGCCCTCTCGTTTTCAAGTATGCTCCCGCAGCACGCGAGATGAGTCGCATGGCACTTACTGGAGTGGTTCAGTCGGAAGTGCTAGATTACGACCGCTGGTGAATGATAGGGCGCGTGAACGGAAGCTGGTCGATTCAGACACTGGTGCTCACAGCCGAGTGAGAAGCTCTGAGAACAAAGCATTGAGAAGTCAAAACACTGAGAATGCTCGACAGAATCTGAGCATTTCGAGGGACAAGAAGCCACGACTGTCGTTGGCGCCCTCGTAGCTGGTCGATTCAGTTCGAACTTGTTCGCAGCAGACGTGTCCTGCGATAAAAAAGTCGTTCTGACAGATCGAAAGTGCACTGCAGTCAGTGAATTTGCTCGGTGAGAATGTCCGAAGCATGAAGCAGCTGAGTTGCAGTGACACGAGACAGATCGAGACCATCTCAGGTCAATTTGTCGGAAGCGAGCAGGTTGTGATCGCTGGATTCGTCGAGGATGCACGCGATCTTCAGATGAGAATTCAAGAGAGAGTTAGCTGACGTGAACGGTCCAAACTTTGAAAAACACGATCTGATCCCGGTCATCGCTCAAGACGAGGAGTCGGGTGTCATATTGATGCTGGCGTATATGAATGAAGAGGCTTATCAGGAAACTTTGAGCACCAAGCGAGTCTGCTACTATAGTCGGAGTCGTCAAAAGCTCTGGCGCAAAGGTGAAGAGAGCGGCAACGTTCAGGAATTGAAGTCGCTCTATTTCGACTGTGACGCAGACACCATTCTGGTAAAGGTCAATCAGATCGGAGGCGCTGCTTGCCACGAGGGCTATCAGTCCTGCTTCTTTCGACGAGTCGATCCCGATTCGAAAGCCGTGTCTGTCGAAGGCGAGAGAGTCTTCGATCCCAAACAGGTCTACGGCAAGAAGTAAGCGTGACGTCTTGAACCGTTCGGTTCTCAACGAAGCCATTCGCCTCGCCGACTTAATCCATCAATTCATCGATATCGAACCACGAGTCATTGCCTCATGTCAGAGAGAACTCTCAAACTCGGAATCCCAGCTGGAAGCCTGCAGGATGCCACCGCAGAACTGTTTCGCAAAGCTGGTTACAACATCAAGTTTTCTTCTCGGTCGTACTACCCGACCATCGATGATGACGAAATTGAGTGCCTGCTGATTCGTGCTCAGGAAATGGCCCGGTATGTTGAGAATGGAATTCTCGATGCCGGAATTACCGGTTTCGATTGGATTCAGGAAACTCAGGCAGATGTGACGGAAATCTGCGAGCTTGTTTTCTCGAAGGTCAGTCGGCGTCCGGTTCGCTGGGTGCTGTGTGTCCCGAATGACTCTCCGATCAAGAGTGTCAAAGATCTCGAGGGGAAACGCATTGCGACCGAAGCAGTGGGGCTGACGGAAGCCTATCTGAAACAGCATGGTGTCAACGCATCGGTCGAATTTTCGTGGGGAGCGACTGAGGTCAAACCGCCGCGACTTGCAGATGCCATCGTTGAGGTCACAGAAACAGGCTCGTCACTTCGGGCGAATGATCTTCGCATTGTTGACGAAGTGCTGCAGAGCACAACGCGTATGATCGCGAACAAGACTTCGATGACTGATGAATGGAAGTCACAGAAGCTTCAGGACATCGCATTGATGCTCAAGTCCTGTCTGGCTGCCGAAGGCAAAGTCGGATTGATGATGAATGTCCGAAGATCGGACCTCCCGACGATTTTGCGGAATCTTCCGGCCTTGAAAGATCCAACGGTTGCGTCCTTGGCGGACCCTGACTGGGTGGCGGTGAATACCATCATCGAAGAGTCAGTTGTGCGGACCATTGTGCCTGAATTGATTGCCGCTGGAGCGAATGGAATTGTTGAGTTTCCAATCTCCAAGATTATCGATTGAACCGGTTTCGCCGTTTACTCATCTCGCAAAAATGAATCGGCCTAAACGCAGGGAATCTCATCAGATTCCCTGATGCAATTTGAGTGAGAAACTGGCGAGTGATCAGAGCGTGACAGTTGTCACACACTCAGCGTCACAATTGAAGTAACCGTAGCCAGTGGAATGATTCGCTTTGCCCAGTCGATCCATCAGAATTGGCCCTTTCGCTTCAACATCCTGAAATTCAAGACTTTCCTTCCGATCCTGTGAACCCTGTGTGGGCTACGTTTGGTGATCCGTCCGACTTTTCAAGGGGACGATGTCAGAGGAGCCACGACAGGAATCGGAGTTATGCTAGTACTCAGTCGAAAACAGGATGAGAAGATCATTATTGGAGATTCGATCACATTGATGGTCGTCTCCATTCAAGGTGACAAGGTTCGCCTTGGGATCGAAGCACCCAAAGAGGTCAGTATCCATCGGGAAGAGGTCTATCAGGCCATTCAAAGCGAACAGAAGTCAGACCGTAAGCCACAGTCTACTCCCACTGAAAAATGATCGTTGAACGATTTAGTCGCGCGATCAGTTTCGGGTCATTGCGCTGATGAGTGAAGGCTTGCCACGATCTCTAAATAGCGCGCGCTGAAAGTCTCTGAGCGTGAACGCCGGAGACGCATCACTCGTTCTGAGCAGGTGGGTCTTCCGATTGCTGCGGAACAGCGGGAGCGACAATTTCTTCGCAGGCGATTCCGACGGTATTACGTCCCACGCCGATCTGAATCAGAAGGGGCAGTGTCGACGCTTTCCATCGAACCAGATAGGCGTCGCTGATAAATGTATCGTTGAAGACCTCTCGACCGGTAAACCGATTGAGCACAATCAGCTCCATTCTTCTCCCTTCAGGAGCTGCGAAGAATAGAACAGGCCACGCCGATGGCGTCAGGGTGTTCAACTTCTGGTCGACAATTTCTCTTGACCACAGCACGCTTCCATCTGTCTGGTCAATGCAGGTGACCTTTCCATTGACGGTTGTTTCAAGTGTGTGAGTCGTCTTGGACGCGTAAGAGAAGTGGTAGAACTCAGGGGGACCATCTCCCGGAACCAGAATCAATGACGTTCCACGAATGAGAACTTCAATGCTTTTGGGAGAGTTGGTGATCTCTGTTTGCGATTGAAGTCGCTCCTCACCTGTCTGACCGTCAAGCACGATGAACTTTCCGTCGGGATCAAGGATGCCGATGTCGGAGCCATTCACGGTTGTCCAGACAAACTCTTCCGGAACCTTCACAGCCCAGACAGTCTCATCTAAGACTGGATCATACATCTGGAATTCCCGCGAATCGTAAGTGGTGTGCAGCACCGGCCAACAGCGTCCCCATTCACCGAAATGTCTGTCGATGGGGCCTCGGATCGTCTCTGCGGGAATTTCCTGAGAGCCAATTTCCCGTCCATCCATTGCTCGGAAGATTCGGACGATTTGCGACCTCGGCGCTTTCGTGATGATGTACTCATCATCATTGAAGACTTCGCTTCCCGGTTCGAGATCACTTCGTTCCCAGAGAAGACGACCCGTCAGTGGATCGATGGCGGTCAGGTCGACGCCTCGTCCAAAGCAAAGAAATGATGAAGTCATCGTACCGACGTCGCCAGTGAACTCGTCTTGCTCCTGCCGATAAGAGAGGAACGTCCGAAATCCAGGAATCGGTTCATTCAAAGGGTCGGAGAAGACACGCTGTTCGGCGAAATCATCCTCGACTTCGACGAGTGATTCATTGAGAAGAACTCGCGGAAGTTCGGTGCTGAGTTGAAAATCGACCAGCAGAAAACGCTCGGCAAGCACGATCAGTGCCAGGTTGCCATGCATCATTACGTGACGTCCCAAACGCGAACCAAGAGGGAATCGAGTCGTTCGGATGCCGGTTTGAAGGCGTGCTCTTCTGACCCCGTCATTGTCGTAAACGTCGATATAGGTTCCCATCTGATCGAGAAAGAACGACCAGCCTTCAAGGGGAATCGAAGAAGGTCCCAGCTGAGGAATTTGATAGCGGTGATGAAGCTCGACAGCGTTGACATCATCCGTATGAATCGCAGTCTCAGGCCACACTGGAACCGCCCGAAACAGCTCAAGCCACTCGCGTGCGGTGCGAAGATTTTCGATTTCTTTCAGGACAGCTTGTGGTGCATTCTCCTGACCATCGAGCAAACGTTCTGCCGTCGTCAGGTAAGCATTCGCGTTTCTGCCTTCTTTCATGACGAGAGAATTCTTGGCGAGTTCAACAAGTGCACGAGGCTGTTCTTCGGAAGGAAGATCTCTAAGTAGGCGTGTCCAGATGACGGAAAGTTCATTCACTCGTTTTAATGTCCGCTCGATCGACTCCAGTCGCTGTAGGATATTCTCAACGTCGAGTACTTCTTTCGGGAACGAACGAATGACAAGGATCGCGGCTGAGTCGTTCGATTGTTCGGTCAGCCACTCATTGATCCGTTGACGCAGCAGTTGTGCATCGTCTTCTGAAGCCGATTGAAAGATGTTGAAGACTTCTGAAAGGACCCATCGTTGTGAATCGAGTTCAACGATTCCATCTGCGTCTTGAGTGGTGCCTCGCGTTTCATTCTCGTTGATCATCGTCAGATACTGATCGATCGCTTCTCCGTACTGACCATTCCTCGTGAACCGATTGGCCAGGTGTTTGCGAAACTCAAACAACTGCTCCGCATTGGTGAAGAGCGGCTCGATGTTTTTGATTTCATCAACGTCGAACTCCACGTCGTATTGGGCCAAACGTTCAATCATTGCCCATGCGAGCACGGAACGGCTGTCTTCGGGCAACTCATCGAGCGGGATGCTCGTGAACGCTTCGTACCCTTGCTGCCAGTTGCCTTGCTGTAAGGTGATCTCCGCGAGAGTGGCGACTCGTTGCGGGGAATGATCAGCCAGTTCTGCGAGTGAATCGCGGATCTCTGCTTCGCTTGAGAACGCCGAAATTTCGGTAGCGGTCTGCATTACCAGTCGGTCTCCAGCTACGGTCAAATTGCCGATAGGAGTATCCGGAGAAACCATCGAACGCGCGAGCATTGTGCCGGTCGTGAGATCGACGAAAGCGACTTCTCCCGTTGAGAGTGGTTGCGCGTAAGTTTCCCCCATGCGGACGCCTCGTCCCGACGGAAGCGGAATTGCAACGCTCCATTCGCGGCTGCCATCGACAGTAGAGAGTGCCAGGATTTCTCTTCTCGACAGAACGATGAGTTGGTCCTCATTCACTCCCAGTATGGAAATCATCTGTCCACGAGCGAGGGGATTTTCCCAGCCCGGAGTTCCGTCTTCAAGCTTCACAGCGACAAGTTCATCGCTGTCGGGTGGAGTGAAAAACAAAAGCCCGTTCGCGGTCACAATTTTGCTCTCAAACCAGCGTTGGTCGTCGATCAATCGTTCGATGGAATCGGAAATGTTCTGCGAGCGTGGACGCCGTCTTCGAAGGAACAGATCCGGCGAAGAAGCACGGGCTGACTTTTGGTACTGGTGCGTCCAGACCACGGAGCGATTCAGAGGGTCGATGGCGGTCAGCACTCCTTCGCCGGTGGGGCAGATCAACAGTCCGTCGAGATACGCGGGCATGAGACCTGCCAGGCGCCGTGAATCGGCAAACACCAGATCCTGGTTGGGATTGAGCAAACCAATCGACCAGAGAATGTCTCCGTTATGTTTGTCGATTTCGAAGAGCTGAACTTCACCACGTTCTTCACCGATCACGAAGAGTTGGTCGTTGACCGGAAGTGGGGCCCCGTAAAAGAAAACCTGTCGAGGAAGTTCCACCACCTGATCGAAAGGAATCACAGCCTGGTCATCCATCGATCCGATCGACCATCGGTTCCGCAGCCCGGTGGCGATTTCGTAGCAATGCAACTGATTGAAAGACTGCGGAAGAAGCTCGTGTCGATGATTTGATCGCATCAGCAAATCGGGCTGAGTACTGCCGACCAACTGACAGTCTGTAATCGCATATACGTACTCGCCGTCCGTACTCAGCGAAGATGACGTCAAGTCCCGCCAACCTCGCAATGAAAAGAACAGGGACAGCATTTCTTCGCGAAAAGGGTCGCGCTGCCCAGCAGGGCTTGAAGTCGTTTTGAAGAGATAGTCGAACGTTTCGTCAGACTTGATTCCAACACCAACGAGTTCACCAGTCTCGATGTCGTAAGCTTTGGGGGCAGTATAGCCCGGAACCAGAACCAGATTCCCGACGCTGAGTGCTCGTCCCGCCGGAAAACTGACCAACTTCTCGGAAGCATGAATCCTCGAACCGGTGGCGTTTGCAATTGAAAGCGATTCCTGAACGAGGTCAGCTTCGCGATTAATGTCCCCGAGGAAAAAGTCATACTCGTCAATCAATGACCGATTCCAAATCTGACTCGAACGCACAGGGGAGAACCCGAAGCTGCCAGCATGAGACGGACTACCGTGCGGATTCGTCCATGTTTGGCGAGGTGACTCGGACTCAGAACCGAGTTGGATTTTCTCTTTGAGAGTCTCAATGTGGTCGTTCAGCTCGTCCGTCGAATGCGTTCGCTGGGCTCCAGAGAGGTCCCCGACATCAAGTCGTGTTCGCTTCAGAATTTTGAGTGCTTCGATTCCAGCTTCCGTCGCAGCAAACCGTCTGGCGACTTCTCCAATGGCGAGTCGATCCTGTTCAGCCACGCCGAGTTTCAGCAATCGTTGAGCTTCGCCTCCATAAAGTCGTTCGTACTCATCACGATGCGTTTCGATCGTTGAGCGAACGAGACGGGAAATGGGAGCACCGACAACATTGTCGTCTGTGGTGAAGAAGTCGACCGATTCGTCGAGGATTGATTGAAGGATCTTCAGCCCATCCGCCACCTTTCCCTCTGCGATCAGGTCGTTCCCCTGCTGGAATGCGGACTGCACGAGATGGTCGGTTGGCAGCCGCAGAACGAGATCGTCGATGTCGCTCGAGGGATCAAACTGCTCTTGGTTCCCGAACGGGTTGAAGAACTGGGCTTGAGCCTCCGGTGCAATGAATACAAGGCAGCAGGCGATGCACCAGCCGACGAGGAAATTTGTTCGACGATGATTGTTCATCGGGATTTCGGAGACCATATCGAACGGAATGTGTGTCAATAAGGACGGATGATTCATATCGAAATCATACCCGGTGAGACCCCGTTGAGAATGCGAGACCTCTGGGCAAAGTCAGATTTCGACGGATCAAATTTCCTTGAAGACAGCCCTTGTCGGAAGCGACCTGCGCGAAAAAATGAGTTCACATTGCAGCTTCAAGAGCAGCAGTTCGGAAAAACAATTGACAGGTTTGCAGATTGTGTGCTACCGAATGACAGGGAAAAGATCATCAAAAGTGGACGAAGACCGTGAACCTTGCAAAAGAATCGAAGTCTGATGCCAGTCCGCAACTCCTTGTTGCGGACGATGATTGCGCTTTTCGAGAGACTGTGCTCGAGTTGCTCGAACCTCATTTCCAGACGATTGCGGTTGAATGTGCGGAGCACGCCATCGAAGTTGTCTCCACGACATCCATCGACGTCGTCATTCTCGACATGCATATGCACGTGATGACGGGGCTGGAAGCGATCCGCTGGTTGCGTGAACATCAATCGCGATTGCCCTGCATTTTGATGACTTCGGACCTGTCGCGAGAACTGGAAGCGGAAGCCTACGGACTGGAAGCATTCTCTGTCCTCAGGAAGCCTCCTCGTGCGCAACATTTGATCGATACCATCAATTGTGCTTTGGAGTTATAGTTTGATTGGAATGCGGTCGTTTCTTACCCGATGGAGATGTTCAGTCTCGATCGTTTCGACGATTGCAATTATCGCGGTAGCGGTTAGTCAATTGGGGAGTCAGTTGCGATTCTCTCTTTCGTGGTTACAGGTCAGCCAGCGAAAGACCCATCCCGCCGCATTGATCACGTCGAATTAGCAAGGTCGGACGGACGATGGCATTGGTCACGATTCAGGTGATTCAGGGGCACGAAGCGGGAGTTGTCTTGCGGGATCTCGAAACGCCGTTCACGATTGGACGCGAAGAAGAGAACGAAGTTCAGCTTAATGATGAGCGGATCAGTCGTTTCCATGCAAAAGTTCAGGGAAACGAAGATGCTTTGATCATCACCGACCTCGACAGCACCAACGGGACTCGGGTAAACGGGCACTACACAAAAATGCGGATGATTCAGCCCGGGGATCAAATCGCGGTCGGCCGCTGTCTGTTGATTGTCGGCAAGCCAGTGGAAATTGACATCGCCGGTGCTGGAGTTCCAATCGATCCGGATGACGATTCCAGCATCTTTCTTGAAGACAGCGAACTTGTTCAACCCGCTTTTCCAGGCGGTCCGCCGGCTTGTCCTGACGACCTGAACGCACTGCAAGCTGCACAAGTCGCCAGCCTGATCGAGTTTGCCAGAACTGAGGTCCTCGCGGCGCTGAACTCGATTTCAAGTCGAACGCAAAGCGACGGCGATCAGAGTGACGAAGAAGTCAAAGAAGACGTCATGCTCCCTCACGAAGCATGGCACCGGTTGCAATCTGTACCGGGCGTACTGGCTCGCTATCTGAACGAGCTGGCCAACCCCTCCGATCATTGAAGCCGCAGCTTCAAGCGCTTGACCGAGTTTGACAAGCTCTCCAAGCCGAAGAGGAGTGAAGTGGGCCGATTGGGGTTTCGAACGAGAGGCTGATCTCTTCTTCACAGGGCGATCGCGATGACGGCTAGAATCGCGACCCAGACGACCCCCAGAAAGTGCCAGAACCAGGCGCATGCCCGAACGCCCCAGAAATACTCATGGTCATACCGATCGCTCCAGGATCGAGTGACGATCAGCGAGAGAAACATCGTCGCCACAAAAAAGTGGATCGCGTGGAGCGTCGCGAGGCAGAGGACGAAAGCAGTCACTCCGACTGTTGCTGACTCGTAAGTTCTTTCATTCGGAAACAGCGACCAGAGAGCGTAGCACTGCACGCCCATAAAGAGACTTCCCAGAATCAGGCTGGTGAGTAGCCACTTGCGAAAGGGTTTCTGTTGTTCCCGTTTCACGTGCGAGAGAGCTTTGCCGAGTGAGATGCTGCCGAGAAAGAGAATAAGTGTGCTGAACGCGAAAGCGGGAGGAAAGTAAAGTCCCTTGTGGTCGACGTTCGGTTTTCCGAAGAGTCGCTGTAACAGCCATGTCAGACCCATGGCAACGATGGCTGAACTGACGCAGACACCGACCATTCGCAGGGCTTGCAGACTTTGGCCTCCTGCGTATCGGTTCGGTATTGAAATAGAACGCTGAGAGCCAGGCATAATTGCCATCCAAACGGGGCTCGGCAGTGAAAATTGCTGAATGAGAACTCTCTTTACTCACTCATGATTTGAAGAGTTATTCGGAGTCCGATCGCGACACATCGAAGAAGGTGCCCATCAGGTCGTGGCCTTTTTCGATCACTTCTTTTGTCTGTCGAGCTGCTGGTTCATTATAGGCACTTCCGCCAATCCCCCGCACATCCGAACCGCAGAATGCGTAGGGAACGTAACCGTGGCTGTGAGTCTTGGTGCGGAGAAATGTCGGATGATCCGGGCAGACAAAAATTCGGTAGTCACCCTGCTCACGCAGGTGACGATGGAGAGGACCGACGATCTTTTCGTCGATCTCTTCAAGTGCGGTCACTTTTTCTTTGGCAAGGCCTTCGTGAGAAGCTTCGTCAGTCGCTTCAACGTGGACGACCACGAAGTCATGTCCTTTGTTGAGTGTTTCGATCGCTGCGCGTCCTTTGGCAGCATAATCCGTGTCGAGATACCCGGTGGCACCTTCGACTTCGACGACATCCCAGCCAATCAGCTTTCCGATGCCGCGCAGCAGATCCACAGCAGTAATCACTGCTCCACGTACTCCGAATCTCTCGGAGAACAGTTGAAGATCCGGCCGCGACCCTTGTCCCCACAGCCAGGCTTGCGTGGCTGGAAGAAGACCGTCTGATAGACGTTTCTGGTTGGCCTCAGAGCCTTGGAACAACTCGACGCTCTTCTCCATGAGCGCGCGAAGATCGCATCCTCCTGAACCCATGGGGAGATGATCCGCGATCGGTTGATCAGTGATGTCGTGAGGAGGAACGGTGTAAGTGTCCGTCGCGAAAGGGGCCTTTTCTCCACGGGCCCGATAGATCAGCAGGTTTCGGTAGCTGACCCCCGCGTGAAATTTCCAGTGCTGATTTCCACAGCAATGGCTTTGCAAGAGTTCGATGAGTTCGCGAGCGATATCATTCGAAATCTGCCCGGCGGTAAAGCTCTTCATGATGCCATCAACGACGGTCACGAGATTACACCGAATGGCCCAGTCTCCGGTTTCTAATTCGATTCCCTGGGCTGCAGCTTCCAGCGGTGCTCGACCTGTGTGATAGACCAGCGGGTCGTAACCGAACAGGCTCATTGTCCCAACATCGCTCCCGGACGGCATTGATTCGGGAACGTTGTCGGTTTGACCGAGACGTCCCAGCTTCGCGATCTCGTCCATGTTTGGAACGTTGGCTGCTTCCAGAGGTGTTTTTCCCCCGAGTGTTTCTTGAGCTTCGTCGGCACAGCCATCCGGAATTACCAACGCATACTTCATGAGATTGCCAATGTTGGAGTGTGAACGTGAAGAGAAATGATTCTAGAGCAAGTTGCTCTTTCCTGTGCACTCGCATGAACCGGTTTCTTCTCACGAAAGCAGCTTTTGCTCGCGGTACGCTGCCGGTTCAGTTCTTCTCAGGCCTGTTCAAGTTGTCTTCCGAAGTTCAAGCCGGCTTTGGAATTCAGTTCGACCGACGAAAAAACCTCCGCGAAAGTGCGGAGGTCATCCTGTGCAAACTTCGAAGCGATTCTCACTGGGTACTCGACGCAATGCGAAATGGAGCACCGTGCAACCGACCTCTTACTTTGATTTTGTGGTCGGAACCGCAGTCGAGCAGAAGGATGCTTTAATGTACTCGCGATTCAGTCGGGCAATGTGTTCGACGGAGACACCCGCCGGGCAGGCTGCTTCACATTCATAGGTGTTGCTGCAGCCTCCGAAGCCTTCTTGGTCCATTTGAGCGACCATGTTCACAACGCGTTGTGACCGTTCTGGGTCTCCCTGAGGAAGCTGTGCCAAGTGGGAAACTTTCGCCGATGTGAAGAGCATCGCCGAAGCGTTTTTGCATGCTGCGACACATGCTCCGCAGCCAATGCAAACAGCAGCATCGAGGGAACTTTCCTGATCCTGTCGTGGGATCGGCAAACAGTTCCCGTCCTGAGCCTGACCTGTGTTGACCGAAACGAATCCGCCGGACTCAATGATGCGATCGAAGGCAGATCGATCGACGGCGAGGTCTTTGATCACGGGGAACGGGTTGGCTCGCCATGGTTCGATGACGATTGTTTGCCCGCTCTTGAATCGACGCATGTGCAGCTGGCAGGTCGTTGTTTCTTTGTCCGGGCCGTGCGCTTGACCGTTGATCATCACGCCGCACGTTCCACAAATTCCTTCACGACAATCGTGGTCGAACGCAACCGGCTCTTCTCCAGCAGCGACCAACTGTTCGTTGAGAACGTCGAGCATCTCAAGGAACGACATGTGGGTCGAAATCCCATTCACTTTGTAATCCACGAATCGCCCACGGCTGTCTGGGCCGTCCTGGCGCCACACTCGAAGTGTCAGGTTCAGATTCTGGTCAGAGTGGCTCATGGTCAGATCAATCGAGAAAAAAGGATGGGTGACTGCCGCAACCTGGGGCTTGATTCGCTACTTGTAACTTCGGGTTGTGAGTTTGACGTTTTCAAACTCCAGCGGTTCAACGTGCCGCTTCGAATCGCCGTTTGGAACGTGTTCCCAGGCAGCAACGTGGGCGAAGTTCTCGTCGTCGCGCTGAGCTTCACCTTCTGATGTTTGATGCTCTTCCCGGAAATGGCCGCCGCACGATTCTTCACGCGTGAGAGCGTCCTGAGCAAAGACCTCAGAAAACTCGAGGAAGTCGGCCACGCGTCCCGCCATTTCAAGCTGTTGATTAAACGACTCTCCGCTGCCGGGAATCCGGATCTGCTTCCAGAACTGCTCGCGAATCATGCGAATCTTGTCGGTTGCCTGCTTCAGTCCTTCAGCATTTCGGGCCATTCCGCAGTAGTCCCACATGATTTGTCCAAGCTCGCGATGGAAGCTTTGAACGGTGCGGGTTCCATTGATGCGGAGAAGCTTATCGACTCGCTCCTTGGCTTCGTTCTTGGTTTCTTCGAAGCGAGGATGAGCGGTCGTGACCGGCTTGATGGTTCGTCCGGCGAGGTGATGACCAATCGTGTACGGAGCGATGAAGTATCCGTCAGCAAGTCCCTGCATCAGGGCACTCGCTCCCAGTCGGTTGGCTCCGTGGTCGGAGAAGTTGGCTTCACCGAGAACGAACAATCCAGGAATGGTGCTTTCGAGGTTGTAGTCGACCCAAAGTCCACCCATGGTGTAGTGCACCGCTGGGTAAATCCGCATCGGAGTCTTGTATGGGTTTTCGTCGGTGATCTTCTGGTACATGTGGAAGAGGTTGCCATACTTGCTGCGAATGGCATCTTCTCCCTGTTCCTGAATAGCTCGTCGGAAATCGAGGAAAACAGCCGTTCCTGTTTCACCGACTCCGTAGCCTTCGTCGCAGCGTTCTTTGGCTGCACGACTTGCAACATCGCGAGGCACCATGTTCCCGAAGGCAGGGTACCGGCGTTCGAGGTAATAATCTCGATCTTCTTCCGGAATGTCCTGAGGCGATCTGCTGTCCTGAGGGTCTTTCGGAACCCAGACGCGCCCGTCGTTTCGAAGACTTTCACTCATCAGAGTGAGTTTCGATTGGTAGTCCCCTTTGACCGGGATGCAAGTCGGATGGATCTGCGTAAAGCATGGATTGGCGAAAAACGCCCCGCGCCTGTGACATCGCCAAGCTGCGGTGACGTTACAACCCTTCGCATTGGTCGACAGGTAAAACGCATTTCCGTAGCCCCCGGTGCAGACGAGCACAGCGTGGGCAGCATGAGTTTCGAACTCACCAGTCTTCAGGTTTCGGCAGACGATACCGCGTGCCATGCCATCGACAGTGACAAGGTCGAGCATTTCCCGGCGAGGGTACATTTTGACCTTGCCCGCTGAGACTTGTCGCATTAGTGAACTGTAAGCTCCGAGGAGGAGCTGTTGTCCGGTCTGGCCACGGCAGTAAAAAGTTCGCGATACCTGAGCCCCACCGAAGGTCCGGTTTGCAAGCAGTCCGCCATATTCTCGGGCGAACGGAACTCCCTGAGCGACACACTGATCGATGATTGATCCGCTGACTTCTGCGAGGCGATACACGTTCGCTTCGCGCGCACGGAAGTCTCCCCCTTTGATGGTGTCGTAGAAGAGCCGGTGGACGGAATCACCATCGTTCGGGTAATTCTTCGCAGCGTTGATTCCCCCTTGAGCAGCGATGCTGTGGGCACGGCGAGGGGAGTCCTGATAGCAGAAGGCTTTGACGTTGTAGCCCAGTTCTCCCAGTGACGCTGCCGCAGCTGCGCCGGCGAGTCCGGTGCCGACGACGATGATGTCGAACCGACGCTTGTTGTTCGGAGAAACGAGTTTCATCTCGTTTTTGTGCTTCTGCCACTTTTCCGAAAGCGGGCCGCCGGGGACATTTGAGTGAAGTTCCGTTTGACTCATCGTCAATTTCCTGCCAGGCATTTTTCAACAGCGAGCAGTGTTGTTCCCGAGGTGTTGTTTCGGAACTGAAGAATCAATCTTCTGACTGCTGCGACTTCACAAACAACTGAAACTAATGGCCGGTTGTCACCGTTCCGACGAACTGAAACCACTCAGGGTACATTTGAGCCATCACCGGAAAGCTGCTGAAACCAAGAGCGACAACAACTCCGAAGATGCGTGAAATCACTTCGACTCCCGAAGTGTATTTTGGGTGATTGAATCCGATCGTCTGACACGCACTCGCTAGACCGTGAGAAACGTGAATTCCTAACGCGATGGCGCCTGCCATGTAAATGATGAGTCGAGTTCCGTCCGAGACAATCAAGCCAGCTTTCTGGGCGGGAGTCATGCCTTCGAGTCCCCAGCCGATCTCCAATTTGAAATCGGAAATGTGGACAACCAGGAAGAGCATCCCCACCAGGCCGGTGACCATCATCGTGTAGTCGGGGGCGAGAAGCAGTGGAAGTGCACGGTCATCTCGTTTTGACTCGTTCTTCCGATATCCGGTTTTGCGTGACGATTTGTTCTCCCAGGTCGTCGCAAATGCGAGCACGATATGGAGAGCGAAGGCCGCAAAGAGAAGAGTTTCTGCCAGAATCAGAAACTCTTCGTTGCTGTGCAGGGCGTGTGCATACTTGTCGTACGCCTCTCCGCCGACATAAAGCAACAAGTTCCCTGAAAGGTGCACGACCAGGAAGAAACAGAGGAACAGCCCCGTGAGCGCCATGACGAACTTGCGTCCCACGGTAGACTTCAGAAAGCCAGTGAGCCAGCTCAATTTCGGCTCCTTCAATTTCGATGCCGTCAAAGATTCGAGGTCAACGTCACTCAATGCAGAGTATCGGATGAGCAAACGGTAACCCTTTTGCCATCGCAACTTCGGCGGATTATAGGGGTTCGGTCCACATCTGCAACGTCCGATTCACTGCAGTTTTGTTAACTCTCAGCATTGAATTCGCCTGCGTCGTAGCGTTCCCAAAATTCAGAAGGGGACATCGGTCGAGCGACGCCGTCGAATGAAGTGTCAATTTGCTGGAGAGAACTCATGTTCCGGATTGCTTCGATTCCGGTTGTGATGAGATTCGGAGTGAAAATCAGCCGTTCGAGTTGCAGGTCGGCAAGTGGGCTCAAGTCTGTGACCTGGGTTCGCGAAATGTTCAGCCGTTTGAGAGTGGTCATTCCCGAAAGTGCATTCAGGTTGTTCACAGCGCTTCCTTCGACATCCAGACTTACCAACCCGTGGTCCGAAATCCCTGTGAGGTCCTTCACGTTGGTGTTTCTCATCCAGAGGGTTCCAAGCTTCATGGACTGGACGGTTTTCAGGTTTTCGACTGGCGTGTCACAAAGATTGAGTTCGTCGAGCTGTTTGCCGGTGAGGATCGAAAGGTCTTCCACCGGGCATTTGTTCAGCCATAAGACTTTCAACGGGCTCGATGCCAGGGGGGAAATGTCGAGAACTTTCGCTCCTTCGAGATAAAGGTGAGTCAGCTTCGTGTTGCCTTCGAGGAATGACAGATCTTCCAGTTGCGAACGTGTCGCATCGAGGTGTTCAAGCGGAGCACCTGTCAGTGGGGACATGTCTGAAATGTCGGTTTCCGCAATTCCCATGCGTTCGATCTTCATCCCTTCGAGTGGAGACAGGTCGGTGACACGCGTTTGGGAAAGGTTTAATACCTTGAGAGGGAGCCCTCGCAATGGTTCGAGCGTTGTGATTCCGCTGTTTCCAAGGTCTGCGACCGTGAAGTTCCGACCGGTCTTTTCGAAGTGAGCGTTCTCGTTGGCTCCAAGTTGCCTGCGGAGTTCGTCCGCAGTCAGCATTTTCGGGACTTCACTTTCGCCGTCGGATGTTTGTTCGTCCGGTTTGACGGCATTGAAAGATGAGGCCGAGTTGTCAGAACTTTCGCTCGTCGGGTTTTCGCTACAGCCAGAAACTGTCAACGAAAAAGCAAGGCACCCAAGCAACAAGTTGACGCGCTGCCTCTCAGTGAAACGACGGCGTTGAGTCTGAGTGAAATGTCGTTGTTGCTTCGCCATTGATGTGGCTTTCTCGTGATTCGAGCAAAATGGGCAGTGAAAAAAATCTGGCGTTTGTTGATTCAACCGCAGAGAAGTCGATCGGTTGCCGTTCGATTTACTTGGGTTTGATTGCACCCGATTCGAGGTCTTTGACGACTTCTGCCAGAACAGCCGGATCTTCAGAAGCAATGACGTGCTGAATGCGACCGCCTGGGACGTCGAGCCGTTCCATCGCTTCCTGTGCCGAGTTCCAAAGCTTGGCTTTCTGTTTGGCACCGGTGGCGAGGTAGAGGCTGGTGACCAACTCGCTCAGGCGTTGGCTGTCGATCTGTTCCCGGTTCTCGTAGTAACGGGAAATAACTTTTTTCTGGTAGTTGGAATATTCACGAGGCATGGGATTGTCCTGAGTTCGAATGAGATCACATTGTAGCCAATCGGCGCTGAGGATGAAGTTGCTCCACGCTGGCGAGTTTTTTTCGTGTCAGTCAACGTGTTACGATTGAAGATCGGACGATCGACGAATGGCTGGGAGACTTTTGTGAATCAACTGGGAAAACGCCCATGGCTGGAAGAAATCAGTCGGATGGTGGATCAACACGCCGAGCACGTTCGGGAGATCCGGCGATTTCTTCATCAGCACCCTGAGCCAAGCGGCGAAGAGTTTCACACGACGGCGTTTTTCCTTGAGAAACTCAAAGAGCTGGATGTGCAAGCTGTCGTCGGGCCGGGAAATCGCGGATTGATCATTGATGCACCAGGCCAAAAACCGGTGATCGCAATTCGCGGAGACATTGATGGGCTCCGCATTCAGGATCAGAAGACGACTAGCTACTGCAGCCAGGCGGACGGGTTGATGCATGCCTGCGGGCACGATGCTCATGCTGCGATTGCCTACGGGACGATGCTGACGCTGATGAGCTTGGCGAAACAGTTCCCTGAATGGTCGGTTCCGTGGAGAGTGTTGCTGCAACCGGCGGAAGAGACGAATCGCGGAGCGATCGAATTGGTCGAAGCGGGAGCTGTGGATGGGATTCAGGCTTTGATGAGTCTGCACATGGACCCATCACGAGAGACCGGAACAATTGGAGTTCGTTCGGGCGCATTCACCGCGGATTGCCATGAGTTGGAAGTCCAAGTCCTCGGTCGCGGAGCGCATGCTGCTCGTCCGCATGAAGCCTGTGATCCCATCGCAGCAGCAGCCCAGTTGATCAGTTCGATTTTCCTGTTCATTCCGCGCGGAACAGATTCCCAAGATCCGGTCGTGGTCAGTTTCGGGCAAATCCAGGCGGGGCAAAACCCGAACGTCATTCCGGACAAGGTGATTGTTCGCGGAACGCTGCGGACGCTCGATTTACGGATTAGTGAGAATACGATTCGGCATCTCGAGCGGTTGGCGCGCGGAGTCGCAGAAGCGAGCGGGACGACGATCACTGTGACCCATCGTCACGGTCCTCCAGGTGTCGAAAATCATCCGGAGTTGACGGGGATTGTTCGAGAAGTTTCGAGCGAATTGCTCGGTCGGGAGAGCGTGCAGGAAATTTCTCGACCGAGTATGGGGGGAGAGGATTTCGCCAACTATTTGCAGAAAGTTCCGGGGGTGATGTTCCGGCTGGGATGTTCGAAAGACCCACAAAACGCCCCGCCGCTGCATTCTCCACTCTTCGATATCGACGAAGAGGCTCTCGTCGTTGGAACGAAGGTTCTGGCTGGGAGCGTCGTTGAATGGTATTTGCGGCATACCAATTGCGTCTAGACTGTTCCCGCGAGGTTGATTCCGCACCGTTGCAACTGGAGTGAATTCGAGCATGTCAAAAATTCCATTCTCCGAAAGCCCTGGGCCGTCGCTCGGAGTCGAAATCGAAATGGCTTTGGTGGATCGCGAGACGGGAAGTCTGCGGTCAGGGTGTCCGGCAATCCTCCAGGCGCTTTCGAGTGCTGACTGCGAAGCGGTCAAGCCGGAGTTGATGGAATGCTACATCGAAGTCAACACAGACGTTTGCACAACCGTCAATGAGGCAGGGAAACAGCTACGAAAACAATTGAAAGCGGTTCAGTCCGTCGCTGAGGAAAACGGGATCGACCTGCTTTTTTCCGCGACTCATCCGTTTTCTTCATGGCACGACCAGCAGGTCAGCGACAACGAACGATACAACCGGATCGTCAATCTCCTTCAGGATACAGCCCGTCAACTGGTGACTTTCGGTCTGCATGTGCATGTCGGTGTTGATTCAGGTGATAAGGCGGTGATGATTTGTGATCGCATCTTGCGGCACCTGCCGATTCTGCTCGCAGCAAGTTGCAATAGCCCGTATTGGGAAGGCCGACAAACGGGATTGTGTTCGTGGCGAACGAAAGTGATGGAAGGGCTTCCGACTGCCGGGCTGCCTCCGTTTATGCGAAACTGGAGCGAATACGCCTGGCTCGTGAACCATCTCATTCACACCGGGTTTATCGAATCGATCCGAGAAATCTGGTGGGACGTGCGACCGCATCACAACTTCGGCACGGTTGAAGTGCGGATCTGTGATATGCCCGGTCGCTTGGACGATGCTTTGGGGCTGGTGGCTTACATCCATTGCCTGATCAAGTCGCTCTCAGATGAAATCGACGAAGGACTTTACCAGCATGATTGCCATCCGATGCTGGTCAGGCAGAATAAATGGCGAGCAGCTAGATACGGATTGGACGCCGAGCTGGTCGATAGTCAAAGTCACCAACTTGTTCCGACGCGGGAGATCATCAAGTCGACCATCGAAAAGTTCCGGGAGATCTCTCAAGAACTCGGTTGCGAAGCTGAACTGCTGGAGTTTGGTGAATTTATTCAACAGCCGACCTGGGCCCAGCGGCAAATGGATCAATTGGAAAGATTCGGCTGTCAGAAGCAACTTGTCAGCTGGATGGTGGAGCAATCGCGAGTCGGTTGAGAGAGTCTTTTTAGGAATTTATCTGGCGGAATGAGCAACGCTTGACCGGTCAAGCAGTTGTCTAAAGTGTGTGGAAATTGATCGCTCTCTGTGGAAATCAAGGGTTAACCAAAAACACATTCTAATTTTCAGAATTTCCCCTTTTCCTGAAATTGCCTGATAGCTATGATCCTCCCAGCTGTTATGGAAAGTGATCGCTGAAGGTCTAGCCAATCCCAGCTTCCTGCAGGTTTCTTGCTGATGATTCACATCATGGAGTAGGGTGAATCGAAGAGAGTGCAGGAGGTCAATTCAGCAATACCCTCCATTTTTCACGACTCTTGCTTCTTCTTTTCTCATTTTGCCGCTCAAGCTTCGGTACCAATGGTGTCCAAGTTCCGCGGAGGTTGTCGAAAGTCGATCGAGTCGTTTGAAGCGTACAAAAGCGGCATCAGCCGAAAATTTGAACGGGTGAGGCTCCTCAACGAGGCGAACACCTGGCTCACATAAAAGGGTGATCACTCTCTCCGAATTGTTGAGAGAGTCGAACTTTGACGACGGAGTCATTCATCATGCGAAATCCCATTCGAGCAGTTCGAGTTTGACTCGAGCAGCATCTCGGCCACCTCGACGGGCAACGCCCATCGGAATCAGGTTTGTGAGACTGTTCGACGTAGTGAGTTAAGTGAACTCACGTCGAGCGATTCATCAACTGAAAATTGGCAAAGTGTTCTGCCTGGGTCTCGCATGACTCCTTGGATTCCCACTGCGAATCCACCTCTTAGAAATCTGAAAACTGCTTTGTTTTGGCGGTGAACGCCAATTTCCTCTTCAAAATTGCGTAACTCTTTACTGATGGTTGAGTCGCAGAGTTGTGGCTCCTTTTCCATTTATCCTGACAGCCTGGTATGGCCATGAACCTGAATAAAGTCCGTAACATCGGGATTTCCGCCCACATTGACTCCGGAAAGACGACGCTCACCGAGCGAATTCTTTACTACTCCGGTCGTATCCACAAAATCGAAGAAGTGCGTGGAGGCGGTGATGGAGCGACCATGGACCACATGGAGCTCGAAAAAGAACGTGGGATCACAATTACTTCCGCTGCGACTCAGGTTCAGTGGAAAGACCACATCATCAACGTCATTGATACGCCAGGTCACGTGGACTTCACCGTGGAAGTTGAACGTTCCCTGCGTGTTCTCGACGGAGCTGTGCTCGTTCTCTGCTCAGTCGGTGGTGTTCAAAGTCAGTCGCTGACCGTCGACCGCCAGATGAAGCGGTACAAAGTTCCACGAATCGCGTTCGTCAACAAGATGGACCGAACTGGAGCGGATTACTACTCCGTTGTGCGTCAGATCAAAGACAAACTGAAAGCCAACGCTGTCCCGATTCAAATTCCAATCGGAGCCGGAAACGACTTCGAAGGAATGATCGACCTCATCGAAATGCAGTCCATCACCTTTGGTGGTGAACGTGGGGAAGACGTGATTCGCGGGGAAATTCCTGCGGACATGAAAGAAAAGTCAGAAACCTATCGTCAGGAGATGCTCGAAGCTCTCTCGATGTTCGACGATGAACTCATGGAAGCTCTGCTGGAAGAAGCAGACGTTCCGACCGAGAAAATTCGTGGAATCATCCGCGCAGCGACGTTGACTCAGGACATCACACCAGTGATGTGTGGATCTGCGTTCAAGAACAAAGGTGTTCAATCGCTGCTGGACGCTGTGACTTACTTCCTGCCACGGCCAAACGACGTTGATGTTGAAGCAATCGATGTCGATGCGACCGAAAAGGCCATCAAGGCTGGCGAAATTCAGGAAAACGAAGCCAAACGAGTTGTTCTGTCGGACTCCGTCGACGATCCACTTGTCTGTATGGCATTCAAAACCGTTCTGGAACAGTTCGGACAGTTGACGTACACCCGCATCTACCAAGGGAAGATCGTTAAGGGTGAAAGTTACATCAACACTCGTACTGGACAGAAAGTCCGGTTCGGCCGACTCGTGCGTATGCACTCGAACGATCGAGAAGATATCGATGTCGCGGAAGCTGGCGATATTGTCGCTGTCGTGGGAATCGATTGTGCGTCCGGGGATACATTCTGTGGTCCAGGAGCGAACTACTCGCTGGAAAACATTTACGTTCCGGAGCCTGTGATTCGACTTTCGATCGAGCCGACCGACCGAGCAGGTGCAGACCGTCTCGGAAAAGCACTCGAACGATTCCGTCGCGAAGATCCAACTTTCCAGGTCAGCACTGATCCTGAAACCAATGAAACGATCATTGCGGGGATGGGACAGCTGCACCTCGAAGTTTATATCGAGCGAATCAAGCGAGAATATCGCTGCGAAGTCACCATCGGGGAACCGAAAGTGGCTTACAAAGAAATGCCGACTAAAGATGTCGACTTCAACTACAAGCACAAGAAGCAGACGGGTGGTTCCGGTCAGTACGCTCACGTAGTGGGTAAACTGCAGTGCCTCCCAGAAGGTTCGGATGAAGAATACGTCTTCAACAACAACATTTCACAGGGTCGTATTCCAAACCAGTATATTCCTGCTGCCGAAGCTGGTTTCAAACGTGCTCTTGAAAAGGGACCGCTGATCGAGGCCGAAGTGGTTTACGCTTCAGTCGATCTCGATGACGGTAGTTACCACGATGTCGACTCTTCGGAAAAAGCGTTCGAAACTTGTGGTTGGCAGGCAGTGCGTGACGCCCTCACAAAGGCGTCGGTTGCGTTGCTCGAACCAATCATGACTTTGGACGTCGAAATTCCTGAAGAGTTTCAGGGAGCTGTCACCGGTCACCTTTCAAGTAAGCGTGGCGTGGTGAACTCCGCAGAAACCCGCGAAGGAACCTGTTACATCGTTGCGGAAGTTCCGCTCGCGAACATGTTCGATTACGCGAACGAGCTGCGATCGATGACTCAGGGTAAAGGTGGCTTCAGCATGGAATTCGGCCGTTACAGCCAGGTTCCTCGCAACATCCAGACGGAAGTTGTCGAACGTCGCCGCAAAGAAAAAGAAGAGCGACTTGCCAGAAAGTAAGTCGTCATACGAATAGAGTCTTCAGACTCGGCCCGGGAGATTCTCCCGGGCTTTTTTTATGTCTACATCATCAAGAGTTGGCGGCACAATCGCTGATTCGAAAATCGCCTCTCGACACAATATGATCCCCGGACTGAGAAGATTTCTCATTGAAGACCGGACGCTTCTCAGAACTGCGTTGGTGATCTCATTCAAGGTGTCGTGTGGCGTCCATTCAAGCATTCCTTCTTCTGGCCATTCCGCTGATTCCGATCATCGTGCTGGCCATTCGCTCTCTCAGAGGGGCGCGTTCGGAAGGAGGTTGCTACTGGTTGCTCGCAGCTACAGTCTTGCAGTTCGTGTCGTTGGTTACGCTCGCTGTGTGCCAGACCCTGACTGTCACTCAAGCTGAACCCTCGGCGTATTCGCATTTCTCCGCTTCGATTCCGCTGTTTCCGGGAACGACCGTCTTCAAAATTGCCCTTCGTTTGGATCTGCTGAACGGTGCTGGCCTTGTGGGGCTTCAATTGGCCCTACTGACGATCGCTGGAACACGGTTACCTCACAGATCGAAAAACGAGAATAGTCTAATCGCTTTTCTGGCTTTCGGTTCCTGGCTGTTGTTGGGTGACGACCTTGTCTCTCTGGCGACTGCGTCTTCGCTTGCCGTGCTCGGTCTGGCTGGGATTTCGCGAAGTTCGAAGAGTTCCCCGAACGAAAATTCTGGCACTGGTTTGCCCGTGTTCTTGTTCGTCGGCTGGATGGTTTTTCTCTGTGGAATTGCCTGGCTGGCAGCGGTCGCTGCAATCGTTCGATCGGCGCCTCACGGAGTTCCGGGAGAGACCACATTCGTTGTGACGGATCTCGCGCATCTGCTTCAGGTTTCCATTCGACAACATCCAGCTGCTCGGTTCCTTTGGGAGCAATATCGTCTTCTGCCGGTCGGGGCGCTCGCAGTTGGTGTTGGTTTGCTGGCGGGGCTGTTCCCGTTTCAGGAGTTGTATTCCAGAAGGTTTGCGAAAGCGGCGTTTGAGCAACGAGTCGGTCTGCTGTTTCTGTCGAATGCGGCGTTCATTCACTTTGCTCGAATTCTCAGCGACTTTCCTGCGTCGACCGCAGAGATTCCGGACGTCCCGCTCGCACTTCCGGAGTTGTATATTCCAGCAATGCTGGGTTTCGCTGCGCTTTCTTTCTTCCTGAATGCACGCCTCGAACCTGACGAACTCCGCGGTCGAGTGGTGACCTGGGCACACCAGTTTGTGTTTCTGGGCTTTGTACTGTTGCATTCTTTGCGAGTCGTCTGCGTTCTGTATGCAGTCGTGACGCAATTCGCTTCGCTGGTTTTGATCTGCCTCGAAGATGATCAGCAAGGGGCTGGCCGAACCGATCCGTCGGCCGTTGGCAAATGGATCGCTGTCGCGACTGTCGGTGTGTTGCCCGGGACGATGGGCATGTTGTTGGTGTGGCAAGTCCATCAACTTCTAAATGGGTCGGAAGAATTCGGCGCAGCTTCGGGGTGGGTCTTCGCTGGTGCCATTCTGGTGAGTGTAGTTGGCTTGGTGAAGTTGTTGCCTGACGAAGGGGAGTCGCATCTCAGTCAATCGCCCCCGCTCGTTAACTGCTTCCGTTGGATCTGGATCGGGGTCGCGATCGTCAGCAGCATCGCGATTCCAGTCTGGGCATTGATTCAGTCGCGAGTTGTTTAGACGACTTGCATCGATACACTGCACTCGTGTTGTGCAGAGCAAGTTGCTCTTTCCTGTGCACACAAAGTCAGAAAGTGGTCTAGCGGGGTAGCTCCGAATTCGGTGAAGTGATGCGTCCGTAATCCGGATTCAATTTGGAAAAAGTCTCTTCAGTCGACACCAATCAGCAAGAATCTCGCGGTCAATCTCGCCTCGACTCACGATGAAAAGTGCTTTAGACTCCGGCAGAATCGGCGAGTTGCCGAACGCAAAGGAGTGCGCATGTACAAGTTTCTGATTGCAAATCGATATCTTCGGACGCGGTTGATTGCTCTCGCGAGCATCATCAGCGTGACATTGGGCGTGGCGACGATGATCGTCGTCAATAGTGTCATGTCTGGATTCAGCAGCCAGATGAAGGATCGAATTCACGCCATCCTTGCGGATGTGATGATTGAGACGACCAACACCGACGGGACACCCGATCCTCGTCAGTTGATGGCGGATGTCGAACGGCTCGTTGGTTCCGAAGTGGAGTTCATGACTCCGACAGTCGAAATCTACGGCATGATCAGCTTCGATTGGGGCGGGCAGACCGTGTACCGACCGGTGACTCTGATCGGAATTGATCCCAACGGCAAAAATCATGTCAGTCCGTTTGCCGGGCATATGATGAGCCGGCAGGAAATCATCCTCGACGACGAACTGATTCGCGGCCGCCTGCGAGATCCCAATGAACCATTGGATTGGGAACTGACCGAGGATGCGAAAGCGACCCGGCAAGACTGGATCGAATTCGAAAACTTCCGAGATCAGTTTGACAACCAGTATGGAAACTTCGAGTCGCCCGCCGCTGCTGCTCCTCCGGAATTGTTGACAGGAGTTGACGCAGCGACTGCGATTGAGCCTGTTTCTTCGTTCTCATTGGCTGATCCCTTCGAAGCTGATTCCTCATCGGAAGTTCAGCAAGTCAGCGGTTCGTCGGTCAGCGAGGAACGTCACGAGCGCTTGGACACCAACGCAGGGATTCAGTCGTTCCGTGATCCGTTTGAATCGACACGCATCGCTGAGCAGATCAACCCGATGGATCCTCTCCCCGCACGAATTTACGTGGGGGCAGGGCTCGTCAGTTTTCCTTATAAAGACAAAGCGACCGGCAAGACCAAGATGATTTACATGGTCAAGCCCGGTCAGGATGTGACACTGACGACGATCAAAACCGGCAAGCCGGAGCCAGCCAGTTTCAAAGCGACGGTTGTTGACTTCTTCAAGAGTGGCATGAGCGAGTATGACTCCAACCTCGTCTTCTGCAATCTGGAGCAACTTCAACTCGCTCGCGGAATGCTGTTTTCTCCCGATCCTTCACGACCGAACGAGGGACTCGACTGGCGCGATGGTGCCGTTACAAGTCTTCAACTCAAACTCAAAGACTACAATTCCGCTGGCGATGTGGTCCGAAAACTTCGCTCCGGATTGAGTCCGCATACCGGGACATTCCAAGTTTTGACATGGGAGCAGAAACAAGGTCCATTGCTTGAGGCAGTGGCTATGGAATCTGCCATTCTGAACGTGCTGTTGTTCCTCATTATCACCGTCGCAGGATTCGGGATTCTGGCGATCTTTTTCATGATCGTTGTGGAGAAGACTCGCGATATCGGAATTCTGAAAGCTCTCGGGGCGAGTTCTCGAGGGGTGATGTTTATCTTCCTGTCGTATGGACTTTCTCTGGGGATCGTCGGAAGTGGAGTGGGCGTGGTCCTCGGGCTCCTGTTTGTGCGATACATCAATCAGGTCGAAGCGTTCCTGTCGTGGTTTACCGGGCGAAAAGTCTTTGACGAAACGATCTATTACTTCCGTGAAATTCCAACACTTGTCTCACCGATGATGGTGTTCTGGGTTGCGTTGGGCGCCATTGTGATTGCTGTGCTCGCGAGTGTGTTACCAGCCCGTCGGGCAGCACGACTTCATCCTGTTCAGGCACTTCGCTACGAATAAAAGTGGCCCATCAGGCTGTTGATATGGATGTCAGCAGCGAGACCTCAAGACGAGTGACCCATGTCTCAACCTTCTGTGATTTCGATGAATGAACCTGTTCACTTACGGGCGAAAGCTCTCGACAAATCGTACCGAAAAGGGGAGCACAAGGTTCCCGTTCTTCGCGGAGTCGATGTCAAAGTGAAGCGGGGTGAGTTTCTGTCCATCGTGGGGCAGTCCGGATCCGGAAAAAGCACTCTGATGCATCTGCTCGGTCTGCTCGATGTCCCGGACGTGGGAGAAGTCTGGCTGGAAGGAAATCGAATTGACAATCTCCCCGAACGAACTCGTGATGAGTTGAGAAATAACGTTTTCGGTTTTGTCTTTCAATTTTATCACCTGCTTCCAGAACTGAGTCTGCTGGAGAACATTCTCTCTCCGCTCATGATTCGATACTCGATTTGGGAATATCTGCGTCGGAAGTCAGAACTCAAAGAACAGGCGGTCGCCATCGCCAAGCAGGTTGGACTCGATCACCGGCTCCGGCATCGTCCATCTGAGCTTTCCGGAGGAGAGATGCAGCGGGCTGCGATTGCTCGAGCACTGATTGCCCGCCCGAATGTCTTGTTGGCAGATGAACCGACAGGAAATCTCGATTCCAGGACCGGCGGCGACATCATGGAATTGCTCCACAAACTGAACGAGGAGCAACAGCTCACCATTTTGATGGTGACTCACGATGACAACATCGCTCGTCAGGCAGAGCGAATTGTGCGGCTCAGCGAGGGGCGAATTCAGTCTCTGAATGAAGCTGCCTAGAGAATTGCGACGTGAGTGCTGCTCAGGAGAATTCAGAGAATCTTCCTGAACTTGCTCGACATTGCGAGTGTCCTCGACGCAACTGGCTTTCTGTCGAATCACTTTTTGCTATCTTGACAGTGCGCAAGGTCCATCTTGAGGTGCGAGCAATACGCTTTGATCCTTGGACCCGCCGAAACGAGTTGACTCAGCTGTTGCTGTGTCTTCCTGAAGTGATTCGAAAGCGTGTGAATCGAGAGTTGTTCGATCCGCCCGGAGAGTCACGAGTTGTATCAGGATGACTATGAATGCGAGTTCAAGTTCGTGAAACCAGTTCGAAGAATGCTCTAACGGAAGTCGAGACAACGATGGCGGATCAGGCAACACAGAAGGTCTATCTCAACGGTGAACTTGTCGGTAAGCAACAGGCCGTTGTCAGTGTCTACGACCACGGGTTGCTGTACGGCGACGGCGTCTTCGAAGGCATTCGAGTCTATTCCGGAAAAGTCTTTCGCCACGAAGATCACATCGATCGCCTCTACGAAAGCGCGAAAGCGATTCGTCTTGTGATTCCGATCGACAAGTCCGAAATGCTGGACGCAGTCAATGAAACTGTGGCAGCGAACGGGATTGTTGACGGTTACGTGCGGCTCGTCATCACGCGTGGAGCGGGGACGCTCGGGTTGGACATTCGACGGACGAGTAACCCGCAAGTCATCATCATTGCGGACACAATTTCGCTCTACCCGGAAGAACTCTACGAAAACGGGTTGCGCATCATCACAGCGAGCACGATTCGCAATCATCCTACTGCGCTGAGCCCACGCATTAAGTCGCTGAATTACCTAAATAACATTATGGCGAAAATTGAGGGAACGGACGCGGATTCTCTCGAGGCACTGATGCTGAATCACAAGGGAGAAGTGGCTGAGTGTACCGGCGACAACATCTTCATTGTGAAGAACGGAATCCTGAAGACTCCCCCGACTGACGCGGGAATTCTTGAAGGCGTCACGCGCAACGTTGCGATGGAACTGGCACGTGAGGCTGGGATTGAAGTCGTCGAAATGACACTCTTGCGGCATGACATTTACATCGCTGATGAGTGTTTCTTGACTGGCACCGCTGCGGAAGTGATTCCAGTTGTTTCCCTCGATGGTCGCGAGATCGGAGATGGTAAACCTGGACCTGTCACTCAGAAGCTGCGACAGCGATTCCAAGAGTACGTTCGTGAATAACAATTCCGACGTGACTGTTCGGCGAGCAGCATCGAGCGATCAATCTGCGATCAACTCGGTCTGTAAAGCAGCTTTCGAAACCGAAGAGGAAGCGATTCTGGTCGAAGAGCTAACTGCCCAGAACTGCGTCGTCGAATCGCTTGTCGCTGAAGTTTCCGAAACGGTCGTCGGGACGATTGTATTCAGTCGTCTCGAGATCGTTTGCGATGACAGAACGGTCGATGCTTTGGCGTTGGCTCCGGTCGCGGTCATCCCGGAATTTCAGAATCGCGGCATCGGATCGCAACTCGTCAGAGAAGGTTTGAAGCTCTGCAAAGAGTCAGGGCATCATATCGTGATCGTTCTCGGGCATCCTGAATTCTACCCGAGGTTTGGCTTTTCAAGCGAGTTCGCCAAGCCGCTCGCTTCGCCGTTTTCGGGCGATCCGTGGATGGCTGTCGAGTTGACTCCTGGCGCGTTGGAAAATGTGGCAGGCAGGGTTGTGTATGCGGCTCCGTTCGGGATCGACTGAGCGGCGGGGTGGGCAGTTCGTTTCGGCTTTCTGATTGCAGCTGAAATCGGTCCATCGACTGCGTAATCACGACCGATTTGCTATTCTGGGCTCGTGCTTTCGAGCATAGTTTGGATCAGAGAATCACTCGTCAGTGGAAAATCGAAGTCACATGTCGGATCAATTTAATATCGCTATCAACGGAGCCGCAGGCCGGATGGGACAACGTTTGATTGCCCTCAGCCATCAAGATCCGGAACTGAATCTCGTGGCAGCGATCGATGCTCCGGGAAGTCCTTCGCTCGGGAAGGATGCCGGTCAAATTGCAGGGATTGGCGAGATTGGAGTACCGGTCACTTCTGAACTGCCTGATCGAGTCGATGCGGTCATCGACTTTTCAACTCCTGAAGGGGCGCTCGCGATTTCCAAAGTGTGTGCGGAACGGCGCATTCCACTCGTCGAAGCGACGACAGGATTGACAGAGAGTCAACGGGAAGCGGTTGTCGCGACGTCTCAAGAAACAGCACTTGTAATTGCTCCGAGCATGAGTCTCGCGGTGAATCTCGCGATGAAACTCGTGGCTGAAGCGGGACGCGCTCTGAAGAATCTTCCGGGTGGCGTCGACGTTGAAATCATCGAGCGGCATCACCGGTTCAAGGAAGACGCCCCGAGTGGGACAGCTCTCAAGTTTGGAGAAGTTGTGGCCCGGGAAATGGGCCAAACAGAACACATTCATGGCCGCGAAGGGAGAAGCGGTCAACGTCCGCAGTCCGAAATCGGCTATCATGCACTCAGAACGGGAGACAACGTCGGTGAGCACCAGATTGTCTTCGGGATGATGGGCGAAACGCTCGAAGTCTACGTTCGCGGTCATACGCGCGACAGCTATGCCTACGGTGCTCTGACGGCTGCCAAGTTTGCTGTCCGGAAGCCTGCGGGGTTATATTCCATGCAGGACGTTCTCAATCTTTGAGAAAGTCGAATCGATCTGAGATGAATGGCGTTGGGCGATCGTCGAAAACAGTCGATGAGTCTCCACTTCACGAGTGATGGCCGAGTCTGGAGGATTGTTTCATGCGTTTGCTGAACAGCACGATCTTATTGGTCACCATTGCTCTCTTAGTGGCGACGCTGAATGAAGTGACCGTCGCTGAGGATCACACGTTTAAGCTTCCAACGTCTGAGATTGAACTCGCAGATTGTCCCGTCCAAGCTGCGATTCCAAAGAGTTTGAAGAAAGTAGATCAGCTGGAGGTCGTCGATCTTAGAACGCAAAAAGTGACCGAAGCTCAGAGAATCGGGAACTCGGATCGATGTGTTTTCATTCTGCAGGACGCCGTCAATGCGGGAGAAACGCCAGAGTTTGCCATTCGTGAGTCAGCAGAGCCAGCCACGGAAAAGGTCACGGTCGCACGCGAAGCGGGGCGAGTGATTATGCGTCTGACTGACAAAAACGTGCTCGCTTACAACGTGGATGTCGTTTCTCCTCCAGAGGGGGCCGATCCCGTTTTTCGTCGGAGTGGTCATATTCATCCTGCGTGGTCGCCGGAGGGAGTGGTTGTCACAGACGAGTTTCCGGCGGATCACTTGCATCAACACGCCATCTTTTCCGCCTGGACGAAGACGACGTTCGAGGGAGAACGGGTTGATTTCTGGAACCAGAAAGCAGAGACCGGAACTGTCGAGCATCGGGAAGTTCTGAACATGGTCTCCGGGCCGGTCTTTGGTGAATTGACCGTTCGGTTGGCCCATATCGTCACGAAATCTGAAGATCAGGACGTCCTCGATGAAGTCTGGACGATCCGTCTATTTGCGATTGCCGATCCGCATTACTTCGAAATTGAATCGGTCCAGACCTGTGTCGCAGAGACTCCGCTCACGATTGATGAATATCATTACGGCGGATTCGCATTTCGCGGGGCGGGTGATTTCTTCTCGGAGCAGGGGCATTCGATGGTGACGAATGAGACCAGCGACAGGATTGAGGGGAACCATTCACGTCCGGACTGGGTCAGTGTTTTCGGACACGTTTCCGGAAAGCAGTGCGGTGCTGCCATGTTTTCGCATCCGGAAAATTTTCGGAGCCCTCAACCAGTTCGATTGCATCCGACGAAGCCGTATTTCGTTTTTTCACCATGTGTGCTCGGAGAGTTTTTGTTGGAGCCCGGACAGCCTTTCCGGTCTCGGTATGCTTACCTCACCTTCGACGGAGAGCCTGATCGTGAACGGATCGATCAGCTGTGGACGGCGTTCGGTCGTGAGGACGCATTGACAATCGTTCCCTGACAAGCCATCGTCTCGTTTGTTCGACGAGTGATGTGTTCGCGGGAGCGAACCGGGCATCAATCGCAAGGAGCGCGTTGCATGGTTGAGCGAGCAGTAAGTCTTTGGGCAGTCAACGGTTCTGCGACAAGGTACAAGGACGGTTTCGAGCAAAACACCTGAGTCGGGCGACGAGAAATTTTTGATTCCAACGATTTGAAGATTCGATTGAATCAACGGATCGGTTGAGTGGCTGCTGACGCGGTCATAAAGAAGAGAGACATGGCTACCGAACTCGCTTTTCAATCCAGTATCAACCCGATTCATACCACCACTTACGGGGTCGATGAGGTTTTGACGGCCTGTCCCGAAACCGGTGACTTGCTCGATATCCAGTACGACTGGGATCGTGTGCCCGTCCCGAGCAGCCTCAAAGAATTCGAGCGTCGCTGGTCATCGCGTCGCAATCCGCTTGATTTCAGCGGTGTGTGGCGATTTCGAGAACTTCTTCCGTTCGCTCCCGATGACAAAATTGTGACGATCGGGGAAGGGCAGACACAGCTTCAGCAAAGTGAGCATGTCGCGAAGTTCGTTGGGGTCGACGACAAGAATCTGTTTCTGCAATACGAGGGTCTGAACCCCTCCGGAAGTTTCAAAGACAACGGCATGACAGCCGCGTCGACTCATGCCCGAATTGTCGGGGCGTCGATGGCAGCTTGTGCATCGACCGGAAATACGAGCGCCTCATTGGCCATTTATTCCGGCGTGACCAAACTCTTCAAGACGATTGTTTTCGTCGGCAGCGGCAAGATTGCCTACGGAAAGCTGTCTCAGGCACTGGATTACGGGGCGGTCACCCTTCAGATTCAGGGGGACTTCGACGACGCACTGAAGCAGGTGCGAGAAGTTTGTCGGGCAGCGAATATTTATCTCTGCAACAGTGTGAATCCCTTCCGGCTCGAGGGGCAGAAGACGATCATGTATCGGGTTCTCGAAGGGCTGAACTGGGAAGTTCCCGACTGGATCGTCGTTCCCGGAGGGAATCTGGGGAATTCAAGCGCTTTCGGCAAAGCCTTCATGGAGCTGAAAGAGTTGGGTTTAATCGATCGTGTGCCGCGTCTGGCGGTCATCAATGCTCGCGGAGCGAATACGCTCTATCAGCTCGTCGAAGAAAAGGGACTGTGCTGGAACGGTGGGCAACCTGACGAAGCCTTGGTGAACGAGTTTTATCAGGCGATGGATGCGGACAATCGACGAGCGAGCACGCTGGCGAGTGCGATCGAAATCAATCGCCCGGTGAATTTGATGAAGTGCCTGCGAGCATTGGATTTCTGCGATGGAGTCGTTCGCGAAGTCGACGATCCTGATATTCTCGACGGCAAAGCTCAGGTTGGAGTCGGTGGACTGGGATGCGAACCGGCCAGTGGGGCGAGCGTGGCAGGGGCTCGACTATTAAGAGAACAGGGAGTGATTGCCCCCAGCGATCGAGTGGTGTGTATCCTGACGGGCCATCAACTGAAAGATTCAACCGCGACAGTGGATTATCACACGGGGAAAAATGGACAATCTGGAAACAACTATGTGAATTCCCCGATTCAAGTTGAAAATGACTATGAAAAAATCATGGAAGTAATTCGCCAAATTTCGTAGAATTTGACGATTCTTGATGAGCCGTTCCGATTGGAGGAAGCCTTCGTGTTCAGCCCGTATGAGGAACTTGAGTACCTCGCGGATTATCTGCCCGAGGAGGGAGAGATGGTCTTGGTCTCTCGTGAATCGGGTGAGCTCGTTTGCAAGCCGTACCAGAAGGATGAACTCAGAGATGGCATTCATGACGCCCAGTTGTATGGGTTTCTGGTGCAGGCAAACGAACGACTCCACACAGCCGGGGCACTCCCGCTGTTTGTGACAGCGATGTTGCTGGTCTGGTCTATCATCTTCATTCATGGACTTGTGGGTCTGGGCTGGTCTTACTGGTACATTGTCCCGGGCTTAACGCTTCCGCTGCTCTATGGTTGCTTTGTCTGGGTCAGACAACGTCAGCAGAACTACTTCAAGAAGATGATTCTGCCGCAATTGCAAAGCGAGCTTCAGCGGCGGCAAATCCCGTTCTACGCGCTGGTCGCGGGCATTCGGCAACACTCTGAGTTCCAAACGCTTCTCGATGAGATTGTCCACTGGTCTCCACAGTCCAGTGAGTTATCATCCTCCCACATGCGAAGTTAGACGAACATCGCAATTGACCGAAGATTGTCGATCCGACCGGGTGGCGATCCTCTTCGTAGGGACACATTGAAGCTATGGGTGTTGAGAACCGGGATTACATGCGTGACGAGACTTCCTACCAGTTCGGGGGGAGTTCGCACCCATGGATGCAAAACATTGTCAAGACGCTGATCATCGTCAATGTGATTGTCTTCATCGGTCAACTCGTCATCAAAAGCCCGATGAGTTTTGACGAGTTCAAAACTCGCTTCGAGATGAACGCCCCGATTGTTCCTCAGAACGCCAATCTCGAGGAAGTCTACAAACAGCTTCGGGAGCAGAATCGCCTGCCCGATACGCCTGTTCTGAATCGCTGGATGACGCTGGAAACGACGAAAGTTCTCCAGGGCCAGATCTGGCGTCTGACGACCTACGATTTTCTTCACTCCACCGAAACGATCTGGCACATCGTTTTCAATATGTGGCTCTTGTATCTCGCTGGTCGACAGGTCTCGTACAAGTACGGTCAGTATGAGTTTCTTTGGTTCTATCTGGCGGCCGGGGTTTTTTCGGCAGTATTCTATATCATCTGGGGGCTCATCAACGGTGAGAACGTGGCTGCGGTGGGAGCCTCGGGAGCAGTTTCTGCGGTGCTGGTTTTGTATGCCATGAACTGGCCGCATCATCGCTGGTACATCTACGGTCTGATTCCTGTTCCGGTGATTCTGCTGGTCATCATTTCTGCGGGAATGGACTTTCTTCCGATGATCAGGCAATTCACAGGTGGGAATCGCGTCGATCACATCGCTCACTCAGCCCACATCGGGGGGATGTTGTTTGGATTCCTTTACTACCGTCGTGGTTGGCAGATCTCTTCGATGCTGCCGAAGGGTTTCTCTTTCAACAAACTGAGTCGGCGCGTTCGAGGACCAAAGTTGAAGGTGCATCGTCCTTCACCGCAGGAAGAGAACAGCTCCTCGATGAGGACACAAATTCCTTCTGACATTGCCGACCGAGTCGATCAGATCCTGCAGAAGATCAGCGAGTCTGGTGAAGCGAGCCTAACCGCCGAGGAGCGAGAATTCCTCGCCGAATCAAGTCGCCGCTACAGACGCTGAGGCTTGCTGGCTTAGAGGATCTTCAGATTTGGTTGGCACCGTCCCGCACGAGCAAGCACAGCCTTTTACTTTCTGAAACAACTCAAGCGAGTGCACAGGAAGGAGCAACTTGCTCTAGCACTTCGCGGAAACTGGTCGACGTCCTGTCTGAAGGTG
Source organism: Thalassoglobus sp. JC818 (assembly GCF_040717535.1). NCBI lineage: Bacteria > Pseudomonadati > Planctomycetota > Planctomycetia > Planctomycetales > Planctomycetaceae > Thalassoglobus > Thalassoglobus sp. JC818. Next base: position 786,950 of record NZ_JBFEFI010000002.1, read on the forward strand.
ATGGCTTCGAACTGGTGAAACGCTTTCGACTGGAGCTTCGAAAAGCGAAGTCCCTTGCAGTTCAGGTGGGCAGGGAAGGTCGAGGATGTCCAGAATTGTTGGAGCGATCTGTCTCAGAGAGATCGGTTGTTGAACGGCTCGATGTCGAATGCCAGGTTGTCGGACCCAGAAGATGCCTTCGGAATCGACGTGGCTGCTGAGCGGATTTTGTTCGACTCTGATGAGTTCTGAGAGCAACACCGTCTGCTGGGTTCTTTGATCGGTTAGCAATTCTTCCTTTGCTGCGATGCTGCGTCGGGTGGCGATTCCGGTCAGTCGATTTCCATGCTGTCGAATCTCGAACGCCGGATGACCTTCGGAGTCTACGAGTGACTCAAGTGCATTCGCAGCAGCGGTGGCAGCTTCGCGGTTTTCGAATCGCAAACGGAATTCAGGGCCGAATGTCGGTTCGGAGAAGACGCTGTGATTGGAGCCGAGAAGTCTCTCAAGAAATCCCTGTCCGACGAATGTCGACTCTCGCGAGGAACCTGTTTCGTCATGTTCCGGGAACGCACGTTGTCCTAGGCCTGAGATGACCATGATCGTGGCTTGCGGGTCCAGCCTGAGGAATCTTTCGACGGTTTGATCAATGCTGCGATAGCACTCCAGAAGTGCTGTGCGAAAGGTCAGCAGGTCCGAAGCGGAAGCACGAATCGGAAAGAGTTCAGGTTGGAAATATCGCCAGTAGCGACGTTGAAAGTGAGAAGCTGCCTGCGAGCGAAAAACAGAGAGAGTCGGACGATGAGTGGTGTAGTGCTTTTCGAACAGATCGCATTGAATCGCATCCAGCAGGAGTGGTCGTTTCCAGCGGACTGAACGAGTTCTTTCGGCGAACAGTTGTCGAAGAATTCTTTGTGCTGTCTGACTGGTGAGTCCGCGTTTCCTCAACGAACTGAACAGTCCAAGAACCTCCCGGGCACCGATCGGTGTTGAGTGGTCTCGGTCGTCAGTGGCTCGTTGAACAAAGAACCGGGACAGAAGTTCGAGTTCATCATTTGAGATCAGTTGCGTGATTGGCGAAGTCGACTCGCAGAGCTCGTCATGGAGTGGCTGGTCAACATCGTCGTCGAGGCAAGACCCACATTGGGCGATGGACTTACCCGAGTCGGCAATCGATTGGACAACTGGGGACGCTTGTAGGCTTGGAGGGAGTGCGAGATGGTCCTGTTGATGGACCTGATGCGAAAGGCCGGAATAGATGGTGTGCCACTGAGTCGTCGAGTGGAGCCACTTTCCTGAAGCTTCTGCATCCGTTTTAGCAACGATCGATTGGTTTCGTAGCCTGTCGAGGGCGGGGAGTTCTCCTTCATTCATGAACAGTTCGAGGAGTTCAGGAGAAAGCTCGTTCAACTCAAGGCAGATGACTCGTCGATCGTTGGGCATAGACGGTTTCCCGATAGCAACAGTTGGCAAATGGCGTCATTGATGATGCGATACTCCAACTTACAGCATCGGAGAATTGACGACCGAATTATCTGTCGCAAGATTGGCGAAACCGTCAGAACGTGTACAACCATCCGAATCGATCTGCGATTACCAGTTTGTTTCCTTTCAGCAACATTCGGAAATCGATCAACTCGGGTCGCAGATTGCCTTCATCGCTTTCAGGCCAGACTTCGCCACGGAAAGTGGGTCCGCTGCCCACAGGTCTTCGCGAAACAATTCGAGCGAGATAAAACCTGAGTAGCCGATCTGTCGAAGCAGGGCGATGAACTTTTTGAGATCAATGACTCCCTCGCCGGGCATCACGCGATCCGGGTCTCTTTGTTCTCCGGCAGGTGGCGAGGCTGGGGCATCGTCGAAATGGCAGACCGCGATCTGTTCGGGGCGAAGTTGCGCGATGTCATCGTGTCCTGCTCCGCCACGGAAATCGTGAAACGGGTCGAGAACGATTGTTGCTTCGGGGTGCTTCGATTCATTCATGATTCGCAGTGCAGTGGCAATCGAGTTGACTTCCTGTGCAAACCCGAGGTACTCCATCGACGGGCGAACGCCCATCTCGAGTCCGATCTCGAGAAGTCGATGATAGCGCTCAGCAGCGAGACTGAAGTCGACATCAAAGTGCGGAGGCCCAGCGACCGAATGAGGAGCCCCAACAGCGACTGCCTGCTCCATACGTCTGCGGCATTCTGCGATGCCTTCCTGGTCAGCAGGTCCATCCGGTTCGCACCAGCCTTTCAACATGACTGTTGTAGGAACGGCCAGTCCGTGATCGTCGACGGCCTGTCTGATTTCCGCCAGCGTTCCGCCGGCTTCCAAGTGTAGATCGATGTCTGCATGCCAAAGCTCAATTCCGTCGTAGCCCGCTTCTGAAGCGACGCGAATTTTCTCCAGAATCGGAGTAGGTTTGATTGTGCTTGAGTTGAGCGAGTATCGGAATTGTGTCATGGGAACTCTGTCGAGATTGATGGAAGAGTGTGTGAAGAATCTGTGAACGTGTCCGCAGACAAGTTGCTGCGATCACTTTGGCTTGCGTGAACAGAGCATATCGAACCAAGGCAAAGGGCACAATTTTTAAGCTGTTCAAGCGACTTTAGAACAGAAATCGATTCTAAACATGATTTCGCACATCGTTCACGAAATCTTCTTTTTTGAGGGCTAGCATCCGCACCAGATCAGTAATCAAGAGCAATGAGAGTACGTCCTCACCCACTCATCTTCACTGGAAGATTTTCATCAATAGATGCCATGGCGGGCAGTGTGGTTGAAGGGACTTCGTGTGACGTAGAAGTTCAACAGGCACGAATACATCTGTCGGGATAGCGACTGTAGAGACTGACATAAAACGCGGGTTCGAAGTGCGAAGCGAGTGATCTTCATGTGGGCTGCACTCTTTGAGCCGAAACATCATCCAAAACAGAAGGAGTGTCGCCCTCATAGATTAAGTGCTCAGAGTCCATTGAAAGTCTATCGCAGCAGAGTGTTCTGTTGTGAGTTGGAAATGTTTTTAGTTTTTTTCGTGGCTTAACTGTTTGGAAGTTAGAAGCAGTTGAGTCCCCATCATGAGTATCCCAGGAGAAACTCAATGAAGCGTACAATGTTGAAGCGATCCGCAGATCGTCGCGGATTCACACTGATCGAACTGCTAGTTGTGATCGCCGTTATCGTTATTCTCGTGGCCCTGCTGGTGCCAGCTGTTCAGCGAGCTCGCGAAGCAGCACGAAGTGCATCTTGCAAAAACAACCTTCGTCAGTTCGGAATCGGTTTCTACACATTCGCAGAACAAGATCCTCAGAAGCGTCTTTGCACAGGTGCTTACGACTTCCGTCGTGACGGATGTGTTGACACTTGGGGTTGGGTTGCCGACCTCGTCAACATCGGAGCAGCTTATCCTTCAGAGATGATCTGCCCATCAAACCCTCTTCAGTACTCAGAAAAGGTCAACGACCTTCTCGGTGCAGATACAACCGACGGAAAAGACGGAGCTCCTGTTTCTCGTCTCGACACCGGATTGTGCAACAGTACTGACGGTTTGACTTCACTCGCAGCTGGTACTCGTGGAACTTTCCTCGTTGACCGAATCCTGACACAAGGTTACTCAACCAACTACGCAAGTAGCTGGCACATGGTTCGATCCGGTGTTCGTACTGTCGACGACGGATCAGGAAACCTCGTTCCAACTTCAGGAACTAAAGGTCTCGGCGGATCTAACGGTCCAATCACTCTGAGTGTCGTTGAAACTTCACCAATCGTTTCCAGCGCAATCGCAATGCTTGGCGACGCTGCTCCTGGGGATGCTGACGAAGCTGTTCTGGTTGAAGATCTTCCAGGTCTGGCTTCCGCAAACGCACGACTCGTTGAATCATTCAACGACGGTCCTGCTCAGTCTTCCGGTGACAACATCGTTCTCGTGACCACAGCAGACGTTGTTCTGACAGCTGGCGGCGTCCACGCTTGGAAATTCGACATTCTCCCAACCGAGAACACACCAGCTGGTATCGATCGTGGAAACGAAGACGGATCACTCGCTGGCGATGGCATCATCTGGTTGCAGGACACTCGCGACTGGCTCGCTCTGCACGGTGCAGGTTCACAGCCTTCTTGTAACATCCTGATGGCTGACGGAAGTGTTCGTACCTTCCGCGACCTGAACGGCGACGGCTACCTCAACCCAGGTTTCCAGCCAACCACAGCATTCGATGCTGGCGATGGATACCTCGATGGAACAGTGGAACTGACGAAAACCACCAACTACGGTGGAATCGACATCATCCGCGGTTCAACCATCAAAGGAAACTTTGAATAAGTCGGATTTGTTGATTGTCTGACAAATTCAACTACCGGGAGTCGGTGTAAACCGACTTCCGGTTTCTTGTGTTTTCATCGAGCTACAAACGACTTGCCAATCGTAAGTTAGCTGTCGACCGACTCTCTCGATATGAGCCAATCATCAAAAGTGAATTCTCCACTGGTTCCTGAAGCTGATCGTGACTGTCCGAAGTGCGGAGCAAAGATCCCCCGGGCAATGCTGCGTTGTCGCGATTGCGGAACTCGCGTTGGTGTCTCAAATGGGGCTTCGTCTTCTGAGACGAATCGACCGTCGCAATCAAGTCTTCGTGAATCGAGTGATCGTATTGGTTCGCGAAAAACTGGAGTGACAGCGAGCACGTCAGCACCGTCCGGTGTCGATCATCTTTCCGCCGCCTCAAGTGAGCCGAAACCGTCAGTTACTGGGAGAAGCAATCTCTCGCAGGATCAGGTTGAGCTTGCAGATGTTGGTGAAGCGACGCCGAAGGAGGAATTGGTCGAGAAGTCCGACAGGGTTTCGACCCAGTGCGGACACTGTCAACGTGTTGTGAAAGCACCGATCGATCTCGCTGGTGCGGAAGTTCGATGCCCTTCCTGCGGCAAGGCAGTGCGTCTTCCAAAGCTCAAAGTTTCAGATTCAGGACAATCGAAGTCCTCGCAGAAAGAAGAGGAAACTCCGGAACACGTCTTGCGTCGGCAACTTGCTGAAGTCGTCCAGAATGCCATTCGCGAGACAGATTTGACGCTGATTGAAAGTCCGACCAGCAGCGATCAGGCGAGAAAAGGAAAAGTCAAAAAGTACGTTCAACTCATTGAACGCCACGCGGAAACTCCACTCGACTACAGAAAGTCGAAAGACGCTCGCGAAGCGATTCGAAAAATCGTCGAGCTGCACAGTCAATCTGGCGGGGAAGCTGTTCTCGGGTTGCTTCCCAAGATGTCGGATCAGGTTCGTCCCGATGCGATTCGAGCAATCGGCAAACTAAGAATCGCACAAGGGTTCGAGCCGGTGCTACGAACTCTTTTGAGTTCTTCTTCCGAGGAAGTTGAAGCAGCAATTCGCGCAGCTGGGAATTTTGGCGTCGCGAACGTTGTCCTGCCGCTTCTCTATGTTCAAACAATCAATCCCGAGCATCGAATTCGAATTGCTTCTTCAATCGCTCGGCTGGGTGAGCCTGCTCTCAAACCGTTACTCGGAGTTGTAACCTCTCCGTCCAGTACAGATGCCTTGAGACATGCTGCGATTTCGGCATTGCGTGAACTGAAATCGGAGAACAGCGTCGATGCACTGGCCGCGATTCTTAATCATGACTCTCTACCGATCAGACAAATTGCAACCGAAGCATTGGTTGAGATCGATGATCCCAAGACACTTCGACCGTTGATGAAGCTAGCGTCTGATCCTGATCCGGAGATTCGCCAGAATGCGATCAAAGGGCTGGCTCGATCGAAGTCCAAAAAGGCTGCTCCAGTTCTCGTGGAAGCATTGAAGGACCCTTCGAGAGAAGTTCAGCAAAACGCGATCATTGGTTTGGGAGAGTTGGGTGACAAATCTTTCGTCGCCAATCTCGCTCCGTTCCTTGAGGGCGACGACCAGGAAGTCCAACTGACAACAGCGGAAGCGATTGCCCGGCTCGGCGACAAGCGAATTGTTCCGAAGCTTTTGGGACTTTTGGAAAAGGAAACTCATGGGCGTCACGATGCAGATGTCCTGCATCGACTGGTCAAAGTTCTTCATAAGTTTCGCGATCCGCGATCTGTCCTTCCCCTTTGCGAACTTCTCGATTCCGCAGATGCCAAATTGCGTCGCCGTGTTGTGGAATCTCTCGGTGCAGTTGGCGATTCAGCCGCTCGCCCAGCACTTGAACGAGTCTTGCAGCGAGACCATGCGGACGACGTTCGAGCGTCAGCAGCGAAGGCATTAGGGGATCTGGGAGATCCACAAGCGATCGAAGTGTTGACCTCGGCGCTTCACGAAACATCCGAAGTCCGAGTCAAGGCGCTCATTTCTCTGGCGAGATTTAAGTCATCCAATGCTTTGCCCGTCATCCGGGATATGGTGATCGACCCGCTTCCTCAGGTTCGTTATCAAGTTGCGAGCTTGCTCGGGGAAGTGGGAGATAAATCAGCCATCACCGAATTAGAAGAACTCGCCGCCGATGATGAGTTAATGGTGAAGCGTGCAGCTCTAAAGTCGCTGGAGACTCTGGGTGACGAACGGAGTGAAGCGGAGATTGTCAAAGCGGGCCGAAAGCTAAAGAAGGCTCGTTCGAAAGTCTCGAAGGCCCCGATGTTTGCTGGCTTTGACATGGGGGGGCTTTCTTCTGTCCCCGGCGGGATGGCCACGGTCATTGGGGGAGCAGCTTGTGTGCTTCTCCTGGCGGTTTATTTTCTGTTCTTCCGATCCGGAGGCGGAGGCGAAAATGAGGTTGTTGTCGTCCGTGGCAATGTCAGTTCCGTGGGGATTGCGGAAGATGGCGTGATGATCGTCGCGTCCCGAAATCGCGGCATGACAGAGACCTGGAATGTTTCGAGCGACGAGCGACTCTGGTCAGGGACTGACCTTCCCAAAGCGAAAGGGATGGTTGTTTCGAAAGGACTGAATCAGGTCATGGTTTCTTCCGCAAAGAGCGCACTCTTCTATGATCTTGGATCCGACGGAAGTCTGACCAATCCAACCGAAGTGCCAGGACACACATCTGCCATTCGCGATACCGTTTCCACATCTGATCGCCGCTTCGCTGCCACGGTTGATGTCGAAGGGATCGTCCGCATCTGGAGTCTGGAGGCTCGAAATACAACGGGTGGACTGACGATTCCGAAGACCTCTGCTGCCATCGCTTTGGCCGACGAGGGACGTCTGCTCGCTGGGGGGACTTCCGCCTTACTCGTCTGGTCGGTCGAGACTGGTGAGATTGTGTTTGATGCCAACCAGATTGGAAGGATCTCGACTCGTTCCGGGACGATGACGTCGGTGGCGATTTCGCCGAGTCTCGAATTCGTCGCCGCTGCATATGGTGACGGAACGATTGTTGTCTACGACCTCGAACGGCAACGCGAACTCTCGCGGCATACGATTGTCGCTGGCAAACCGCTGCTGGTTTTTGACGAAGACAACGAACTGATTGTCGTCAACAGAAAGCTCTACCGCTTGTCGGACTTGCGGAAAGGAGAGCTTCAGGAATTGGGGCGGTCGGTCGAGTCGCGGACTTCTTTTGAGTATTGCAGCAAGACTAACCAACTCGTCATGGCCAGCGATGAAGCGAGTGGGATCACGGTGACAGACGTCAAAACTGGGGACTCGAAAGTTCTTGACCTGAAGTGAGTTCGCTGATGTGAATTCACAACGAGTCAACGTCTGTGTATGTGATTGCGAACTCAAACAGATAGAATTTCCGCGCTCTCTTTGTTTCGCGGGATTTGCTACGCTTTGAGGATTGAAAGCGTTTTGTGCGTCCTCATTCTTCGTGTGGCATGTCTGATCAATATCGCGTTGAACTCGAAATCTTCACTGGTCCCCTCGATTTGCTGCTCTATCTGGTGCGGCGAAACGAAGTGGACATCAAAGACTTGCCGATTGGTGAGATCGCGCAGCAGTTTCAAGACTTCTTGATGGTCTTGCAGCATCTCGACCTCGATCTGGTCGGAGATTTCGTGGTGATGGCCAGCACTCTGGTAGAGATCAAGAGTCGTATGGTCCTGCCAAATGAGACATCTGATGACGAACCCGAGTTGAGCGAGGAGTCGCAGGACCCGCGTTCCGACCTCGTGCAGCAACTCCTTGAGTACAAGAAGTTTAAAGATGCTGCTCTGGCTCTTCAGGAGCGTGCTGCGGAGTGGCAGGAGCGTTATCCACGACTGGCGGACGAACGACCATCGACAGGAAAAGACCCGTCGATCGATCGCATCAAAGAAGTTGAGCTTTGGGATTTGGTCAGTGCTCTCGGCCGAATTCTCAAGAAACAGGACGTGGAGTCCGAATCGACCATTCGTTACGACGAGACACCGATTCATACATACGTCGAGCAGATTTCACAGCGTGTTCAAGCAGAACAGGAAGTGAAGTTCAGCTCTCTGTTTGAGAAAGAGACGATCCGATCGAAGATCGTCGGGATCTTCCTCGCTGTGCTGGAACTCGTTCGACATCACGGGTATCGGGCGGAACAGAATGAAGACTTCGCCGAGATCGTGATCCGTCCACCACTCCCTGAAACAGAGTGATCTGACGATTCTCTCCGCGTTTTAGCAGTCACCCAAGCTTGTTGCTTCCTCTTGAGAACCTGCAATGCGACTTCAGTCATCCAGGCAGTTGATTTGCTCGTGGTCATGGAGTTCAGAGAAGTCCACGGGATAGTTTCGGAACTGCATGGTGTACGATTCTTCAAACCACTTTTGGATGTGCGGCACAGCTTCCTGATCGTACTCAGGAGCGACATACAGCAGTTTGCCTTCGCTGTCGGAACGCAGATCTCCATCGTCGACAATCACTTCGCCGCGTCGAATGACATATCGAGGCAACTCAAACATCAGCTGCAGGTCATCCTGTGGTTGATAGATGGTCACGTCTCCGTCAGCACCTTGTCCGAGTTGCCCCTTCCGCTTGAGACCTAACATTCTCGCGGGGGCAGCTCGAGTGATGATTGCGATTTCGTAGAGAGTGTATTCGCGATCAATTTCGGCGAGTGTGCAGTGATCACGAACGCCAGCTGGCACTGTTTGCAGCATCTCATCACGTCGAGCCCGTTCCATGAGAAGGGCAATGATTTGTGGGTACGCGAGGAATGAGCCACCGTTTGGATGGTCGGTGCTCATGGAGACTCTCCAGGGATCGTCGATCAGCAAGTACCACTCGAGGCCGATCGCCCATTGCAGAGCGTGAACCATCGACTTGTTCTTGTATTCGATCGGAACAATCCCACAGCCCGCTTCCATTTCTGTGTCAGAACTGAACCACTTTCTTCCGAAGACATTGTGCAGGAAATATCCCAGCGGTCCGTCTCCGGTCATGGACGTTGTACTTCCGAACATGACCTGTCCAACGTCGACGGTTAGATTGTCATGTGTGTTGACGTACTCGACGAGTTCCGGGACTTTCGAGCAGAAGGTTTCTTGAGTGTCGGGATCTCCTCCGTAGCTGTGAAACTGAATATGCGTCAGATGACCGCGCAACCCCTCGAGAGATTTCATAGTCTCGAGAGTGGTTGTGTAGTTTCCGGGAACTCCCAGGTTGTTGCAGTGAATGTGGAGTGGATGCGGAAGTCCCAACTCGTTCGTCGCTTCTGCGATTCCTTGAACGATTTGGCGAGGCGTGATTCGGAACTGGTCGATCTCGTCGTCGAGTGAACCGACATTGCCGCCACCCTGTTTCCAGACTTCCACTCCGCCAGGATTGACGATTTTGGCGGAGTACCCTTTGGCTGCTCCAAGAAGCCAGGCGACATACGATTTTAGTCGGTCTTTCTCACCGGCAGCGATTTGTTTCAGGACATAGTGATTGTTTCCCATCAACAGGTAGAAGCCTTTGTCGATGACGGGTGTGTCCTGAAATTCTTCATGAACATGACGAGCAGCAATCGGCGGCACAGCTGCGTCGAAGGCTGTTGTGTAACCGAGTCCGGCGTAGAGATAGCCCGTTGCAAATGTGCTGGGAACGCTTCCTATCGTTCCTGAACGCATCGACTTTGTGCGTTTGTAGGGAGGAGAGTTACGTTTGTCTTCCGGCTGCATCTTTCGTGCGGCATTGACCTTCGGGCCTGCAATATGGCAGTGCATATCAACCCCACCCGGCATGACAATCATTCCTGTCGCATCAATCTCGCGGTCCGGATGTCGGGCTGCCACTTGAGACTTTGCGATCACCACTCCGTCTTCAATCCAGATGTCACGAACTTCACCATCGATTTCATTTGCCGGATCGTAGAGTCGTCCACCGTGTATCTTGAGAAGTGCCATCGCGTTACTTGAGCTCGAAGTTAGAACGTTTCAGCTGCAGTGTACGAACAGCTTCACTGAGACGAATTGAGTTGTGCGTTGCAGGTGCAATTCAAGTTCTACTGGAATAAGCCATAGAGAACGAGATTCACGCCGATCTTCGCAGCATCTTCGGTCGAATAGCCAGCACAGGCGGGAGTCGACTGCCGTTCGAGCGCACAACTGATGTCGTATTTGCTGTAGACCACAACGTATTTTCCGTTGATTTGAACTCCTTCGAGAACAGCTTCGCCGACTGTGTCTCTCACATTGAGAATTGATCCTCCCTGTCCATTCGGCGGGATTCTGCGATTCACTCGGCGGAGATCGTAACCGGTTTGCAAATTGTAGATCTCATGCCCGGAAGGAATACGGGAAAGCGGTTCCCCGAAAATCTGTTCGATCATCCGTCGAAAACTTTCGTCGAACTCGGCAGCCCCGCAACAGGCATCGGCAAAGAGAAATCCGCCGTTTTCCAGATACGCCCGAAGGCCGTCCGTTTCTTCTTCGCTGAGAAAGAAGTTCTTGCGGCCGTGCATGTAAATCATCGGGTATTCGAAGATCGCCAGATCGTTGGCTCGTAAGTTTGGCATCTGCGGAGCAGAATCGATTCCGACAGTTTCGAGTGCGGATTGAAGTCGACGAAGAGCATTCGGGGCGGTGTCCCAGCCTCCGGTGTGCTGGAGGCGAGCGATCGTCATGCGACCGCGATTCATTTCATTGAGATCACTCGCGGTGAGTAGCTGCGGTGTCCGGAGTTTGTCTTGAAGTTCGCGCCCCGTCGCGTAAGCAATGACATTTACTCCCAGCTTCATCGACTTATCGATCTGAGACTTGATTTGCGGAAGACGGTCGCGAGAGTCGCTGAGCGTCCACTTGTTCCAGCGGCACGCATGGTCGAACTCCGAATACATGATCGCCGTGCGGCAACCCACATCGACGCCCCATAACTCCGGTGGATTGTTGTCGAAGAGTTCTTCGCTGCGATAAACATCGTGCGTCTCAGGGAGTCGATACAGCTGGTACTGATCGTCAAACAAGCGTTTGACCAGGTCCCGAAATCCGTCATGGAATTCGGCACTCTGGCAACTGTTGACCGCGAAGATGAATCCACCTTGAAGAATGTATTGCCGCAGAAGTTCCAGTTCGCGCCCCTGAATGGTATCGAGATCTTCTGAACCGGTGAGCAGCTGAACCGGGCTTTGCAACAGCGATGCGACGCCATCTCCGTTCGCCGCTGCCCGCAGATCAACGACCTGCCAGCTCATCAGCTTTGGCCACTGGTCTCGTTGGGAGATGTACGTTGTGAGATTGTTGGCGTCGCGCTGATGCTGATTCCAGGCTCTGCCAGCGACATCACGTGTTTGTTGATCGCGGGGCCCGTACTTGATTTTGTTGATCAGAACCGGCGAGAGACCCTTTGAGAGGAACAGCAGCGCGAAGCTGGTTCCAACGATTTCATTGCGTTGAGTTTCGCTGATCCAGAATCCATCGCGCGGGCTTTGACGATCGACCAGAAATCTGGCCCCTTCGCGATACCAGTCGTGATCGCCAAAAAAACGACGACCAGAAAATCGGCCAGCACGTTCAAGCCCATAGAGATAGTACAAAAGCCATCCACTTTCCCCGGGATTGCTGCGCACTTGAAAATGACTGGAGAGCCATCGGACGCCAGCGTCGATCGCCTTTTGGACTTCGCTGTCGTCTGCTCCGCAGCAATCGATTCGACCTTGAGCGTCAACGTCAGAATCGTCCTGCAGCATTTCCTGAGTGATAATCAACGACGCCAGACCAGCGACGGTCATGCTTCCGTACGCGGAGCCCCCTTCGGTGTACGCCCAGCCTGCGCCGTTGGGATTGTCGACACTGCCGGTCTGAGCTTTCATAAAGTGGTTCTGAACGCGTTCCCATACCTCGCGGTCGACACTGGCCCCAGCATAGACCGCTTCACGGAGTCCTAAGACTGCGAACTGAGTGTTGCTGTTGTCTCCTCCGCCGAGATCTCCATACCCCCAAAAGCCGTCGCGTTCCTGAATACGTTCCAAGCGAGCTGCGAGCCGGCCGATTTTCCCCGGTGCCCTGTCACCCGCTGCGAGGGCCATGATCACCATCGCAATTTCGTAGGTCTTGTTGGGATCGACTCGAGGATTCTCGAGATAGCTCAACGCTGCATCGACGTTCGGATGATCCGGTGACAGTCCAGAGTTCAACAGTGCCAGTGTCGCAAGGCTGTTCACTCCGTCGCTGTAAGCTGCGAAATTCCCGGGTGTCCAGGTTCCGTTGCGAGCTTGCTTGTCGATCAGATACTGCTGTCCTCGCTCAATCGCGTTTAGAACTTGCTCACGTAGCTGTTCGTCACTGATGGGCTGTTGTTGAGAAAACAGTCGGGCAGGTGACAGACAAACGAATGCGATGAACGCCAGGAATCCAATTCCGGCCATGTTGCGATTGAGCATGTTGAACTCCTCCTTGGACGAACCGAAACCTCAATCGATGATCGAAGAGATTTGGCTTTCCACCTCTGCGATCAGTGGATCAAACTGTGCGATTTCGACCGCGTTCTGGCCTTGCTCGTGCTTTCGGAATCCAGTGAGGTAGGTGATGTTCTGTGGACGCCATCTGTGAAAGAACAGTTCGTTCTTGCGACGGATCAAGGCACGCAATTCTTCAGCATCTCCGACAGGTTCTTGATCCTCGAGGCCGAACGCGTCGACAAAGGCAGACGCGGTTTTCTGATAGCCTGTTGCATTGAGGTGCAGACCGTTGTCACGCCATTGTTGATCCGCAGGGCGATGATTTAATGCGGCAGTGAGATCGATGACAGCCTCTCCGCGACTCTCCGCAAATTTCCGAATCGCGTCCGCGTAGAGTTGGATGTTTTGATTCGCCTGTTGAATGAAGTTTTTCGCTTCCGAGTTCTGAACCGGAAACGAAGACTCCTCAAGCGGAATTGGGAGCAAGTGGAGGCACTCGATTTCGGAGTTGGCGACATCGTTGACGAGTTGCTCGTATTGCTTGATGAATGCTGGTAGTGCGTCAATGCCGCCTTCGGATTCCACTCCTCCGTATCCGAATACGATGACGTTCGGCTTCAGTTCTTTTGCGAGTTCGATCAACCGCTCGTATCCGACTTTGGGAGGATCGAAGATTCCGCGAGACTCTGCCCAGACAGTGTCGCCGCTCCAGCCGAGGTTGCGGAACCGGATGTTCTGTCCGGAAAGTCGGCGAGTCAGTTCCAGTTCCCAGTCTCCGTACTCCTGCTCTCTTTCGATCAGAGTGTTCCCGATCGACACGACCAGATCACCTTTTTCGAGTTTTGGTTCATCAGCAGAAACAATTGAAAGAGGGATGATGAATCCGAGAGTGAAGAGACAGACGGATAATCGGTTCATCAGCATTCTGAATTCCTGGCTGGAGGGTGTCTCAAATCAGACGATGAGTGAATGAGCTTGCTTGAGAACAGGAATCGTCTGCTGCGCTGCCTTACTCACGACGATTACGCACAGACGGGCTTTCTCGTTGGATCGAAATATTTCATCGAGGATACAGGATTCCGGGCGAATGGACCATTCGCTGTGATGAAAAACGGCCTGAACTGGAACGTGAGCCTGGCATTGCAGAAACGAAAACAGGTCGAACCGACGCGATGTCGATTCGACCTGTAGCTGTCACAAATTCAGATCACTTTGTCGATTGATCTGACTTAGCTGTAGAGTCCACCGAGTGCATTCAGGATGGCTCCCGAAATTGGGTTCGGTGATGATGCGTTTGACATGGTGTTGACGAGGTCAATCATGACCACTCCGCAAACGAGGAGCAGCAGACTCGCAATCGTCAGCCCAGCGAAAACGCCGGTTCCCCATTCAGCGTCCGATCCTGCTCGGCCGCGAATCCGTGATGGATACTCATCACCTTCTTCATCGTCGAAGACGTCGTCGTCCGCGTCAAAGACGTCGAGGTCATCATCGTCACCGAAGACATCTTCTTCGATTTCCAGATCGTCTTCTTCAGCATCAAAGACATCCGACGATGCGAATTCAGAAGCGGAGCCTTCATCGTCGAGATCGAAGACGCTGTCGCTTGTTCCCAGTTCAGCTGAGCTGAGGGCGTTGTCGTCAGCATCGACAGTGTCGAGATCGAACACACTGCTTGGGCTTTCGTCCTCAAGCGGAGGAATCTCGAATTGTGTCTCAGCGACGGAATCGTCTGAGAGGGCGTCCATCATCGGAATTGTTCCCGAGTGGTCGTCTTCTTCGAGCGAGATTCCACTGTCGTCCGCGACGTCGAGAGAAATTCCACTTTCGTCGCTGACCAGAGAGATTCCGGAATCGTCATCCAGATCGAGAGTGATTCCCTCATCGTCTTCGTCAGCGGTCAGTTCGATTCCGCTGTCGGTTGGTCCCTCGAGAGCAATACCACTGCCTGCTCCAAGCATGAGCGAGCTGTCTTCTCCGATCAGCGAGCTGTCATCGGTATCGAGTGAGATTCCCGAATCATCGTCATCGGCGAACACGGACTGTTCATCTCCGCTGACACGGACAGCTTCGTGTTCATTGCTCATCAGCGTCACGTCACTTGCATCGTCGTCGTCGCTCACCAGCTTCACGTCGCTGTCGCTTCCAGCATCGTCCGAGCTCTTCTCCGCTTCTTCAGGAGATCCCATTAGACGGACGTCGCTGTCGCTGTCACCGAGATTCATCTCGGGAGCGGTTTTGTCTTCCTCAACAGGAATATCATCGGAGCTGTCGAGGCCGACGAGTTTCACATCGCTGTCGCTGTCATCGATGAGATCGATATCCGGTCCACCCACGATTCTCACGTCGCTGTCGCTGCTTTTCAGCGAATCGTCAAGATCTTCCAGCCCACCCTTGGAGATGACGGTTGGCTGTTCTCCGACGTCATCCTGATCATCGTCTTCATCAAGAAGAGGAAGCTCTGGATTGGAGTCAGCTCCGAATTCACGAGCCAGTGCTTCGACATCATCGGTCTTAAACTTGAAGTTCCCGCGATCAGCAAATCCACGGATCTCGTTCTGCTCCCGCATCCGCAACAATTCTGCGGGGGAGACGTTCAACATTTTGGCGGCTTCTTCGAGGCTCAGATACTTTTTCGACATTTGGGGTCGACTCCAGAATTGTGTCAGTCGGCGACAGGATGAGGAAATCGTTTTTCAAAGGAACCGCTCAGATCCTCCATGACCGATGAGTAGTGGAGAGAAACATTCCACAACAGTCGCTAAATCGGTAAGACTTGACAGTCAAAATTAGTCATCGTTGAGAATGTGCATCCTTATCCATTGTATGGATTACGACAGAATGCGTCATTCTCCGGTCCGTCTCCTGACCAGCATCTCATGAGGTCCGCGCGAACCGGTTCGTGTGCTCACGCTGACTGAACGACTCGTTTCCTGAGTCGTTGAAGTTGCCGTCGACGAAGTTTCATTTTGCGACACAAGTTTACGGTGTGCAAGATGTTCTGCAAAAGTTCGCTCTCTCAGATCAAATTCTACGCTGGATGATCGGCACAGCAAAATAATTCGCGGGTGTTGTCCTCAGAATTGTTCCGGTTGATGCGGTTTGTCCGCATTGGACAGTCGGCTCGAATCGCATGTTCTTCCCGGCAGAATCCGCCGGTCGGTGAGATTCAGTTTTTTTCTCTCAGGACGCAAAATCGTTAAAGCTTCTCTATTCCCCCGGACGATAGCAGAGGTAACCCCTCCTGCGCACATTCCTCAGTGCGCCCTATGAGTTGATCACGAGGATCACACATGCATTCTCAACTGCTTTCCCTTCTTGTTGTCTGCGTTTCCGTTTCTGGATGCTATTGCTGTCCCGAGTACTACGGTCCGGGAATGGGCGGATGCTACGGCTGGACACCCTCCTACAACTCCTGTGTGAGCGAATCCTGTCCGCCTGCGATGGGAAATCATCACTACAGTAAACATCCTCGCAGGATGTCGATCGCAGAACGGCGACAACAACGAGATCTGAAGCGATGGTATCGCGACCTGAACTCAGCCCCGCACTCAGCTTCTCATTGTTCACACTGCAGCCAGCCCATTGACTTTGGGACTGATTGTGGATGCGGAGGAGGATGGGACGAATTCAGTTCTTACGACGGCTCATACGTCGACGGCTTCTCCAGCTACGGTGGCGAATATCCTGTCGATGGCGGGATTTATCACGGTGGAGTTTCGGACAGCTACTGCCCCGATTGCGAAAATCAGTTCAGCGGATCGACCTATCACCATTCTGGGGAAATGTATCCGGCTGAAGTCTATGGTGCTCCTTCCGAAGCCGCGCCGACACCTGTTCCGTCGTCTCCGCCAACTCAGCCCACAGGAAGCGGAAATCCACAGACAAGCATGGTTCCGCGACACACTTCGAACGAGTACTACTATCCGCCTCAATCGGGAACACATCTCCCACCGATGCCAAGTCCGCAGGCGATTGAGACCAGTCGTCCAATTCAGCCAGCTTCCGTCGATCCTTCTCTGTTCGCTCCTCCAGTTGTTGAGTAGCCGTCTGGCAAGAGATTGAATCGACTCACGTGTCGGGTTCAGAAGACCAGAGATGGTTTGAGCGTCACTCATCTGCCTTCGAGTTCTGGAACTCGATCAACGTCTCACGGATCGAACTGAGCTTTCCACAGGTGAGGGCACACTCGTATTCGAAGACAGTGCCAGGCACAATCGCAAACTGTGTGAGTGGAGCAAAGTACGAACACGCTCCCCGTTGATTTCGTTCGCCGAAGCGGTAGCAGGTGAAGACTTCAGCGACGGGCACCGACACTCCGACTCCATAATCGTTCTCGTCAACGTATGCGATCCAGTGTTCCGGGCAGTTGTAACGCTCGTTGGGAAACCCGGGTTTGCGGTGAGTCAACGCATCGTCGGTGAATGGCTTTTCGCCTTCGTAATAGACGAGTTCTGAAAATCGCCGGTCGAGAAAGACTGCCGGGATTTCCTGATCGTGCACCGGATGTTTCACGTCGCCTGTGTACTCCATGCGATACCGGATTCGCACAAGCGGACCGTCCAGAGTGATCCATTGCTCGAATACGACTTCTGGAATCGGTTCGCCGGATGCCCAGTGCATCGGCAGAGTTTGGACATACAGCTCGTTTGGCTTCTCGCGAAACTGTGTGACCGTCGATTGCTTGCCCTGATAGTCTCCGCCCTGAACTGGATTCCATCGCCAGGGTTTCTCAGCCCACAGTGACCCGTCGACGACACCGTAAAACGACTGCTGAATCAATCGACCCTGATCAAAATGGTTGATCAGATTGTCTTCGGATTTCGCTTCCGAAAACCAGCCAATCGCCCCTCCTGCCGACATCTTGATCGCCACACGGACGAACTCATTCTCGAGGCTCAGCCATTCAGGGTTCGACGTCGGAAATGAATCAGTGGAGTCTTCCGAAGATGCTTGAAATGGGAAGATGATTCCAAGAGCGATGAACAAGCAGCTGAGGACATTGGCCCGGATTCGATGTCGAGATTCATCCATCACATGCTTTCTTGCGATCTCGGACGGCAGCGCTGTGTTGCATTGTCATATGAGGAAGATTGACATCATCCCTGATAGAGCAGACGGCCGCATGAGCCGCAGAAGAGAATCTTTCCGGAATTCAGCAGCACCTTGGACTGTGGAGTCAGCTGGGTGAAGCAGTTGTTACAGACTCCGCCGTTGGCTTGAGCCATTGCTTCGGGGCCGTAAGCTTCGACCAATCGGTCGTATTGTTCTCGAATCTCCGACGGAACGATTTTCTCAGTCTCTTTGATTTGCTCACCCAGAGAGACTTCTTGTTCCCGGAGCTTGGCCGATTTTTGTTCGAAGTCATTTGCGAAATCCCGTGTTTCTGTTTCGAGTTGGGCGATTTCTTCTTTCTTCTCTGCGATCTCTGAAAGCGTTCGGTCAACCCGTTCGAGTGCTTCGAGCACCTCATCTTCCAGCACAGCCTTCGCAGCGACGTCTGCGTCGATTTGCCCTCGGATGATGTCAAACTCTCGGTTTGAAGCTGCGGCGTTGAGTTTGCCCTGCAACTCGACCATGTGAGATTCTTTGGACTTGAGGTCGAGATTCTTGCGATCAGCGAGCCCACGCACTTCCTGCAGAGTTTGTTCAAGCTGGGTCAACTCTTCCTGTGCCGCTTCGACACGAGCCTGACGAGCCCGAATTTGACGAGGACCCCGAGCCAACTTGTCTTGTGTCTTTTTGAGATCCTTGTGCAGGTCATGCAACCGACGATAATCCGTTGCAGATGGGGGCATCGATGGACTCCGTTGAAATCATTTGAGAAAGGTCGCGCCGGCAGGCGCTCTATCGAAGTCTGGCAGATTCCTGCCAGCTTGCAATCGTCAATCAATCCGATCTGTTGAGATCAAGCAAATCCTATCCGAAACAAGTCGGCGATTGCCTCGAAAATTATTCGAAAAAACCTTCCGTGTCTGAGCAGATGACACGGAAGGTTTTGAGAATCTATCGGAAAGAACAGGACTCGCTAAAACTCGCTACGGAGTCGCTGAAGCCTGTTCCGGTTTGGAAAACATCTTGTCATCGCGATTTCCGCGTGAAAGAAGAAATGCCATCAGGTCGAGCAATTCTTCCTCATTGAGAGTGTCTGCCAGTCCCTGCGGCATCATTGAGACTTTGGACGGCATCATCTCTTCGATCTGTTTTCTGTCCACATTGGTCTGGGCATTTGGATCGAGCATGTTTGTGTTGATCTGGAAGGAGTCGCCAGCAAGGTTGACGATGCGTCCATGAACGACCTTGCCGTCGATCGTTAGAATTTGGACAGCTGAGTACTGATCGCTGATGACTTTGCTTGGATCGAGAATCGATTCCAAAATGTACTTCCGATCGAATCGGCCAGCCAATCCAGTCAGATCCGGGCCGACTGCTCCACCTTCTCCTGCGAAGCGATGGCAGGCGAAGCAGTTCGCTGCACCAAACATCTTTCGGCCATGCTCAAAGTCGCGGTTGACGAGGCTCGACTCAACTTTCGGAAGCAGTTCTTCCATGGTCCACTTCTTCACGAACGGTCGTGGCTCAGCAGCCAATGGATTGACCTGACCTTCCGGTTGTTTCGTGAGAACAGGTTCGAGGCGAGTCTTTTCTTCGTCTGTGAGGTGAGCGACAGCTTCTTCTTTGATGTTGTTCACAAACATGCCGAAGCTTGCTCCTCCGCGATAACCAGCCGCTTTCACAAACCAGTTGAAATACTGCTCCTGCAGTTCTGGAGTCCAGCCTACGACCAGATGTCGCAGTGACTTCGCGTAGAGGATCTGTTCTTCTTGTGAAGGAGCCTCGTTGAGCAGTGCAACTCCCTTGGCAGCTGCCTCTGGAGATTGCAGATAAATCAGAACATCCAGCAGCATGGAGTTCGCTTCCGGGCTGTCAGCTGGAAGCATTGGATTCAAATGTTTGATGAGTTCGTCTCGGACTTCCGCAGCAGGCTGGCCGAACCGAAGCAAAGCGAGCTGCAAAACTCGCAATGCAGCCAACTGTTGTTGGCGATCAAGAGATTCTGGTTTCAGTTGGCCGAGAGAAATGAGAATCTTCGCTTGGAGTTCTTGGTCCTCTTTGGAGATTTGTGTGGGCTGACTCCAGTCCGGGGGCGTTGTGTCGACAGCTTCAGCGTCGTTTTTGGACGGACGACGATGTGTTCGACACAATGCCAGAAGTGCTTCAATTCGTACATTTGGATCAGGTTCGTTCAGGGCTTGCTCTTGCCATTCGCTGACCGGGCGGTGTTCGATCGCTGTTCGGGCTGCGGTTCGAATCACACGGTCTTGATGACCGAGATGTTTCCAGGCGATTTTGACAGCGCGAGGATGTTTTTCTCCGTGCAGTTTTTCCAGACGAGCTCGAAGTGCGCGAAGCTTGGCACCATTCTTCTGATGGGCGTCGGCAGGTTCTGTCGACTGCTTGCCTGTGTAAGTGACTCGGTAGAGACCCGATTGCACTCTTCGACCACCGATCGCGAAATACATCGCTCCATCAACCGGATTGACGACCAAGTCGGTCAGTGGAAGAGGTGTGCCAGTGATGAACTCTTCGAACTCGGCGTTGTATGTCGCTCCAGCCGGTTTCAAATGGACGGCATACATCTTCCCGTAACTCCAGTCACTGATGAACAGTGCATTCTGGTAACGGGCAGGGAACTTCGCACCGTAGCCAAACACGATTCCTGTTGGCGATCCCGGTCCGATGTTAACGACAGGTGGGAGAGTGTCCGCGAAGTGTTCTGGGAACTTGCCGCCACCGTTTCTCCATCCAAAATCGACTCCGCTTAAGACGTGCGAAATGCGAGTCGGACGATACCACGGAGTGTTGATGTCCCATTCCATGTCCGCATCGTAAGTGAAGAGTTCTCCGTCGGCGTTCAGAGCAGCGTCGTACTCGTTTCGAAATCCGACAGTGATCAGTTCCCAGTTTTTGCCTTCAGGATCAATTCGGCTGATGTATCCACCGGGAGCAGGAGTGCCTTTCATGAAGCCACGGCCGTAAGCGCGAGGCAGCATGTTGTCTTCATCCCAAATCTGTGGGACGCGCGAGCTTGAGAACTCCGTCAAGTCGGTCTTGTTTCCGACGACGATATACAACCCTTCGCCATCTGGAGTCAGCAGGACTGCGTGAGGACCATGTTCTCCGCTTCCACCGGGCCACTGACGCAATGTCGTCAGCTGGTCCAGTTGATCGTCTCCGTCAGTATCGGTCGCTCGGTAAACACCACTGGTGAATTTTCCGCCTGAGTTCACGACGATGTAGAGGCTGTCGAATGCCCAGAGAAGTCCTTGTGCTTCTCCGATATTCAATTTGATCGGTTCAATCTCAACTTCGGTCGCTCCTCGGATTCCCGGAGGAGTGACGCGAAAGAGCCCACCGTATTGATCGCAGACAATCAAACGTCCTTCGGGATCAGTACACATGCTGACCCAGGACCCTTCCTGGTCTTTGGGGACCGAATAAAGCAACTCGACTTCGAAGCCCTTCTTGGTGATGAGCTGATCAATTGGAGTTGCTTCAGGTTGTTTGAGTTTGGCAGCTGCAAGCAGTCGTTCGTCTGTCATCTCCCACGGACCGCCGGTCAATTCAGCGACCACGTTGGCTTCTTTCCAGGAGTCCGACTCTTTGAAGTCGAGGTTCCGCCAGCCTTTCCCCGGCTTGGCGGATGCTTGCCAACTCCCGTCAGAAACGATCGACCATGCGTCGCGCCAGCCAGATTCAAAGTTCAGCATGACCAGCAACCCGGCAGGTCCGTCGCTGTTTTTGGCTTCAACTGCAAGAACGTGTTTTCCACCCGGAGCATCTCCGTCGATGAGTGGATTGATGTCGAAAAAAACCGGTTCCGACCAGCTTGAGCTTTCGAGAACTTTCTTTCCGTCCAGGTAGATCGTCATTTGGTCATCGCAAGTGGTGTAGAGTCGTGCTGCCGCGATGGCTCCTTTGACTTCGAACTCTTTGCGAAAGAAAACCTTCTCAGCGAGTTGATCACCTTCATTGAGCCAGATCCATTTTGGATTGGCGTTTTCAGGCCGTACTTTTGACTGGCTGGTCTTCTTGTCGGCCTTCTTTTTCTGGTCGAGTGTTTTCAGGCGAATGTTGCGGAACTGTGCTGTCATCGCTGGGCCGCGGTGAACTTGAAACGCGATCAGCCCCTTCATCTCTCGTTCAGCTTCGTGATCATCAATGATCTCGACGGTCGTGACTCCGTCAATCGCGTGCTTGAGTTTGTTTCCTTTGCACGTGATGGTCAGTTCATGCCAATCGGTGACGTCAATCGGCTTCACTGCGACATCGAGAGCGCTTGCATGTTTTTTCCCTTCATTGTCGACAGTCACCTTCTGACCGCGTTGAGCGACGATCCCACGTCCGCGCTCATCGTAGAGCATCCCTGTGTATTCTGGTTTCCCGTGAATATCGGCCTGATATCCGCCAACGGACCACTTGCCGACGTCCGGCAGCCTCTTCGAACGGTATTGAACGCCCGAGTTGTTGTCTCCCAGAACGCGAAACTCGAGTTTCAGTTCGAAGTCACCAACTTCCCCACCGTCCCAGATGAGAAACTGGTTGTGATCCAGATGGTCAGGTCCATTTGTTTTACCAGTGATCAAACCGTCTTCGACGGACCAGAGTTCGGGATTGCCGTCCCATCCGGTGAGGTCTTTTCCATTGAAGAGAGACTGATATCCCTCCTCACCGCACGCTGTGATGGAAAGAGCTCCCACGAGGAAGCAGGAAATGAAAACACGAAACATTCAAGGACTCCGGGTAGGAAGAAGTAGTGGAGGACTTATCAGATTGGGAATGATTGAACATTCCGGAGAGAACAATTCAACGATCGTTGATCGTAGCAAAAATTGACCGGTGTGCCACCTGAGCCAGCGTGCGAGAGTGTGCCGCTCCTGTCAGAGCACTCACTCTGACTCGTTGAAGTGGATTTCGCTGTCTGTGCACATACGATTTTCCGGAAACCGTCTCGGAGAGTGCGCTGATCCGGCCATTCGTTTCTCTCGGATTATTCGGACCAACCTGACCGATCGCGAGTGCGACCGAACTCGACCCGTTCCGGGTTTCTAAAGATGCAACTAGATTTTGACTTCGAAATTCTTGCCGTTCCAGTCTCAAATCCGCGTCTTCAATTGTGTAACAGCCAGTCCTGAGTGCGACGCCCAATTCCATTCGGTGGCAAATCTCAGTGCGGAGCCTCAACGGAGAGTAGGCTTTGAGACATTTCCCTGCTCACTTCTCGTGACTGCATTTCCATTGTCCTATCAGAGACAAGTCTCATGGCAAGATTTTCCACTGAGATCGTGGCTGTTTCGTTGATACTTATGTCAACACGATTGCTTTCCCCATCTGTGGAAGCAGCCGAGTCTCCGTCGCTTCTAGTCCCCGAGTCTCAGCCAGCTGAGTCAGGCTCAATTGGAAATGAGTTCGAACAGCTTTTGGAGAGCGTGTCCGAGGACGAAGATCTTCCGATACAGATCGAACGAGTTGATGCGCATACAGAGGGAGTCACGATTGCTGTCCACAAGTCGTTTCTTTCGAAGTGGATCAATCGCTCAACAGCCGAATGCGGGGGAGTTCGGGATCGAATCCTCGAAGCTGAAGTCTTCGGCAATCAGTGCACGACGACCGAAGCACATCTCGAAATGGTCGAGTCACAGCGACCGGCACGGTTCTTTGTCACACTGAGTGGTCAGACCAATAACCAGACAACAAGCTACGTCCGGCGGACGCGAATTTCGTCGCGAGGTCAGTATCACTTTCATTCCAGAAAAGCGGTCGTGTTCGACGGAATGAAACTGGCATCGGTCGCACCGGTGACGACCTATCAGATTTTTCAGCAGAACTACTCAGCCTCAACACCCTTCGACGGAATTCCGCTTCTCGGAAATCTGGCCAGCGACACTGCTCTGCGGATGGCCAATCAGCGTCAAGCTTACGTCAGACAAAACGCAGCCAACCGCCTCAACCAACGCGTCATCAGTGAATTTGACGAGCGAGTGAATTCCCGGGTGGTTGCGCTCAATCAGAGTTTGGAATCGAAGTTTGGCTCACTCTTGAGTCGTCTCAAATTTGATCCGAGAGACATCGCAACTCGCTCGACGAATGAGCATTTGCTGGTTCACATCGGTCCGGGTGCAGATCAACTTGCGACACGGCAATTCGACGCGAAGAGTCTCCCAACAGAAGGGGTGATCGTTCGCGTGCAGCAGTCGTTCATGAACGATGTCATTGAACGATCTCCACTCGCTGGGCTGATGATTCCAGACACGATTCTTGAAAGCGTACAGATCGAAAACGGTTCCCCACAGATGATCATTCAAAACCCACGCTTCGGCAGTCTGGTCATGGCTGACCGGTCCCCTCTGCGAGTAGGCCTGAAGAATGGCCTTGTCATCCTGCAGGCGAATTTGGGATTCCGGCCGGTCTGGGGACCTGAGTTCCCCGAACATCGGGTGATCGTCAACATCGAACCCGAATTGCTAGGGCGGCAAATTGGGGTCGGGGTCATGATCGACGAACTAAAATCGATTGCATCCCATGAAACTTCAGTCTTCGAGCTTCGCAGAGACTCCTTCAATCGAATGCTGGCTCAGACTCCGCGATTTCCGTCGCGGTTTTCTATTCAGTCGGACAACGTGAGTGCTCCCAGTCACCTCGAAGTGACAGAAATCGAAATCGCCGACGGCTGGATGCAACTCTCGATCAATACCCCGGATGAGGAATATTCTCCGCCTGCGACAACCGAATCACCGGAGAACGTTCAGACAACCTCCACCCAGGCGAGCGAATCTCTCGAACTCGCTGCGAGTGGTGGAGAGTAGGCCAAACTTCTGATCTCCGTCCTGTGAATTGCGTTCATGCGGATCACGAAGAACATCCATGACGATGCGTTAGTTCTTCGTGACGACCTCATCGAGATTCAACAGCAGGTTGCCGCACATCGTCCAGGCTGCCAATTCAGGCAGAGCGATTGATTCGTCGATCGGGAAGCTGGCTTGCTCGATGAGTTCGCGGGCATGTTCCGGTTCGCTTTGGAAGGTCTCAAGGTCTTGCTTATAAGCACCGACGATTCGATCGATTTCCTCCGGTTGCGGTTCACGGGCAAGAGTTAGCCAGAGCATTCTTTCGGCGATCGACTCCGCAGACTCTCCGCCTTCCTGCATCCCGCGTTGAGCCAGAGCGATGGCGGTTTCAACGTATTGCGGATCATTGAAGAGCAGCAGCGCCTGCATCGGAGTGTTCGTGCGTTCCCGACGAACGGTGCATGATTCTCGCGAAGGAGCGTCGAACACATTCATCTGCGGAGGAGGCGCGGTTCGCTTGATGAATGTATAGATGGTTCTTCGATGAACTTTGTCCGGTCCGGCATCTGCTTCGAATCGAACGGTGTTTGATCCGGAATAACCAACAGCAAACCAGAGTCCGTCCGGTTGAGGTGGTTTCACGCTTGGACCACCAAGTCGTTCGACGAGCAGACCGCTCGTAAACAGTGCCTGATCTCGAAGTACTTCTGCATCGAGGCGGAATCGAGGTCCGCGAGAAACCAGCCGGTTGGCTCGATCCTTCTCAAGTTTCTGCTGAGTGACAACTGATGATTGTCGGTAAGCGTGAGACATGACGATCAGCTTCATGAACTGTTTCACGTCCCAGTTCATGTCTACAAAACGGACCGCCAGCCAGTCGAGAAGTTCCGGATGCGATGGCGGTTCCCCCTGCGAACCGAAATCTTCCGAAGTCTTCACAAGCCCGGTTCCGAAAAACTGCTGCCAGTAGCGGTTCACGGTGACTCGAGTCGTCAGCGGATGATCACTGTCAATGAGCCACTTTGCCAACCCAAGTCGGTCGTTCGGATATTCCTCATCCATCGGCGGCAATGATGACGGCGTTCGGCGAGACAGCTCTTCGCCCGGTTGATCGTATTCGCCGCGTGTGAGGATAAACGCAGGTTCGGGAGTCGATTTTTCTTTCCACACCAACGTCGTGGGAATCGTCTTTTCGAACTCGTCGCGTTCTTTCGTTGTTTGATTCAGTGCGTCGCGAACCGCAACATAGTCCGCGTTCTTGGTTACATTGTCGCGGAAGTAAGCAGTGATTTGCTTCTGTTGATCATCATTTCGTTCATCGGAAGCAATCCCCGCGATTGTGCGGATTTCAGCCGGCACGCTGGTGTGAACCGGAGCCTCTTCCGAGAGTGACAATCTGACACGTCCGAACTGGTGCTGCCCGTAGACAGATTCATGCTTGAGAATAATTCGAACCAGGAACTCTTCTTCGGATCCGAAAGGGTTTTCTGCAGTGAAGATTGCCGTGCGTGGTTCTTTCTTGGCGAAGCCTTCAGTCGCCCAGCCGGTCTTCTTCCTTCCATCAATGGCATTGGTGACTTTGAAGTCTCCATTGGATTGTTCATGGTCAGCGGTGGCACCGGTCAGCTTCACTTTGGACCATTTGGGATCTGCGTCGTCCGTCGGAATCGGGGCAGTGAAGACTTCGAATTCGGTCAGCACGACGTTGCTGTTCGAACTTCTGCCCGCTCCAGCATCCGTGAGTGACTCGTGAGTCAGCCCTTCCAGGCGAACACTTTGCCACGCATTGCCTGAAGTCTTCGCAATCACCGTGTAATTGTCGGTGGGAGAATTCTTGCCGCTCGCGAGAATCGATTGGTCCTCGAGTAATTCCAGCGATGCTCCTCCCGAAGAAGTAAATTCCTGAGGAGTCAAAATCGACCAGGAAGCGGAATCGGGATCGCTCGCGTCGGCCAATGCGACTTCCCAGGCTGTCTGTTCTGCATCGAGTTCCGGCCAGTCTTTCTGCTTATCCTGTTGAAGCTGAGCAATCTTCTCGTTGAGTTCTGCGAGATGCTGAGATTGTTCCGGCGAGGGAACTGCGAGAACCGGTTCGTGGTCTTTTCGGTTACCGTCCATCGGGCTTCCGTCGATGCTGTTGAAGTAGGCGTACATCGAATAGAAGTCCTGCATCGTGAACGGATCGAATTTGTGGTCATGGCAGCGAGTGCATTCAAACGTCGCACCCATGAAGACAGTCCCAAACGTCACGACTCGGTCGACAACATTGCGGACCTGAACTTCTTCTTTAATCGACCCACCTTCATTCGTTGTGACATGTGCTCGGTTGAAACCTGTCGCGATGAGTTGGCTCGGCGTTGGATTCGGAAGCAAATCGCCAGCGAGTTGTTCGGTAATGAACTGATCGAAGGGCATGTTGTCATTGAGAGCGGAAACAACCCAATCGCGGTACGGCCACATTTCGCGATAGTTGTCCAGGTGCAGCCCGTGAGTATCACCATATCGTGCAGCATCGAGCCAGAAACGGGCCTGATGTTCGCCGAATCGCTCTGAACCCAGCAATCGGTCAACGACTCGTTCGTAGGCGTCGGGTGACTCGTCAGCGATGAATGCTTGAACTTCTTCCGGGGTCGGAGGGAGCCCGGTCAGATCAAGTGTGACACGGCGAATCAGAGTGGCGCGATCCGCTTCCGGATTGGGGCTCAGTGAAGCTTGTTCCAGACGACGCAAGATGAAGTTGTCGATCGAATTTTTGACGAAAGACGAGTCCGCAACTTCAGGCACTTCCGGATCGACGGGAGGAACCCAGGACCAGTGGTCTTCCCATTGGGCTCCGGTTTCAATCCACTTTGTCAGCAGAGCGATTTCCTCGGCGGTGAGCGGTTTGTTCGCTTCTGCCGGAGGCATTTGAACGAACTCTTCTTTCGACGTGATGCGGGCAATCAACTCGCTGGCATCCGGATCTCCAGGAACAATTGGATGCAGTCCGGAATCAGCTTCACCGAGCACGCTGTCTTGCATGTCGAAGCGAATTCCGCCTTCGCGATGAGCATCGTCGGGCCCGTGGCAAGCAAAACACTTGTCCGAGAGGATGGGGCGAATGTCGCGATTGAAGCGAATCTCGTCATCGCCGTGAACAGGCAATGCAATTCCGATCAAGCAAACGATGGTGAGTCGTAAGATGTGGCGAGTCATGTTGTGGCTCTTGGCAGAAAAGGCGGGGCTTCAACTGATCAGCGAATGTGAACGATTCGGTGGGATCAGGCAAGGATGTCTTCGACAACGTGTCCGTGAACGTCCGTGAGTCGAAATCTTCGTCCTTGATATTTGTAGGTGAGCTGCTCGTGATCGATCCCGAGCAGGTGGAGCAGTGTCGCCTGAAAATCATGGAGATGCACTGGATTCTCTTCAATATTGTAGCACAAAGAATCGGTCTGTCCGTAGTTGATTCCTCCTTGAATCCCTCCGCCAGCCATCCACATCGAGAAGCAGCGTGGATGATGGTCGCGTCCGAAGTTCTCGCTCAGCTTACCCTGGCAGTAATTCGTGCGTCCGAACTCTCCGCCCCAGATGACAAGTGTTTCGTCGAGCAGGCCTCGCTGTTTGAGATCTTCAATCAAAGCGGCAGAGGCTTGATCTGTGTCCTGACACTGTCTCCGAATTCCGCCGGGCAGCCCTCCGTGATGATCCCATCCCTGATGATAAAGCTGCACGAATCGAACTCCGCGTTCAACCAGTCGGCGGGCGAGCAAACAGTTGGCTGCGAAAGTGCCGGGGTTGCGGGAATCTTCCCCGTACAGCGAGAAGGTCTGTTCTGTTTCTGAAGAGACGTTTGTTGCTTCGGGGATGGACATTTGCATGCGAAACGCGAGTTCGTATTGAGAGATTCGCGTTTCCAGCAACGGGTCCGGACTCTCGTTGAGTTGCATCGAATGAAGCTCTCGCAGCGAATCGAGCATGTTGCGTTTGCTCTGTGTCGAAAGTCCGGAAGGGTTGTTGATGTACAGAACCGGTTCGTCACCGGCACGGAACTGAACGCCCTGATGTCGAGACGGAAGGAAGCCGCTTCCCCACAATCGTGAAACGAGTGGCTGACCGGATTTGTCTTTGGTCACCATCACGACGAACGCGGGAAGATTGGCGTTTTCAGAACCCAACCCGTAGCTCAACCATGATCCGATACTGGGACGTCCGGGAAATTGAGAGCCTGTTTGCACATGCGTGACTGCCGGGCCATGGTTGATGGCTTCAGTGTGCATGCTCTTGATGAAGCAGAGATCGTCAACGACTCGTGCAGTGTGCGGAAACAATTCGCTCAACCAGGCGCCCGATTCACCATGCTGGGCGAATTTGAATGGCGATCCCACAAGCGGCAGACTCGATTGATTTCCGCTCATCCCGGTCAGCCGCTGACCCTTGCGGACTTCGTCAGGAAGTTCTTCCCCGTGAAGTCTTGTTAGCTCAGGTTTGTAGTCGAACGTATCCATTTGCGAAGGTCCTCCTGCCTGAAACAGGAAGATCACGCTCTTCGCTCGCGGAGGAACATGCAGTGCGGAAAGCGCTCCCGATTCGGCCTTCGCACTGGGTGAGGAGAGAAGTTGGGAGAGCGCCACCGAACCGAGTCCGAATCCGGCGTGCGAAAGAAAGTCCCGACGGGAAGACGACATTGAATGTCCGACGCAATGAGTTTTCATGTCTGGTCTTCTGAGCGTTGATTTCGAGGTTTAGACGTACTGGGCTAACTAGCGCTTGATGACACATTCATCCAAATTGAGTAATGCATTTGCAATCGAAGTGATCGCTGCATGCTCTGCCGCTGGCAGGTCTTTGTTGCGCTCTTGCTGTCCGACGGTCAGGTATTTTTCAGCGTCATCAGGTTGTTGCTTAAAGTTCGCTAACTGGTTCTCGTAGAGGCGGCGAAGAACTCCTTGTTCCTGTTCCGTTGGATAGCGACTCGTCAACGTTCGAAAGAGATCGGTCAAGAGGGCGTCGACTTGAAGTTGATCATCTTGGCGGTGAGTCACCATCAATCGCTCTGCGAGAAGACGAGCTGCTTCAACGAATTGCGGCCCGTTCAACATCACGAGTGCTTGCAGCGGTGACGACGTTCGTTCACGTTTGACCTGACAGACATCGCGTTTGGAGGCATCGAGGGTCGTCATGTCAGGGGCTGGACCGGTTCGTTTCCAGTAAGTGTAAACGCTGCGGCGATAGAGTCCTTCTCCCGTGTCTGGCTCGGCTGGTTTGAAGGAGACAGCCACCTCGTAAGGTTTTGCTGGCGGACCTCCAACTCGATTCACAAGCAGGCCACTCACAGCGAGAGCATTGTCACGCAGCATCTCAGCGGGCATGCGATAGCTTGGCGACCGTGACAGCAGCAGGTTCTCCGGGTCAATTTTCATCTGATCCGGACGGACTTGGGACGACTGACGGTAGGTTGCTGAAAGCACGATCTGTTTGAGCAACTGCTGCAGATCCCATCCCTGATCCATGAAACGAACGGCCAGCCAGTCGAGCAATTCAGGATGAGAAGGGTTAGAGCCCTGGCTTCCAAAGTCTTCAGGTGTCGCGACAAGACCTCTTCCGAAGATCATCTGCCACATGCGATTGACCGTCACGCGAGCGGTCAATGGGTGATCAGGACTCGTCAACCATTGTGCCAGTGATCGTCGGTCCGCCGTGCCTGAAGAGGAGAGGGGCGGAAGAACAGTTGGTGTCGCTGGATTGACTTGTTCACCGCGAGTGTCGTAGTTCCCGCGGATCAGTCGATAGGTCGGCTTCTGTTCGGGAAGTTCACGCATCACCATGATTTCCGGAATCTCTTCAACGTAGTCGTTCAGTGCTTTTCGTTGATTCTGAAGTTCCGAAAGTGCCGACTGATACTTCGCGTGCTGAGTTTGCAAGAAGTATCGCTGTGCGTCTCCGCGAGAGAGCGAAGAGACCAACAGGTCGCTGGAAGACTTCTCGGGTGATTCAAGATAAGTAATCGCCTCGACTTCAGCGGGAGTCAACAGGCGCTCGAAGACTCGTAGCTCGTCGACGAGCCCATTCTTAAACCCTCGATCCCGGAAACGTTCGCCGATTGCGATGTTATCACCGCCGCCTCCTTGGATCGTTTTCTTCAATCCATCACGAATCGTGTCGACTTCAGACTTCTGCCCATCGACAAAAATACTCAGTCCGTCAGCTCGACTTGAGCCATCATACGTGATCGTGACATGGTGCCAGTCGTTGGTCGAGATTGGATCAATCGTGCGAATGCTGATTGCATTCCCCGGCCAGAAATGGATCAGTGACCACTTCAATTTCCCTTCTTCGATGAGAAGTTCATATCCGCGGCTAGCTGCGTCCGTCCATGCACGCGAACGGTGCAAGATCACCGCACGCTCTTTCACATCCGGAGTCTTCAGCCACAATGAGATGGAGAAGGGTTGAGAGCGTTGGAAGTTCCCGACTTCGGTGTCGATTGAGTCATCGCCGGTGAGTTGAGCGGCCTTTCCGATCACTCCGTCGACGGAACGATTTCGTCCGGAGACCGTCTCGAAATCAAGATGCAGCAGCGGTTCCGGAACGTTGACGCTCTCGGTTTTTTGCAGGGAGATCCATTGTTCAAATTGACCGGCACTCTTTTTCGCGATCCGTCGCAGCTTCTTTTCTGCCTGCACGACTGCTTCTTCCAGACGAGCGATTTCCTGTTTCTGATCGGGTGTCGAAAGCAACAACGTGGGCGTGGGAACAGCAGGGGTGAAGTAGCTGTACAAACCCGCTTCGTCGATGTTGTCGAAGAAAGCGGAGAGCTGAAAATATTCCGCCTGGGAGAGTGGGTCGAATTTGTGGTCGTGGCATCGACAGCATTCAAACGTGAGGCCGAGGAATGCCGTTCCGAAAGTTTGGGTTCGGTCAGCAACATATTCGATGCGGAACTCTTCGGGTGTGCTACCTCCTTCGACCTTCTGCGGATGAAGTCGATTGAAGGTTGTGGCAAGAATTTGATCGTCCGTGGCATTAGGGAGAAGGTCCCCCGCGATCTGCTCGGTGATGAACTCATCGTAGGGAAGATTTTTATTGAAGCTGCGGATCACCCAGTCTCGCCAAGGCCAGACGTAACGATCCCGGTCGACCTGATACCCGTATGTGTCGCTGTAGCGTGCGACATCTAGCCAGTCGGAAGCCATTCGTTCGCCATAGCGTTCTGACTGAAAGAGGCGATCGACGACTTTTTCGTAGGCTTGATCCGACTCGTCCGCGAGGAAGTTGTCGATTTCTTCCAGAGTGGGCGGAAGGCCAGTGAGATCGAACGTGACGCGCCGAATCCATTTCTCCTTCGTCGCAGGCGGATTTGGAGCCAAACCCGCTTGATCGAGTTTACGGAGAATGAACCGGTCGAGGTCCTGCTGAGGCCAATCGGGATCAGTGACTTCCGGCAGCTCGGGAGCGACTGGTCTTTGAAAAGCCCAGTGTTGGTCGTACTCAGCTCCTTGCTCGATCCATTTCCGCAAGACTTCAATCTCCCCGTCTGTCAGGTTGAGATTCGAGTCAGGCGGCGGCATCTTGATGCTCGAATCATCTGAGATGATCCGCAGGAATACTTCGCTGTCCTCAGGACTGCCGGGCTTAATGACGAAGGGGGCGGTCGCGAACTCGAGCTTTTTATGGGCATCATCTGCCTGATCGAGTCGTAGATCCGCTTCGCGATTTTCTCCATCCGGCCCATGACACAGAAAGCAACGATCGGACAGAATCGGACGCACCTGCGTATTGAAGTCGATACGCTCTTCCCCAAGCACGTGATGTGTGAGAAAGAGTTGATGAAGCAGGAACGCGAGGAGGGAGATGAGGCGAGTCGTTTGCATGACCCAATTCTAGCAAAGGTCTCTTGCGAGAGGCAAAACGTCGCAGAGAAAATTTAATTGTGCGGCAGGAGTTGGACTCGGTAGTGCTCTTCACACAGCTTGGGAGTCATGTGTCAGGGCGAAGCTGAATTGAAAGCAAAAAAGGCCGCCTGAATCACGTTCAGGCGGCCTTTTGAATTACTCGAAGCTGTTTTGAAGTCAGAGTTTGTGATCACATGCGTGACCTTCGTAGCTTACTCTGAGCCCTCTTTCGAATCGTCGATCGGTCCGAGGAGTCGTGCGAGCTCAGTTCGCAACACTTCGTCGCGAGCATTCAGGTTCACAACTTTGCCGCTTCGGTCGACGAGGATAACAGTTGGAATTCCACTGATTCCGTAGTAGCGGGCGATGGGGTTGTCCCAACCTTGAAGTTCTGGAGCGTCTTCAAACAAAGTGACCCAGTTGAGGTCGTTGTCTTTGACGAATTCCACCAGTGCTTCGCGATCGTTGTCGAGACTGATTCCGACCACTTCAAAGCCTTTGTCGTGATAGGCCTCGTACATTTCTTTGACGTTGGGAAGTTCACCAATACATGGGCCACACCAGGTTGCCCAAAAGTCGACGAGAACGACTTTCCCTTTGTATTGATCGATATTGAACTTTGATCCATCGAGAGTTGTGCCAGAAACTTTGATTTCGTTGCCGGGCAGTTTGAGGCGTCGAGCGGTGGATTCGAGCGTTTCAACAAGATTGTCGAGGTCAGCTTCGTTCTTGGCTTTGAGGATCGAAGCATATGTGTCGTAGGCGAAGACTGCGTTCTCTGTGTCTCCGTAACGATCAAGCATTTGTGCTGCCTGCATCGCCCCTTGGATTGCCATCTGGAGTTCTTCTGGATTCTCCATTGTGGCGTTTTTCAAGCTGCCAGCGAGTTCTTTAATCAGTTCTTTCTTGGCAGCATCTGGAAGGGTTGGCAATCGACCAATTCGTTCCTGAAGTTCGATACGTGCTGCGAGAGCTTTGACTTCTGGTCGCTCGTCCTTCTGGAGTTTTTCAATCAGCTTCGCTCGCTTCAAAGCTCCGGTGTTGTCACCGAACTGGGGAAGCAGGCCAAGGACTTGCATGCGAAGTTCAGCCGCCATGAGGAACGTTTCCTCATCGATCTCGCGGTCCATAATCGCCACGAAGGACTCATCCATCTTCTGGAGATGAGCGAGGATTCCTTCAGGTGTTCGTTCTGGAGGAGGTGTTCGGGCGAGCTTTCGCAGGAAGAGCTGGAGCTCGTTCGCGTCAGTTCCTTCAGGAGCTGCGTATACGTCGACAGCTTCCGCTGGTTCGTCCTGAGCTGTGGCGATGAGTGTTGGAGAAGCAATCGCGGCGATCAGAAGGCCGAGAATGAGTCTAAGTGAGAGAATTCGTGGAGTCATATGAACCTCCTGAGGTCAAAGTCCATGGAATGGCTAGGAAGTGGGGCGGGGTAATCGTTTACAACGACGCAGAACATCGACTGCTATCGATTACGTGATTGAATTATTGAACGTCTTCGGTTATGAGAGTGTTTGCCAAAACTCTCGGAAAGACTGTAAGCAGCCTCACATCCTTTGCACTTAGGACGATAGGAGACCCACAAGAGCAGTCACATCCTGACAAAGATCATACTGCTTCCATAAGTTGAAACCAACATATGAATTCAGGAAATCTCGCGATTCCACCCGACAGCAGCGGCGAGCATTCACCCGCCGCCAAGCTGCGAACATAGAGTTCTTGAAGAAATTCTTCACCGGGTTTTCACAAAATGCCACGGGGTCTCGACAGTCGTGGGAGCTCTCAAAATGGATGGCATCCGTTGCACAGCAGGACTGGACCACGTCCAGATGAGTGCAATTCGCGGCGAACCGGGGATGAAGAAGCTTTAGGCTTCGTCGATGACCTGCAAAGCTTCGAAAGTCTTGCCTTCAAGCATTTCAAGGCTCGCTCCGCCGCCTGTGCTGACGTGCGACACCTGATCGGCAAGTCCGAACTGCTGGATCGCAGCTGCGCTATCGCCTCCACCAATGATGCTGATGGAATCGGACTCGGCAATCGCCTCAGCGACGGTCTTCGTTCCCGCATCGAACGGAGGAACTTCGAAGACTCCCATCGGACCGTTCCAGACGATCGTCGCTGCCGATTTCACGATGTCTGCGTACATCTTGGCCGTTTCGGGTCCGATGTCGAAACCTTCGTAGTCGTCAGGAATTTCGCCGGCGGAGACAACCACTTTGTTGCAGTCCGGGTTCTTGAACTCGTCTCCGCAGTGGGTGTCGATCGGAAGAACCAGTTTGTCGCCGCCTTCTTTGATCAACTCGAGGGCGAGATCGACTTTGTCTTTCTCAACGAGGCTTTGCCCGACTTTGCCACCTTGAGCGAGCGAGAACGTGTAAGCCATCGCTCCGCCGATCAGAACCTTGTCGCAAACGCTCAAAAGGTTCTTGATGACTTTGATTTTGTCAGAGACTTTGGCTCCACCGAGAATCGCGATGAATGGGCGTTCTGGTGAGGAAATTGCATCGTTGAGATACTGGATCTCTTTCTGCACGAGGAAACCGACGGTCTTTGGCTTGCCTTCCATCAGCAGTGGAACGGTGTACATGCTCGCGTGAGCTCGATGGCAGGTTCCGAATGCGTCATTGCAATAGATATCTGCGAACGAACCGAGTTTCTCAGCGAAGGCTTTCTTCGCTGCTCGCTGTTCATCAGTTGTTGATTCTGCTTCGTCCTTGAGTTCCTCTTCGCTGGCAAAGCGAACGTTCTCGAGAACCACAATTCCACCCGGTTCCAGGGCAGCGACTTTCGCCTGTGCATCTGCACCGACGGTATCGGACGCGAAAGCGACGTCGCGATTCAGTAGTTCGGCCAGTTTCTCAGCAGCTGGCTTGAGGCTGTCTTCGAGTTTGACCTGTCCCTTCGGGCGTCCCAGGTGGCTCATCAGAATCAGGCTTCCACCGCGATCGAGAACTGACTCGATTGAAGGCAGAGCCATTCGGATTCGTCGATCATCCGTGATATTTGACGCATCGTCGAGCGGCACATTGAAGTCGACACGCATCAGGACTTTCTTGCCGGAAACATCGACGTCAGCAATTGATTTCTTCGCCATTTCACAGACTCTGTTTTTGGGATCTTTCGAGCAGTTTCAGATTTCCCGGATCGTAAGTGACGCTCAGTCTGCTGCCAAGTGGCGGCATGAGTCGAATATGCTACAACTAGACTTTTGTAAGCCCTATCCATCAATTCTTATTAGTGTGTTGCCGCCATCATGAAGTTTCACGTCGTTGAAGCGTCTCCTGCCGAATTTGCTGCCGGTTGGCTGATCGTTGGGTGTTTTGAGGGCGAGTCGCTGAGCCCGGAACTTATGGAGTTGGATGAACTCCTCGGTGGCCAACTGTCTCGATTGGCGACCCGCGACGACTGGCCGAGCAAGCGCGGAGAATCTCTCACTCTCCATGATGTCCCGTCGATCGAGGCTGATCGGCTCTTGATCGTTAATTACGGGGACGAGTCCTCACCGGACCTCTCCAAAACCTGCCAGGTCCTTTCAGGAGTTCTTCGAAAAGTTGCCTCAAAAGAAAAGCAGTCCGTCGTGGTGGCAATTCCTTCGGAACTCATCGTGAAATTTGGAGAAACTGTACCGCTCGAGCGGTTTGCTGAATGCGTGACGACTGCCTGTGCGTCGCAAGCGATTTATCGAAAAGAACGAGATCGTTTTGAGCTGACTGAAGTCCACTTGCTCGGTATTCCGAATTCCCCGTCAAGCGAAGTTGCCATCCAGCGTGGAAGAATTCTTGGCGAGTCGATCAATCTGACACGCGAACTCGTCAATCGACATCCAAACGACATTTATCCGGAAACATTCGCCGCTCGCGCTGTCGACGCTGTTGTTTCACACGGGGTGACCGGAAAGATCCTGGACGAACATCTCATCGAGAACGAAAAGATGGGAGCATTGATGGCGGTCGCTCGAGGAAGTTCCCGCCCGCCGCGTGTTGTCGTTCTCGAATATCGAGGGGCTGGAAAGGATTCACCAACGATCGGACTGGTCGGAAAGGGAGTCACGTTCGACAGTGGCGGCCTGTCTTTGAAACCGTCGGCGAGCATGATCTCGATGAAGGCGGACATGGCGGGAGCAGCTACGGTGCTCGGAATCGTCCATGCCTGTGCCAAACTGGAATTGCCGGTCAACATTCTCGCGGTGATCGGTTTGGTCGAAAACATGACCGGACCTTCAGCCTACAAACTCGGTGAAGTCCTGACAGCGAGAAACGGGACGACGATCGAAGTCCACAATACCGATGCGGAAGGCCGACTTGTTCTCGCGGATGCTCTCTCATATGCCGTCGATCATAAAGCCGATCGTCTCATTGACTTCGCCACGCTGACCGGAGCCTGCGTGATTGCCTTGGGTGAGGAAGTGACCGGAGCATTTACGAATCGTCAGGAGTGGTGTGATCAAGTCGTGCAGGCAGCCCGTGCTTCGGATGAGCTGATCTGGCAACTTCCAATGTACGACTTCTACGCGGATCAGCTGAAGTCAGACTTCGCAGACTGCAAAAACGTCGGAACACGCTGGGGCGGAGCGATTACAGCGGCAAAGTTTCTCGAGAAATTCGTCGATGACGTTCCCTGGGTGCATCTCGATATTGCCGGCGCAGCCTATTCTGAGAAAGAATGTGCAAGTCGCGACGCTGGCGGAACCGGTGCCATGGTTCGCTCAATCGTCGGATTGTTGGCGACGTTGAATGAAGAGTCTTCGAAGTAACACGGATGTAAACAGTGTGGAATGAACACTGTGATGAGAGTTTCGAATCGAATTTTATGGATCGCACACGCAGACACGGAACTTGATTGATTCAAACCGGACAAGTGAGTGCACAAGGATGAGCACCTAGCTCAGGACGTTCAGGAGGAAGTTTCAGATGCCACTTGATCTCGCGATTGTTCCCGTTGCCGGACTGGGAACACGACTGTTGCCAGCGACGAAGAGTCAACCGAAAGAAATGCTGCCGGTCGGCCGTCGTCCCGTCGTCCAATATGTCGTCGAAGAGTTAAAAGAATCGGGCATTAAACGGATCCTCTTCATCACCGGTTACGGAAAGTCATCGATCGAAGATTTCTTCGACGTGAACCATCAACTCGTGAAGCATCTCCGCGAATCGGGAAAAGAAGAGCATCTCGCTGAACTTGCCTTCGAACGCAACCAGGTTCAATACGCCTACACCCGTCAACGCGAACAGCTTGGTTTGGGCCATGCTGTTCTGATCGGTGAACCGTTCGTCGGTCGGCAGCCGTTTGTTGTCGCTCTCGGTGACTCGATTATCGGCATGCACGCCAAGTCGCGAATCGTCGAGCGCATGATCGAAGAGTACGAACGCTCGCAAGCTGACGTTGTTGTCGCGTTCGAAGAACTGACTGATCCGCGTGAAGTCGTCCATTACGGAATCGCGAAACCTCGCGGTCCAATCACAAACGACATCTTCGAACTGGACAGTCTCATCGAAAAACCAGCGGTTGATGAAGCTCCAAGTAACCTGGCAGTGGCAGCTCGATACGTCTTCAGCCCCGCGATTTTCGAAGCTCTCGAACAAACTGATCGCGGCAAAGGTGGCGAAATTCAGTTAACCGATGCGATGCAGCGAGTGCTCCGCGAAGGAGGGAAGGGGATTGGAATTCGGCTGCCTTCCACTGAACCACGCTTTGATATCGGGAACTTCGAAAGCTACTTCCGTGCGTTTGTCGATTTCTCTCTCTCCGATCCTCAGTTCGGAGACGGGTTGCGCACATATCTTCGAGAGAAACTCGATTCGGAAGAAGGAGTTTCGTAATGGAGATTATTCGCAAACGTGCGTATGCCCGGGCCGGATTGATCGGGAACCCGTCGGACGGATATCACGGAAAAACGATTGCCTTCACCATCCGTCAGTTCTTCGCCGAAGTGACACTCTACGACTGGCCAAAAGTGGAGATCGTTCAATCCGTGGACGATCAGTCCAGCTTTCGGTCGATCAAGGATCTCTTCGATGACGTTCGACTTCATGGCTACTACGGCGGAGTCCGATTGATCAAAGCGACGATCAAGCGGTTTTACGAATACTGTGATGAGAAACAACTCGAGCTTCACGATCGAAATTTCTCAATTCGATATTCAACGACAATTCCCCGTGCAGTCGGAATGGCTGGGTCGAGCGCAATTATCGTAGCCACGCTTCGAGCGTTGATGGAGTTCTACAACATCGACGTTCCGCAACATGTGCAACCTTCATTAGCGTTGAGCGTCGAAACAAGAGAGCTTGGAATCGCCGCAGGCTTACAGGACCGAGTCGTTCAGATCTATGAAGGCCTCGTGTCGATGGATTTTGCGACTGATGTCATGACTGTTGAAGACGGAATGGAGTGCGGCCGATACGAAGGCCTCTCGTCAGAGAATCTCAAGAACGTGTACGTGGCCTTCAGTTTGGAAGCTGGTGAACCGACCTATGTCGTTCACAATCCGCTGCGAGCGCGTTATCAGGCTGGAGATCCTGACGTTTTGCAAGCTATGGAAACGTTTGCCAACCTCACTGTGCAGGCAAAGAGTGCTATCGAAAAAGGTGACACTGCGCAGCTCCATGAACTGATTGATCGAAACTTCGATACACGAGCAAGCATTTGTTCAATCTCGCCTTCTCAACGGCTGATGATCGAGACAGCTCGTGGAGTGGGAGCCAGTGCGAAGTTCGCAGGATCGGGCGGAGCAATTGTCGGCACGTTTTCGGACCAGCAGATGTTTAACGACCTCAAAGCTGCTCTATTAAAGATACATTGCGAAACGATTCAGCCGCAGATGAACGTCTGAAAAGTCGCTGCTTCTGTGCCGCCATTCTGATTCCGTTCACATCCTTCGAGTCTTTAGACCTTCCAGCTTCGAGAGTTTGAATTCTTTTCGTCGTTTGTGAACCTGTATCGCGACGTGAGTGTCCACTCGGTCTCGAACGTGTTCGTTCTTATTCTCTGAACATCGAGAAGGAAACGGAGAGCGTTCGAATTGGGCGAAGCTGCGGACCGACGACGCTCCACGCATTTCATGCCGGGCGTGTACTCACTTGAACTCGCTTCTTTCGATACATGCTGCGTTTGCTTCCGCGAATTACTGCAAACACGAGAAGACGATGATCTCGAACGGAATGAACACGACGCCATTGAACAACGAGAACTTTGCTGTCGCAGTGAGAGTTGCTCCGGAAGATCTCCGGCGTGGTTTGGTCGTTGCGATTCTAAATCAGGTGTATGAGTTTCCCTCATTCTTCTGGTGTCTCGACTCGCAAACCAACTCACCCAACGAGCCGGTTCGCATTCGCTGGCGTTCACGGGAACGCGGACGACCATGGACCGTCGAAGCTGTCTGCTTGCCATTCGTCCTTTTGAAAGATGCCGACGGTCGAGTCAGACGCGAAGACATTCGGTCGACTGAATTCGTTCGCCTGGACGACGAGTTCGTTCAGGCTGCCAATCGAGTTTCGAAGAAGACAAAGTCGAAGAAAAAAAACAAGACCCGATGATGGAGTTGGCGTGAGCGATTTCATCAAGCAATGAATTTCAAAAGCATGGCTCGTTCAACATGTCGGACGAGTTATGCTTTTTTTGTTAGCTTTCTTCCTGCGGCAAGAAGGGATCGAAAGGGTCGGTTTCAAGATCGACGTTACGATCGTGGCTGTCATCGGATTCTGGGGAGTCCTCATCAGTCTTTGTGATGCGTGAATCTTGCGGAGGGAGTGCGTCTGCGATTCGCACGAGGACGCGAGTTCCTCGAATCCCCACCACTTCAATCGATTGTCCCGACTCGATGACCATGTCTTCACTGATTGCGTGCAATCGCTCTCCGTTGACTTCTACAAGCCCACCGGGTGTCATCAGATTCAGGGCTTTCCCTCGTTCTCCAACAAGCTCTTGGAGTCGGTTTTGCTCTTCCTGGTAGGGAGTCACTTCATCCTCGGTTGGCGCGGTGAGCAGAATGCGATTCCCAAACGCCGTCTGCGTGAGGAGGTAGTAAATCCCGTAGAGAGTAATTGGTGCGAGGATCACCATCGTCGAGAGATAGATCCTCCAATAGAGAGGATGCGACGTGGCCCAAGCTGTGTACGCAAAATACGCTGATCCTAAAAATGAGGCAGCACACATGACTCCGATGACTCCTCCAGAGGGAAGGAATAATTCCAGTCCCAGAAGAAGGAATCCGACGAGCAGCAGGACAAAGGTCATTACCTGAGCGTCCATGAGATCCTGTCTGAATTTGAGTCACTCGAGCAAGTTGCTCACGCGAGCCATGAATACAATTGAGAACAATGCTTCAATGGCAATCTTAGCTCACTCGTCGACGTGGGCAATCGATTGAAAGAGTTCTGAGCGGACCGATTGCGAACTCAGATTAGTGAAAATGGTCACTAGAAATCGGAGAACGTGCATGTCTCGAACGATTTCTTAACATTTCCAGGAAAACGTGTTGTAAGACAGCCCATCGGACACACAGAACGTTTTGTGAGACCAATTTCAGCGGGTGGTCTCTTCGTTACGATCGTTTTGATCGTTCCCTGAAATGTTGAGTTGATGCGGATCGTGAGTCTCAATCGAATCGAGAGCAGCGATGGATTCGGGCGTGGCATCATGACTGGACTCTGCAATCTTGGCCAATCGTCCAGACTGAAAGCGACGATCGCTCACGGTGAATCGCCAGATCATGATCCCGAACAATAGGCCGATGGCTATCAAGAATCCAAAGATGTAGCGGCCCAAATTGTCCTCTTGGTCTTCGGAAGCTTGCTGAACTTCGACCAGTTTCATCGTCTTTGCAATCAGCATAGGAGCGATATGCAGGCCGAGTTCCGTGGCGTAACCATAATTTTTGAAGAAGTAGCCTACGACGGCTACAGGTTGATCGATTTGCTCAGCAGGACTCAGCGACTCCGGTTTTTCAGTCAGGAAGACAACCCAGGGATTGTTCGCCGAATCGGCTGTGAAGAGCCAGGCTTGCCAGAGATCGTCATCTTCTGTGGCGGGATCACCATAGGGATAGCGTTGAAGACGCCAGAGCGTTCCGTCGACGCGAATCAGTTGCCCGCGATGTATGTCGGAGTCGGTAAAGACAACTCGGAATCCGGGGTTCTCGACGGCAGCAGCTTCCAGTTCCTCCTCGCTGAGGACCTGAACTCGCTTGAGGACAACGTCCATGGCGGGCTCTTCAGTTCTTAACAGCCCGACGCGTCGGTCCTGCACCTCTTCCAGAAGCTCTTTCGGAATTTGTGAAACATCGAGTTGGATGTTGTCTGCTTCCGGCTCCGGGGCAGCTTCTTGAGGGACGCGAAACTCGTCCTGCGCTAGCGGAGTTTGATCGGGATCGTCGATTCGAAAATCGAGCTCTTCCAGGTCGAGTTCTTTCAAGTCGGTGACGTCAGCATCTTGCCCGACAGAGAAAAACCAAGCCCAGTTTTCAGCCCGGGATGTGAAGTCGATCGAAATGACGATCAGAAGCAGCATGCCGCACAGCCCCATTAACCGATACTGGTCCTTGCGGTTGAGGTACGGGGCTGGCGACTTTTCGGTTTCAAACTTCACGGACTTGCACTTTGTTTCACTTCATGACCGGCTTCCAGGAATGAAGACGACCGTTGAGGAATCCAAACCTCTATCATTCGAAAAAACTTCAGGTAGGGCAAGTTCCTCGGGATTCGCACGATCGGATTTCGATCGAAGGTGCTTGAAGATTAGAGCATCTTTCGATTTGGTGTGCGCTCTCTCGCACGAGCAGACACAGCCTTTTACCTACTGAAACAGCACAAGCGAGTGCACCGGAAAGAGCAACTTGCTCTAGACGTCATGTTGCTGGCGATTCTTGAGCTGGCGACGACGTTCGCTGAGACGTGCAAACAAACGTGAAAAGCGAGGTGGCGGCTGGTAATTTCCGCTTTCCGGATTCACCTTTGACGACTCTTGCGGTGCAGTTGGCTGGCGTTCGGGGACGCTTGAGCTGACGCGCTCGGGGCTGACGTCGTTTATTGTCTCTGAGTCGAATTCGCTCGGAAGAGGAGAGGGTTGGACGACGTCGAGTTCGATCCACGTGTCTCCGTGCCAGTTCGCATCACTTTTACGTGAGCGACGAGATCGCTGAACGACATCGGCAATTTCATGACCGAGGTCTTGAACGGAGATCAGGATTTCATCTTCCTGACCAACCTCAGCCTGTTCGACACATGACCGCTTCGCAGACGTCAGTGAATGTCGATAGCCAACCGGATGAGGATAGTGTTCCGAATCGAGAATGTGGTCGAGGTCGATTTCTTCCCGCTCTTGCAGTCCATCCAGAGTCGCGTACTTATCTCGGATGAGTTCTTCCATCATCATCGACTGCTCGTCCTGCTCAGCGGAAAGTTCACAAGCGGGTTGTTCTTCTTGCTCTGCCGTGGGTGAGGTTTCGGAAGACGACTCAATCCCCGCTCCGACTTCAAGAACGGAGAACTCGACGGTCTCGCTGAAATTGATCGACGGCTCTGTCGTCTCCGCAATCGATTCATCGCCTTCGCCATCGAGTAAAGAGTCACTCAGTTCGGACTCCAAGCTTTGATTGTCAGATTCGGCGGACGTAAATTCTTCCGAAGATTGTTCTGGCAATCGGAAGAGGTCTGTTTCTCGCGTCGCATCCGCGGTTGATTCTGGTTCAGAATCGGTGTCACTGCTGACGTCGTTCCAGTGAAGCGGAAGCTCTTTCAGATCTTCCAGCGCAGCCAGAACAGTGGCCTGTTGGAACGGCTTCAGTTCCTCAGCGAATGCCAGAATCAGGCTGTGATCGGTGAGTTGGCAGAGACATCGCGGGTTTCCATCACTCGCACGGCAGATGGTCTCCAAGGCACTCTCATCCAAAACGTCGCCAGGAGTCGCGACGCCACACATCCGGAGCCGCTCGACAATGAAGGTGATCGATTCTTCAAGCGACAGGAGCTTCAAGCACGTTTGGACAGCGACGCGTTGATTGAAAGCTGACAAAGAAGGATGGACGAGTTTTTCTTCGAGTTCGAACTGACCACTCAAGACGAGTTGGATCAGTGACTCTCCGTCTGGAGCATAGTCCGCCAGAACTCTGAGTTCCTCGAAGAGACGAGAATTAAGCAGGTGTGCTTCGTCGACAATGATCAGCAGATTCCGTCCCTCATTCGAGATCGCGCGGGCAGCATCCATGATCTTCAGGCGAGCTTCGTGTTCGTTGAGCCCTTCGTACTCAATGCCGAACTCATAGAGGATGTGCTGGAGCAGGTCGAGTCGGTTCGAGAACGTTGCGGTTCCGAGAAGAATCGTCTGAAATCGCGAAGCTGCAAGTTCGGCCAGTTTCTTGCAGAGAATTGTCTTTCCGAGTCCTGCTGGTGCGGTGAGGACTCCGATCCCGCGAGACTGCATGACGCAGTTGAACAACTCATCCAGCGACTTCTTCGAAGATTCCAGATCCACATAGAGATCGGGATTGGGGATATTGTTGAAAGGTCGTTTATCCAGTCCAAAAAATTCTTCGTACACCACTTCACCTCATCCATGAGGAACAATCACCGGAACTCTACAGACCGTCTCAACTGAGCCGAAGACACGCCCGTCAATCTCATGATCGATCCGGGAGCCATTGACTATTCAGCAAATTGCTCTCAGGTGGAATAACTAGAACAATACCACCAGTTTAACGCAGGAACTGCCGGTGAATTGTTGAGGATTGGGCGGGATGCTGCCTACAACACTTCAGTTGAGTTGAGAATGACTCGCCTCGCATGAGTCAGAATCGATTTGAGAAGGATCTGTTTTCGTTGATCGGAGAGACTTCGAACTTGCCACTCCTGCCGCAGAGAGAAGTGCGATTGCCGGCATGACTGGGGCGCGCATTCGAGCATTGCTCCAGTAGATCAGATGCACGCAAGTGAATGCGATGACGAGGCAAAAAACTGGTCCCCACGCGATCCAGGTCTGGGAGCCGGAAAGAAAAATTCGAAGGATGCCGACGGCCATGAGAGTCCAGAGGACTGCGTAATAAACTTGAATCGTTCGCATAAGCGGGGACGGGATGCCTTCCGCAGCTGGGGACATCGGTCCGAGGTTCCAGAATCTGAGGAACCGGAGCATGCACGACTTGAGGAAATCCGTTGGCCTGCGGCGAATTGTTTCCTGAGCCTTCTTAGACATCCAGCGATCGCGTTCGAT
Source organism: Thalassoglobus sp. JC818 (assembly GCF_040717535.1). Lineage (NCBI taxonomy): Bacteria > Pseudomonadati > Planctomycetota > Planctomycetia > Planctomycetales > Planctomycetaceae > Thalassoglobus > Thalassoglobus sp. JC818. The sequence goes on from NZ_JBFEFI010000002.1 coordinate 831,602, forward strand.
TTCAGTGCGAAGTCCGAGTCGGTCCATTTCCTGATTGACTTCGTGTGCCCAAACAGCTTGACCGGGACCATGTTGACCATCCCAAACTGTTCCCAGCGGCTGATTCACAACTTCGTCGTAAAAAGCGTCATTGTTGCCAAGCAGAACGGTATAACCTCCATGAGTGGTCATTAGCACCGGACGTCCGAATGCGATCCAGTTTCGAACGACCCATGGGGAGACGACCAGTAAGATTCCAAGCCCGCCGAAGAGAAGCGACCGCGCGGAGCGTTGTTGATTTTTCGAGAGTCGAGATTTCAATTCGGTTGCGCACAACCACAAGGCGATTAACCCTCCGAAGGCCCAAAACGTCGGACGCGTCAATACGGTGATTCCGAATAGAAGACCGGTGAGGAAATTCGACGCGGACGATCTCGCAGTGAAATCCGTGAGGCGAGCAATCAATGTAGCTGCGAGGAATGCCGTCAATGATTCGGTCATCGACAGCGATGTATATCGAACGAGCAGGGGATCGAATCCGAAAACCAAAGAGGCAAATAGCCCGGCCAGCGGATTCAAATTGAGATTCTGGCTCGCTCTCCAAATGAAATAGACACCGCCCACGGCAGTGAGAACGTTGAGAAATCCTCGTCCCCAACCTCCTCCGAAACGTTCGAACGGTGTGATCAACACCGGATAAAACGGTGGGCGGAAAGCGGTCGCCTGATCTGTTCCAGGAGTCGAAAATCCTCTGCCTGCTGCCAGTCCTTCAGCAAGTTGAATGTACGAATCGGGATCGTCCGACAATTCCGCAGATCGAAAAACGACCACCCCCACTCGCACGATGAAACAGAGAATGAGGCAACCGATCAGCCAGAAGGAGCTACGAGAGAGAAGCGGCCGCAACGGACGGGCTCCCTGTCGGTGATTCGGAAGATTCTTGCTTCCCTGCCGACTTCAAGCTGAAGTCAGGGGGAGCAACGGTCGGAAAACGCAGCGAGAATTGAGTCCCATGTCCGACGGCGGTTTCGACACGAATTCGACCTCCGTGTGCTTCCATGACTTCCCGGCACAAAGAGAGTCCCAATCCCGTTCCACCCTGTCCATGCTCATCGGCAGATTTGGTGGTGTAGAAACGTTCGAAGATCCGGGGTAATACGTCAGGAGAAATTCCTGAGCCCTGATCCTTGATCGAAATCTCTGCATACTGATCGTCGACCGACTCAGAAACCTTGATGGTCAATGTCCGCCCGGCAACCATCGCTTGTCGCGCATTCACGATCAGGTTGAGAAGCACCTGTTGGACCTGGCCAGCGTTCACATTGGCGTAGGGGTCCGCGAGATACTGGGTGTCCAGATGAATGCGGTGAACTTTGAGATCTTTCTCAACGAGAATGATGACATCGCGAACGAGTTTGGAAAGATTGTGTGGATCGCGGCGGCTTTCGCTCGAGCGAGAATAGGCCAGCAGACCGGTTGTGATTTTGGCAGCTCGCTGACTGGCGTTTAGGATTCTGTCGAACGCTTTCTCACGTGCCTGATCATCCTTTTGGCGCAGCCCGAGTTTGGAATAGTTGATGATCGTCGTGAGGATGTTATTGAATTCGTGAGTCATCGATGATGCAAGTTCACCGATCGAGCCCATTTTTTGAGATTGAAGCAGTTGTTGACGCAACCCTTCGATTTCCTGTCGTTGCTGTTCAATGACTTCGTGAAGTGATTGGGACGGCATGGAGATTGTCACTTTGGTTAGCTTGAGGGCAGTCCAGACGGACCACATGATGAATCTGGAAAAACAGAGTCCATCGGCAGAATCGGCATCATTCGATAAGAACTTCAAACCGTTCATCGCTGGATCGCGAGTGCAGCGAAAAGTTCGTTCGTCGTCCAGTTCGGGTAACTTGGGGAAGGTTGCCGAGGGAGGTTGTGGTTCATCCAGTCGCTCTACGCGCGGTTAGATTCCTCAATCGACAAAATCGGAAATCTCCTGAATGTCTTCCCGGGGGATGTTCGCCGAAGCCATCGCTGCATGCAGATCGGCAACGGCTCCTTCTTGAGCGTTTTTATAGAACAGGACGCGAAGGCGAATCCCGTCTTCGCTCCCGGAAGCTTTCTTCACAAGCTCGACAACTTCTTCCAGCGAGATCACTTCTCCATCTTGAGGGTTTTCTGGATCGGTGAGTCGATATTTGTCGGCCTGAATCGCCACAGTGATAAACGGCGAGACAGGTGCATTTTCTGAAGAAGGGAGAGAAGAGACCGAGTTGCTCAGGTCGTTGCTGACCGAAACTTGGGAATAGTCGATGGTCGAATCGTCGTCGGAGTTCTCCGTGGCGACTTCGCCCGCTTCATCAGATTGAGTGCCCAGTCCAGGGATTCTCCACAGCTGTCCCAGCAGAAAACCGAGCACGAGAATGACACCAATTCCGCCTGCGTAACGTTTCTTCATCGTTCGTTTCCTTGGATCGACAGACCGGAATGTCATCCCGCCTGATTAAATTGCGTCTGAATTCAGGTTACCCGGAAACTTGTCAGCTATTCAATTCGGAATCCGAGATCGGCGTAATCATATCGGGTTCGGCTGCTGCTCTCGAAATTCATCCTGAGAACAATTTGAGGGAGCGCATCGCGAACACCTTCGGTGGCCCAGCGCTGAGAACGTCGATCGTAAGTGAGCATCATAATCACGAGATCTTTGGGGTCAGGCAGCGTGTGAGCGGTTTCGATGAACTTGTCGATGAACTCCTGCTGAACGAAATCTTTCGAGATGTCGATCGGGATCTGCATTTTCAGAATTTGATCGCCGCTGGAGATCGTCAGAAAGTTATCCGGCGTGACGTGGATGTCCCAGACATCGCATCGTTTTCGGATTTCTTCGTATGAAAGAAGATGCTCGATGACACGGCCGGACTGCTCCACTGCAATCTGACGAAATCTCTCTTTGAGTCGTTCAACTTCGGAAGTCGTTCTGCCAGCAGGTGGTTTTGTGGAGTTGATGGTCTGTTCGACCACCTGTTCCGGAATATCGAACAGCTCGACCAGAAGATCGGTCAAAACATTCTGTTGCTGTTGAGTTGTTTCGAGTTGATCCTGGGCAAGTGCGAGTTGTTGAGATTGATCGCTCAACTCGCCGCGGAGCACGGAGAGTCTTTGAGTTGATTCAGCAAGTTCCGTTTCCGCTGAATTCAAGTCTGCAATTGCCTGATCACGTTCGACCAGCGCTGCAGACGCTTCCTGTTCGACAGCGACTTGCGTTTCCTGAACCTCCATATACTGAGCGAAGATGACGATGAGCAGGAGGTCGAGCAGCGGGGTCAGCTGCAGCGTCATTTTTCGCACTCCCTGAGTCGTCGTCATGCGATCTCCTCAGCTTGCTCAGCGAATGCCAGTTCTCGTTTCACTCTTGCCACTGTCTCGCGGACATGCCGGCGATTTTCAGAAAGCCTCCCAAATGGGGTTTCGAGACAACTGTTGATGAACATCAACAGCATCGCAGCGATCAGCCCGGCAGCGGTCGACCAGATAGCGTCTCCGAACCGGCCGAGAATCAGTCCGACCGTCGCGGTTGATTCGCCAGCCCCTCCGGGATTCGCCTGCAGTGCCGCTCCGATCGCCAGAATCGTCCCCAGGACTCCTGCGAGTGGATACGCTTCAATCATGGTGCGGGCCATGTTGTAGACTGTTTCGAACATCATCGAATTCAGGTAGCGGCGCTTTTCGTCGAGAACTCGCATTCTCTGAAGCAATATCCCGCGATCTGCTTTTCGGTCATCTTCATCGAGAGCTTCGTTCACATCTGAAAGAAACGCATCGATCTGGTCCGAGAGATGAGCTGTCGAATCCAGCAGGCTCTGGTGACTCATGCCTCTCGTGAAATCAAAGAGCGCGGAGGCGATCTTTTTGAGATCTCTTCGTGACCAGATCCACAAGACCAGAAACACAAACAAGTGCACCGCGCAGGTCAGAGCGATGATGAGTGTCGAGAGCGTCGACAGGTATTGGAGAAGTTCGTTCATGAGTCCCTGTGGATCCGGAGTGGTCAACAGCAGTGGTCTCCAGAGTACGCAGAATGAGACATTTCTTGAAGCGCAAGTAATGAGTCAGAGCACTTTGGCAGTTTGAGTGACGAACTGACGTGCTTCATTTCGCCGCAGAGTGAATTCACCGGGCCGAATTTACGGAGGCTGGCATGTTCCTCAATTTCAGTTCAGTCATCACAAAGCTGACGACCAGACGCTCAATGTGGCGAAATCGCTTCATGTTGATCTCGATCAACGGCTTTTTCCAAACTGAAGGCTCAAGTGGGAAGCTCTCACGATTTCGGAAGTGACGTCTGAATTCGAATTTTCTTAGCAATTTCCCCAATACTGAGATTTATTTGCGTTGTGAGCAGAAAACGGCAACTCGTGCAAAATGCGTGATCTAAGTTGCAGCAGTGTGTGGGCAAGCAAATGCAATTGAATTGCGCAAGTTGAAAGAGAAGAGATATGATATCCCTCACCAAGTGGCGGGCTGAGAGGAAGGATCGGGCTGGCAGTGAACGGAACTCTGGGGTGGTACTTGTCGAATTTGCTCTCGTCTGCTCGCTCTTCGCGGTCTTTCTGGCAGCGATTGTGGAGTTCGGCCATGTGTATATGGTCATCAACATTCTGAATGCGTCTGCGAAGCGTTCAGCTCGATACGGGGCAGTGGAGGGCATCACCAGTGCTCAGGTTGCTTCAAAAGTGAACACCATTCTCAGTTCAACAATTTCCCCAGCTCAAGCCACAACGAAAGTGCTCGACGGGAACTGCTTCGATGATCCGGATTTTGACTTCGATACGTTTGATCCGGACGCTCTTGAACAAGTTGAATTGACCGATCTCGATCGCCGAGAGCTGTTCGTTGTGCGTGTCACTGTTCCCTATGACCAGGTGGCCATTATGCCGCCGTTTTGGGTCAAGGGAGTCGTCTTGGTCGGCCAATCTGTGATGCGTCACGAGTAAGGAGTAATTCGAATGAGAATTTCTTTAAAACGGTTCAAATCGGCATGCCAGTCAAATCGGCGTGCGGTGGCAGCGGTTGAATTCGCAATCGTCGCTCCGATTTTCATGTCGATTGCTCTCGGTGTGATGGAGATGGGACGTGCGCTCGATGTCTCCACCAATCTGACAGGGGCTGTTCGCGAAGCGGGTCGTTTCGCAGCCATGCACAGGAATGGAATTGTTCCTCAGGGAATGACGACGAACCAAAAAGTCATTTTGGACATTCGCAACGTGCTGAAAGCGAATGGGGTCAATGGCGATGCCGCTGCAATCACGATTACGCATGCTGAAGGCCCCAATCAGGGGCAGACGTTCGATCTTGATTCCTCAGACAACTACATGCAGTACTTCAATATCAGCATCACCATCGCTTATCAGGAGGTCAGCGGTTTTCCCCTCAAATTTATGCACGGACAGTCATTGCGTTCGTCAATCATTTTCCGACTCGGATTGAAGTAGTCGAAAGTTTGAGAGCTGAATTTCAATACGCGTGAGATGGATCACTCGGAACGTTGTTTGGTTCTCATTCGGTTGGCTCATTGCTCGATGAGGTCGCGGATCCACTTACCAGTTTGTTCCAGGATGTGAATTCATGAGAGTGAAACAGAAAAGATGGTGGTCAAGGATGGCGTACATATCTCAGGAGTTAAGAGAGCGCAGAGGAGCGTTTTTAATCCTCTCGGCAGTGGTGCTCGTTGGGTGTTTGACAATTGTATCGCTGGCAGTCGATATCGGGTTCTTGAACCTGACCAAGCAACGGATGCAGAATGCCGTCGATGCCGCCGCGTTGGCAGCGTCTCTCGAGATTACTAATGCCATTAACAATGCACCTCTCGATACTCTGGATGTGACCGGCTACGCACTTGCCCAAGCACGTCTTGAAGCAGCGCGTGTTGCCCAACTGAATGGAGTGTTTGTTGACCCCGATGCCGATGTGACATTCGGCAAGCGGACGTACGACGACCTGACCGGGAAGTACAGTGTTCAGTGGAACGCTTCTCCTTCGAATGTCGTGAAGGTTGTGGCTCGACGCGACAATGACGATGTTGAGAGACCAGACGGCAAGCTGCAGCTCTTCTTCTCCGGAGTCACCGGAGATCGACGGGCTGTCGTCCGAACAGATGCCATCGCCTATGTTGAATCGCGTGACATTGTTGTGGTTCACGACTTTTCCCGCTCGATGAACTTCGATAGCTATTTCAATGATGAGTCGAACTACCACCTCGCGGATGCCGAGGTCATCGCGAACCTCTCGAAAGTCTGGACCGATCTGCAGATGCCCAACACCGGCAATCTCACGTTCACTCCTGAGTATCTGACGGTGACAAACAGTTCAGACGGTATCACTGCCTCTGTCGAGTTTCAGTACGATGACCTCCGAGTCACAAGTGGCGCAGATATTCAGCAGGTGCAGGTGCGTTATACAAATGGAAGTTCCCACACCTTCACGGGACTCAGCGGAAACGATGTCAATATCAACGGAAACCGAGATATTGAGACTGCCTGGGTGACGCTCAACGCATCGGGAGAATCCGACCCAGTGACTGTCACGGAATCGGGAGTCGATGTTGAGTTTTCCGGTGATCGTTTGACAGCCACGATTAACTCACCGTATCGAGTCCGAGAAGTCTACGTTGGATTCACAAACGGCGGAGACGACTACGAAAGTCACGGAAGCTACGGGCCATACAACTATACGTATGAAGCCGACGCTCCGATTGACTATATGTATCTCGAACTTCTTGATGGACGTTCGTTCTGGTACTACTTCGATGCTCCTGATGGAGCTGGAACTGTGACCATCCGATTCGATGACACAGACTCTGCTGTGAAAGATTACTTCAATCTCACTCAGTCCTATCCATATCAGGCTGGGAGCTGGAATGGATATATTGACCACGTTCGAACTTATGGAGAGTTCAGAAACCGTGGCTATCGAGAAAAGTACGGCGGACTCACTCTGATCAACTACATTCTGAAGTACTACTCAAGTTACGATGAAACGAAGGATCTCTGGAAGACCCGGCACTATCCGTTCCACGCCATTAAAGAAGGGCACTTCCTGTTCTGTGATTATCTCGCAGATCTCGGATTCGACGACCACATCGGAATGGTCAGCTACGACACAAATCACCGAATGGAAATGGTGGTGAATGAGCCTGATCCGCTCATCCCGTATGTGGATGTTCGAGATGAGCCGATCACAGATGACTACCTCTCGATTAAAGATTTGATGCGTTACAAGCAGGCGTCCCACTACTCCAATTCCACGAACATGGGTGGCGGGTTGAAAGATGGAACGCTGATGGTGAACACGTATAGTCGGCCTGGGTCGAAGAAAACGATCCTGCTTATGACCGACGGAAATACGAACACCATGGATTCCGGCGAGAGCACAAGTCTTCCGTATGGTTGGAGCTGGAACCAGCTTCTGGACTACGACAACGACGGAAGCGCGGACTACACCACCAACAGTGGTCATAAGCGGTACGTGTTGCGTCTCGCATATGAGGCTCAACAGGCTGGGATCATGATTCACACGATGAGCGTGGGGGTCGATGCTGACCGTGACCTGATGGAAGCCATCGCCCATATAGGCGGCGGCCATCACATCATCGTTCCCGGAGGAGCCAGTGTTTCTGACATGGAAGCACAAGTGAATGCCGGCTTCCATCGCATTGCTTCGTTCGTTCCACCAGCGACTTTGCTTCCTGAGGAATAACGAAGAGTTCACTGAGAAAGTGGATCAGATTGACGATCGACGTGGCGAGCGAAACAACGCTCGCCACGTCTTTTTTTATTGACTGAAGTTCCAAGCGAGACCGTCTCAATCGTTTTGCTGTCGTTGCGCGCCTGATGGATTCTCGGACGGTGCCTCAATTCAGGCTACTCTTCATCTTCGTCTTCGGCCAGCGGAGTTAGAATGACGTCGAGACCGATGACAGTTGTTTTGATCTGCCATTCATTTCGGTGCCAATCCTTGATGATTCTTTTGGCTTCCAGGCGATCGAGTGTTTGCTGCACGTAGAGAGGAGCCATGTCTTCGAATTCCTGGAGGAGGTCGAGTTTCCGGCCGACCAGGCTGATCATTCCGCTGAGGGGAGCTTTTCCATGTTTGGTGATCCACTCTTTCCCTTCCGGTGAGGCAGCATCCGGGCCCGCGAGTGTTAACCGGAAGGAGCGGATGGCTTTTCCGAACGAGGCGAAAATTCCATCTCCGAGACCGATGTAGTCTTTGTGGATGATGTGCAGTTGGCCTTTGCGAACGCGGGCCACCTTGTAAACCCAGTCCAGGTCGGTCTCAATGAAGTCCATCTTCAAAGCAACGTTGATGGCTTTCGCGAGGTTTCTGAGGGCGATGGCAGGCTTTGTCGTTCGCGGAGAAATCGAAAGCTGAAGGTCGCTGATGCCGCCCGCTTTCCGAGCTGTGATCACTTCAGAACTGCCCGAAGCTGGAAGCCCAATCGAGAAGTCCATGTCATCTTGTTCGGATTTCGCTGCTTTTTTCGCCATGTTGCCTGCCTTGTTCACGGGCTGAGCCTGAATCAGATATTCCAACACCGACTGAAAACGATACCGTATCGGATCTTTCCCGGACAATGACCGCCAGCACGGTCGTTCTGCAAATTGGTTTCGCAATGCTACGCGAGTAAGGCGCGCGTCAATCACTTGAAGCGATTCGAGAAGGACATCGGCATTCGTTCAAACTCAATCCGACATTTTGTTGCGGTAACATTCGACGACGATTCGCAGCGTCGTGTAGTCGATCTCTTCTTCAAAGTGTTCGAAGAGAACTTTCAAGCGGGGCGACTTGAGTTCCTCGAGTGCAGCTTCGACTGTGTTGATGATTTCGGGACTCACCCAGGGAGCGGCATCGGTCGTCTTTTTTGAGCGTAGATAGTCGATGAGGTATTTCTCGACAGTCGATGGTTGGCGACCCAGTTCCTCGCAAACCTCCTCGATCGTTTTCCCCTCATCGAAGAGCGGGAAGACTCGCAAACTCGCCTGTGAAATCGGTCGACGAGGCGATTCGGACTTTTGACTGTCATCGGAGTCGTCGGTTGCAACAGAAGAAGACTTTGCCTGTTCCAGTGAGTCGCGAATCAAGTTCAAGAACTCTTCACCGTATTGCTCGCACTTCTTGGTGCCAACGCCTGAGACTTCGAGAAATTCCTGTTCGGTCGTCGGCAGCTTCAATGCCATGTCCTGCAGAGCAGCATCCCCGAAGATGAGATACGGAGCGACAGATTTTTCGCGAGCGATGCGAGTTCGAAGGATACGGAGTTCCTCGAACAGGTCCGCTGCATGTGCTGGTACTGCTGGCTTAGATGGGGACTTTCGAGACGCAGACTGAGAGCGTTTTGGTGCAGGCTTCGAGAGTCGAGGCTCAACTTCTCCTCTCAACAATTTCCCGCCCCGCTCGGTGATCTTCAGGATTCCGAACTCTCCCGATGCTGCGAGAAAACCCTGACTGACAAGCTGGCCAATCCAGGCTTTGATGGTCTCTTGGGATTTGTTCCGGAGAAGTCCGAATGTTGTCAATTCATCATGTGCATTTTGGCGAATACGGTCATCAGACCGGCCCTGCAACACGCGAATCGTATAGCTCGTGGCGTATTGTTCTCCCTGCCGATAAATCGACGAGAGAATCATCTGCGAGTAGCGAAGCGAGTCCGGTTCGAAGTCGCGTCCGTCTGTGCAGTGGTCGCAGGCAGTTGAGCAATCCTCGGGTAGTTCTTGTCCGAAGTGTTGCACCAGGCTTCGGTGTCGACAGTCGAGGGAATGGCAGAAATCGACGACTGTCTGCAGCGACTCCAGAGAGGCTTGTTGCAGATTCGGCGGCTGGTCGCTGAAGATGCGTTTCCAGGTTCGGGCGTCGTTGCCTCCGAAAAAGAGATGACATTCCGAGTTCAATCCGTCACGGCCAGCCCGACCGGTTTCCTGTTGATAATTCTCAAGAGTCTTCGGAATTCCAATATGGATCACGAAGCGGACGTCAGGCTTGTCGATCCCCATTCCGAAGGCGACAGTCGCGACGATGATCTGAATTTCATCTTTGATGAACGCTTCCTGATTTGCCTGCCGTTCCACATCGTCCATGCCTGCATGATAGGCCGCAGCACGATACCCCAGAGTCTGAAGCTGGTCGGTGACACGTTCGACTTCTTTGCGGCTGATGCAGTAGATGACTCCCGCCCTCGATGGGAATTTATCAATCACCGCCTGAACCTGTTCCAGCAGATTGTCTCGCTGGGCGATCCGATAGAAGAGATTCGGTCGGTCAAAATGGCCAATCAGAACTTCTGGTTCGTGAAGACCCAGTTGTTCAATGATGTCGGTGCGAACCCGATTCGTGGCTGTGGCTGTGTAGCCATGAAAACTGATTTCCGGAAACCATTCGCGAAGCGACCTCAGTTCTCGATAGTGAGGGCGGAAATCGTGTCCCCACTGACTGACACAATGGGCTTCGTCGACGGCGACAAACGACGGGTTTCCTGATTCAATCAACCGCGTTAGTTGGCCGCGAGCCTGAATGCGTTCTGGGGCGAGATACAGCAGTTTGATCTCTCCCCCTTTGATCTGATCGGCGATCTCCCACTTTTCCTGAGCTGTGAGTGTGCTGTTGATAAAAGCAGCGGAAATCCCATTCTCTCTGAGTGAATCGACCTGATCTTTCATGAGTGAGATCAATGGAGAAATGACAATGGCCATTCCGTCGCGGCACATCGCTGGGGCTTGATAGCAGAGCGACTTCCCTCCGCCGGTTGGAAGCACAACCAGCGAGTCACGGTCTGCCAGGACCGATTGCATCGCGGGCAGCTGCAACTCGTGGAAGGAATCGTATCCCCAATAATCCTGCAGAACTTTCGCGAGCTGTTTGCGATAATGCTGTGCTTGATCAGGTTTCGCTGCTGCGCGAGTCATCCGTGTCGCCTTGGGAACTTCCGAGAGTTTCTGTCTTCCGAGCCATCAATAAAGTGCTGGGCTCGAAATCATCATGTTTCGTTAATTGTTTGATTGTTGTTGACCTGTCCGCTCCCGAATTCTCTGGCCCATTGAGATGAGTCTCCCTGAACGACTCGAAGTCTTCTCACGACATCTGGATCTCTGAGGATTCGATCGGTCATCTCTTCTCCGAGGATGGAATTCTCAATCGCTGTTGTCAGGCGGGCTGCCAACATCGCGCGTCCGAATTGCTGCTCGCGCAGGAGTGGGTCAACCGCTTCATCATAGCTGTCGGTCGCGAACATTTGATGGGGCGGGGCAATTTTTTCCAGAAGTTCCGTCGTCCAGGTCGCTGGGTCGCTGCTGCCGTAGGGACTTGGACCCAGAACTGTGCGAAGAGCACGATTCCTTCGATCGAGCCAATTGAGAAGCGGCCAGACGAGACAGGAAATGACAACGATCAGTGCACTGATCGCGAGGAGTGTCAGCGTCTCTTGATTCCATTTGCGAAGGCCCTCGTAGAGTTCCATCGTGAGGAAGAGGAAGGCTCCGGTGCCACACAGAGCCGGAATGACAGCCCATCGGCGAAGAAACGCAGAGATAACGAGATCCGCAGACCACTGGATGGGGAGTTGTAAATAATTGAAAGATTGTCCTGGCGACGACTTTCTGAAAACGTGAATGGCCTTCAGTGGAAGCACCGGAAGATAGGCGATGCAAAAGCATTCCACAGCATCAAAGTCTGTCGTCTTCCCCGAAGTCGAGTCCTGCCAAGAAAGGTGTCCCCGAGCGTCGCAGATTGCCGTTCCGAATCCATGAACTGTTGTTGGCATTTTTCACATTCGAAATCGACGCTCGAAGACTGGCGATCTTCGTAGATTGGTCACAGGTATGGGGCGACCCAGTCACTCAATTCTTGTTGGGAAGCGTATCCTGTTCGTGAACGTTTGACTCGACCATGATCAAAGAGGATGACGCGAGGAATCCCCGAAACTCCATAATGTTCGGCCAGATGCGGCTTTTCATCGACATTGATTTTGACGACGTGCAGCTTTCCTGAGTAACGGGATTTCAGCCGGGCAAGTTCGGGGTCCATGGCGACACAGGGCGGACACCAGTCAGCACCAAACTTGACGAGGACGGGTTCGTCTTGCTCGACGACGCGTGCTTGAAACCAGTAATCATCCGGCGGAGACATCATCGCATTCCGAAGTGGAATGAATGCGAGAGCCAACATAAATCCAGCGATTGCGATTAACGGTTTGACTGTGTCCATTGTGTGATGCCCGTGAACGAGGTTGGGTGATGGATTCGCCTCAACCTACGGTTCACAGGCAACGCAGGATCACGTTAATGAACAGTCATTCTGTGTCGACTGGAAATCGCAGAGAACCTCTTCCGGTTTTGACAATTCTTCGGATTGCGACTCCCGGCGGGGTCTTCGAATCGCTCAGTTTTTGACCACTTTCTTGGCCGCGTCACCGATGCAGTAGAGATGATCGAACGTCCGAATCAGGATTTGACCATCTGTGAAGACGGGCGTCGAAACGATGAACTCGTCACTGCCAAGTTCGTTGGTCGCGATGATCTTCTTGCGATCGGTATCGACGACAAACGTCACAGCATCCTCACGGACCAGATACAACCGGTTGCCGGCGAGGATTGGGGAAGAACTGAATTTGAGGCGATTCTTTGGAGTTTCGACCTTCCAGAGTTCCTCGCCTGATTCCGCGTCAATGCATCCGACTTCCCCTTTGTCTGTACAGAGAAAGACTTTGCCGTCGATCGCAGCTGGGGTGGGGACGTCAGACGAAAAGTCTTTCTTCGTCCAAAGGACGTGTGATTGTGTCACGTTACCGCTGCCACCCATACGGATTGCGGTCAGTGTGGCTCCTCGAGCATATGGAGCGATGACGATTCCGTTGGTGATCACTGGCGATGCAATGGAGCGGAAGAAGCGTTCCTGATCGGGGTTCAATGTTCCGACACGCCACAGCTCTTTGCCGTTTTGCGCAGAGTGGCAGGTAACGAAGTCGGCTCCGAGAACCACGATCTGCTCTTGTCCCTCGTATTCTGTCACGACAGGTGTCGAGTAGCTTTGAGCGGCTTCTTCAGGAGCACCCAGTTCACGATCGACTTTCCAGACTTCCTCACCAGTCTCTTTGTCAAATGCAGCGAGATAAGAAGGGGAGGGCGGACTCTGCATGCACGCGATGACGACATGGTCCTTGGTGAGAACAGGCGAGGTTCCAAGGTCCCACCAGAGAGTGTCTTCACCGTAGGCAGCTTGAAGGTTTTTCTGCCAGATGATCTCTCCTTCCAGATTGAGAGCAGCGAAGTCACCGTTCTTGTAATAGACGAAAACATATTCTCCATCGGTGACAGGAGAGGGGTTGCTGGCACTGGCTTTCTTGTGTTTGCCAGCTTTGGCTTCCCCGAGCGTTTGTTGCCAAACGGTTTCACCCTGGCGGTTCAAGCAGAGCAGCCCGTTTTTCTCGTCGATCGTACAGGAGACGAAGATCTTGTCTCCCAGCACGATTGGAGTGGAACCACTTCGGCTCGGCAGGCTGATGCTCCAGGCGAGGTTTTTGTCGTCGGACCATTCGACAGCGTAATTCCCGCTCTCGACGGTCCCATCAATTCCGGGGCCACGCCAGTTTGTCCAGTCTCCTGCAATCACTGCAGTGCTGAGCAATATGGGGAATGCAAATAGAGAGAGAGCTATTGAAGGTGTTCGCATGGAAACTCCGGGAGTCAATCTGTCGGTCAAAATGATCTTCAGTGGAACAGATCAACAATTATGATTGAGTCAGCCGCAATTGAAAAGGTGAGCGGGGCTGTGGATTCTCAATCTTCAGGGCCCGAATCAGAAAGTGTCCCTGTCAGCATCGCGAAATCTGGCGAGAACGTTCTCAAATATGGTTTACACGGACTCGCACGAGCAAACTCGAGTCTCGGATGAGTGAGACCGCATAAGCGAGTGCACAGGACGGAGCAACTTGCTCTATCCGCGTGGGTGGCACTTGGTGTGAATGGACTTAAGACGACTGTGTTCCACTTGGGTGTAGATTTGAGTCGTTCGGATGCTGGCATGGCCAAGCATTTCCTGAAGTGCCCGAATCTCTGCTCCACCAGCGAGCATGTGAGTTGCGAAGCTGTGACGAAGCGTGTGCGGGCTGATCTTGTCGCTGCACCCGATTCGTTTCGCGTACTTCTTCACGACGTGCCAGATCATTATCCGTGTTACTCCCCGTCCGGTGCGGGTGACGAACAGGTCGTCAGCATCGCGTCGACGGATCAGCTGCGGGCGCTCTTTGTCGAGGTAGTCGTCCAGCGCCTTGCGGGCGATCGGATTCAAATTGACAATGCGTTCTTTGTTTCCCTTGCCGAGGCAGCGGCAGTAGTTTTCCTCGAGTCTCAGGTCTCGCAGTTGCATCCCCGCAACTTCGGATGCCCGACAGCCGGTCGCGTAGAGAACGGTGAGAATGGCCCGGTCGCGTTTGGGAAAGCTGTCTTCCCACGAAGGTGCGTCGAGAAGCCGATCGACCATTTCCGGGCTGAGGACTGTCGGAAGGTATTGCCAGAGCTTCGGCGAAGACATCAGGTCAACGGTGCTCTCAGCGACGACTCCTTCCAGAACGAGATAACGGAAGAACATCTTGATCGCGACGAGTCGGCGAGAGATGGTCGTTGGCTTCAGATTGCGTTCGTGAAGTGCTTGCAGAAATTGCGAGAGGGCATTGAGGTCGACATCGAGGACGGACCCAACATGCGAGTTGTTCATCCAGGTGACGAACTGCTCGATGTCATTCTTGTACGCCTTCACCGTGTTCATCGACATTCCGCATTCAGCCTGCAGATACGAGAGAAACGCATCGACAAACTGAGACGGATGAAGATGATGCTCCACCGAACTCGGTGCAGATTGCTGGGGACGGCGACGAGGAGGCATAACGAATGTCTGTGGAAAAGGTTTCCTTAACGACGAATCTTCACAGCGGTTCTGAAAGGACGTTGTGAACAGGCCTGTGCAATATCTCGACTTGATCCGCGGCGGCGGTCCACGATCTCTTTCCGAACTGTCAAAGTCAGCCAGTAGAGAACTGGTCTCACTCTCTTGATGGATTTAACGGAGAAGCGTTCTCGTAAATCTGTAATGCAGTTGTCAGAAGCGGCGAAGTTCTCGGGACTGCAATGAGTCATACCGTTTATGGCAATTGCGGCGATCAGACAAACGTGGAAGAAAAGGCAATCAGAAGCATCAATCCACCGCAGACGACGCGAGGAAGGATTTTGATTTGCTCTTCTGTGAGGAATCGCGTCAGCAGTCGTGATTCAATCGGTTCAGCGGATTCACGCAGCGGCGCTTTTGGGGTGATGACCGAGCCCAGCCATGCACCTCCCGCCGCACCAGCGACCGCTCCGAGCACAGCGAGCATCGAGCCAACGATCGGGACAGCCATGCCTGCAATGACACACGTCAAACTTCCGAGCCCGGCACCGACGAGAATTCGGCTGCGGCTGGTCATGTCTTTCGTCGCTCGAAAGAGGGAATGTCGTCGAATGGCAAAATTGAAGGAGTCCCCGAGCACAGCCAGCAGGCCGATCAGGCAAATGGCGAACCAGCCTAATCCAAGCCCACTCGGTCGAGCGGGCAACAGCGACATGAACAACAGGCAGTTTGCGAAAATGATCCAATGCCCAGCCAAACGGTAGAAAATCCCCGCCCAGGCAATGAGGTTGGCGATGAGGAGGACTATCGCCGACAGATAATAGATCCAATCACTCATCGTCTCTCCCGTTTCTCTGGAATCGTCCACCGGGAGGATTGTGCTGTTTTCTTTCTTGTCCGAAACTCGAATTCGCATCCAAAAATAGAAGCGACTGCATCGAGTGCGACGGAGAACCTTCCTTCAAAGTCCGGACTGACTTGTCCGGCCAAACTCGCTGTTTGCTGATTCGTTGAAAGAAGAAGTGTTTTCTTGAAGAGAGAAGTGTTGGAGATGGAACGACAGAATGAACACGAGGAGAGTGGCGATCAGCCATCGGCATTCCCTCGATTGTCCGCGGACTTGCAATCGCTTCCGGAGATCCCCGGTGGATGGCAAGACCGAGAGTTCGACGTATCAGGAACAACACTAAAGGTTTTGTGTCCTGCACAACCGGATCTTTTCCTGGATGACGATGAAGTTCTGAAGGCGAACGAGCAAAACGACTATACACCGTACTGGGCGTTTCTGTGGCCCTCTTCGATTACAATGAGTCTGTTGATATCACAAGCGCCGTGGACGCCTGGAACACAGGTTCTTGAGCTTGGATCGGGAATTGGTCTTGTGGGGTTGGCGGGGCTGGCGCGAGGAGATCGTGTGACATTCAGTGACTACGATCCAACCTCGTTGCATTTGTGTCGGATGAATGCAGTTCGCAATGGGTTTTCAGACCCCGCGACGCTTCAACTGGACTGGCGGGAACCGACTGCTCAACAGTTCGATGCAATCGTCGGTTGCGAAGTGACGTATGATGCTCCGTCGCATGGTGTCATCCTGAACTTACTCTCCTTCATGCTCTCGGAAAACGGCGTCTGCTGGCTCGGTGATCCCGGACGTTATCAGTCTGAGAGATTCTATCAAATGGCCCAGAGTGAAGGTTTCTCAGTTCGTGTACTCGACACAGAACTGAACGAGCTGAAGCAGCCAAAGTCTAACGGTTTTCAGATCATGGAACTGCGTCGATCGTCGACCTGACTGAATCCATGAAAATGGAGACATTGAAAACCGATTAGAACGAGGAACTGTTGCTGCGGAATTGTTGATGACATTCTGCACAGGTCGACTGCATTTGATTCAGGCCCTCGCGAAAACCGTCGTAGTTTTCAGTTTTGACAGCTTGCACGCTGGAGAGTGCTCCGTCGACGAATTTGCTTGTCAGTTTTTGATAAAGTTCGGAATCGGCGGAATCGTAGCCGTCTGAACTCATGATCGTTGCTAAAGCCGCCAGCACACGAAGTTCCTGCTCGGTTTTTTCTGAGTCTTCTTTGAGTCGACTTTCGGTGTTGATGTTTGCTTTCAAGTCGTTGATGGAAGCATCGATCCGCTTCATGATGTCAGAGACGTACACGACATCAGCAAAATCGACGACCTCTTCCGCCTCGACATCGTTGACCGTTCCACCGTCGAGAGCGGTGATCAGTTTCAGGTAAGGCTCTTCGGTCGCTGAGAAGGCCGTTCGTCCGGTTCCGTCGGCAGCCATGTAAATTTCGTATCCAAGATCCCGGACAAATTTCGCTCGGGTTTTCCAGTCGTCATCTTCCTGATGAACTGTCGCGATGGCTCCGAGGGCTGTCATCATCGCACCATCAAGAGCAATGGCGTTGATCGACTTGTTGTACGTTCCGACAGTTTGAAGATTCTCTGAGAGTCGATTGCGGATGCTTTTCGTTTCATCGATCAGAATCGGAAGCGGAAGAATCTCTGTCCAATTGGCAGAATCTGACGAAGCAGCCGAAGATGTCGAATCGGTCGGTGGAGTTTCGGGAGTCTGATCCGGAGTCATTTCCGGAAGCTGTTGTGTCGCGTTGCCTGGAGTGTTCGAAGCGAGGCTTGTCGAGTCAGCTGCGATTGTCAAAGGTTGATCGTAGAAGACGTCATAGGGAATCGTTCCGATCCACTGAGTCTCCTTCCGGTTCGGATCAACTTCGGACACATTCGAGTTCGATTCGGAGGGCTGTGTCGCAGGAGTCGAAGTCTTCGGAGCAGGGGCCGTTGCCGACGCCGATTCTGGTGTTGACGTCTGCGGACAACCTGTGAAGGTGATGGATGCGAGCACAATTGCCGCATACGCAAACGGAATCCGGGTTTGCATCGACTGGTTCTGCATTGTTGAGTGGCTCAGTGATTCTAGAAGTTGACTCATCAGATCTGGTTTTCCACCGCGTCAGGTTGAAGCCGGTTGTCTCGCTGGAATTGAATTGTCCGGGAAAACTGCAGTTTTGGCGAGACTCATCGGAAGACTCCTCAAACAATTCTAACGTGCCACGAGAATTGTTATACTGTTCATGTCCTGGGGTCACGAATTCGAGGGAAATTCCCCTCACGAGGGTCTCCGCGATATAATCATTTCAGACATCATATCCCCGAATTTAATCGAAGAGTTGCTATGGACTTCCGCACTTGTCCCGCTTGCCAGGCGTCGGTTCTCGAAGACGATGTGGAAGATTGCCCGTTTTGCGGTGCATCAATGTCTGGGAAACCAAAGCCCGCAACGCCTTCAAAACCTGCAGCGGGGACTCAGAAGGGGGCAGCTCCCAAGGGGAAATCCAAGCCGGAACCGGCGAGTGCTAAGAAACCAGCCGCTGCCGCGAAGAAGCCTCAGCGTCCCGGAAGTGCGCCGGCCGACACTCAAGAAGACGATCCTTTCGAAGTCGATACCTCTGCCGTTCGAAGGGCCATTAAGCTTGCTCCACGCCCCACGAAAACACGGACCTACGAAGTTGTCTGTCCGATGTGCGAAACGTCTGGGTATATGCAGCCTGAAGATGCTGGGAAAGACGTTCAGTGTTGCAACTCGGAATGTATCGTTCCAGTTTTCAAATCGAAGCGACCGAAGATCGAAGCTGTCGTTGAAGAACAAGGCTCCGGCAAGAAATGGCTGATCATCGCTGCCAGTGTCGCTGCGGTCGCGCTGGTCGGTGTCGTCCTCAAGTTCACCGTCTTCAGTACGCCAGAAGATCCGAATGTCGTCGGACCTATCCCAGCTCCTTATTGTCAGGATTGTCCACCTGAGCCTGAACCGAAGGAGTGCGACGACTGTCCTCCGCCGGAACCGAAAGAAATTTCGCTGGCTCAGATTCGCAAAGAATCATTAGACAAAATTTCCAACGTTGCTTTGGATCGGCGTGACAATCGCAATTCGAACGTGGGAACTCAACTCGCCGCTGAAGCTTATGCTGTGTCGGGTGAAATCAATCGGGCGGTCGAACAACTCAAGCGGTTGCAAACGACTGCCCGCAGCATACCCCACTATCAAGTTCAGCCACTTGCAGAAATCGCCTGGGCTCAATTGAAAGCAGGAGACTCAGCGGCAGCTGGGACCAGTGCTGCAGATGGTCTGGAGAAGTCGAGTTCGCTTCCGCCCGGTTTGCGACGTTCATTCGATGCTGCGACATCACTGGCAGGTGCTCTCGTTGCAGTGGGTAAAAGTGAGGATGCAAACAAATTGATCGCAAGCCAGAAAGCCCAAGGGCCTGCGGGGACAGCTTCGGTGATCTGGCGAGTCGCCCTCGATTCTCGAACCTACGACATCGGGCTGGAATCCGAGCGACCCTATCACGTCGCGATGGATGAACCACTCAGAGTCGGAGTCGTGGAAACACTCGTCTCTCACGGTTACCCAGAACAGGCGTTCGCCTTCGCGATGGAAGCGAAAGACGTCGATCAGCGAGACGCTGCTTTGGCAGGTTGGGCAGGTCGAGTTACAGAGCTGCAGCCAGAATCCGCGATTCAGACAGTGACAAATCAATTGTCGAATCAGGAAGTGTCTGATACCGGCAAGGTTCGAGTGTGGTGTGCCGTCGCTTCACATCTGGCATCGAAGGGACTCTCCGGTCCTTCCGAGACCGCATACGCCAAAGCACTTGAGTTGTACAAGAACATTGCGAGTCCCTCAGCTGCTCCGACTCCTTCGATGAAGGACATCTACGATAGTCAAGGGCGGCCTCATCTTGGCTTGCCAAATCCGTCTCCGAATCAGACAGCTGCCTCCGCTTGTACGGATGTCGCCCTCGTTGCATTACAGCTTGGAAAGCCAGAAGAAGCACTGGCAGCTGTTGAGAAAGCAATGGCTCAAACGCGTGCGATGACACCAAGTCCTGCGAAGACTCAAGCACTGTTCGACGAATGTGAACGAAGCGGTGATAGTGTTCGCTATCAGTTAGATTCGCTCCTAAATCTCGGAGGGTCTTCGAGCAAGATTCGTCGGGAGTTTGGAAGATATCGTCTCCAGTGTGAACGTTTGAATGACGTCGCCAAGGAACGACTCGCGTTTCAGGTTCAGTTGCTGCGAGCGGTTGCGCGGCAGGGACTAGTTCCCGAAATCTGGGCGATGGTGCAGGACCGAACGTCCGCTTCTGATGTCGCTGATCAGGAACCGTATTTCCAAACGACTCTGCCAGGTTTCTTGCAGACTCGCGCCAAACTGGCTGGAAACAGCTCACTGAAGAGCGAGATTGAATCAGCCATCAGTGCGACACGCGACTATCCTTACGATCTGGTTGATCTGCGATCGACTCAAATCCAAGAGTTGATTGATCAGAAGAAACTGGACGCAGCGTCGGATCAGATCAAGCAGGTCTATCTCCTCTCGAAGGTGCGAGAGAACCGAAAACAGCTTGATCCAGACGAGCTCGATGTCGCGATTCTCGGGCAGATCGGAGACGTCCAGAAACAAGCGACTGCCGAGGAGACTCTGGTTTTCATTTCCGATGCGTTTGATCCAATTCTCAAAGAAGACGCTGCGATGCTCTTCGGAGGTTATACCGTTCAGGCTGGCACCGCTCCGACAGTTTGGGAGCTTCTGAAAACTCCGCTCGTTCGTGATTTGGGAGCACTCGAACGGACAGCCATCTATCGAGGATTTCTCACCGAGCTGGCTCGGCCAAAAACTGAAGCTCCGGCCGCATCGACTGCTTCCAACAACTGAGACAACCAACCAGCCCGACAGGAGCCTCTTCGATCGCTGCGCACTGTTGCAATTGAATGAGAAGGTTGTTTGAATCGACAAACGAATTCCAGACTTTCGCGTTCGAAGAATAGGAACTGTCGATGATTGCGCGCGACCTTAGGCGAGTGTGTTGGATGGGCTTGTTGGTGCTGACGGTGTTCTCGCCAGTCAGAGCGGCTGAGCCCGATTCCGCTAACGACCGCCCCAATGTTTTGTTCATCGCGATCGATGACCTGAATGACTGGGAAGGTTGTCTGGGAGGACACCCGCAAGCGAAGACTCCGTACATGGATCGACTCGCAGAGCGCGGAACTCTCTTCTCCAATGCACATTGTCAGGCGCCGCTTTGCAATTCCTCTCGAACGGCCATCATGACCGGGCTGCGTCCGTCGTCGACAGGCGTCTACGCCTTGCAGCCCTGGTTCCGAAAAGTCGAAGAACTGCGCGACCATGTCACGCTTCCGCAGCACTTCAAGTCGCAGGGATACAAAACGCTTACAGCTGGAAAGATCTATCACGGAGGTTTTCCACCCAAGCCGGAGCGAACGGCTGAGTTTGATGTCTGGGGGCCGTCAGCTGGCGTTGGTGTTCGTCCTCCGGAAAAACTCGTCACGACACCGGGCGGCAATCACCCGCTCGTCGACTGGGGGACGTTTCCTCATCGCGATGAAGACAAGGGAGACTGGAAGGTTGCAAGTTGGGCAGTTGAACAGCTTGAGCAACCTCAAGAAGAGCCGTTCTTTCTTTCAGTCGGTTTCTTTCTGCCGCATGTTCCCTGCTACGCAACACAAAAGTGGTTTGACCTGTACCCTGAAGACGAACTGATCATGCCAGAGGTTCCGGAAGGCGATCGTTCGGATGTTCCTCATTTTTCATGGTATCTGTATTGGAAACTGCCGGAAGTTCGGCTTTCTTGGCTGAAAGAAACCGGTCAATGGAAACCTCTCGTTCGGGCCTATCTGGCTTCTGTCAGTTTTGTCGACAGTCAAGTGGGACGCGTATTGGATGCTCTTGAAGCAAGCGGACACGCTGACGATACCATCGTCGTTCTGTGGTCAGATCATGGCTGGCATCTGGGAGAGAAAGACATCTCTGGTAAGAACACCTTGTGGCATGAGTCGACCCGTGTTCCTTTGATCTTCGCCGGGCCCGGAATTCAATCTGGGGAAATCTGTTCGCAGCCGGCAGAGCTCATCGACATGTATCCAACTCTGGCTGAGTTGTGCGGTCTTCCAGCTCCAGAAGGCTTGGACGGACACAGTCTTGTTCCGCAACTGGAAGATGTGACCACTGCTCGCCAATGGCCAGCCATCACCACACACAACCCCGGAAACCATTCCGTTGTGACGGACCGCTGGCGATATATCCATTACGCCGACGGCTCCGAAGAACTCTACGATCTGAAGAGTGATCCCAACGAATGGACCAACCTCGCCACGTCGGCAGCTCATGCCCAAACGAAGTCTGAACTCGCAAAGTTGTATCCGCGCAACGATGCCTCTCCCGCACCGGGCAGCAAGTCTCGCTTGCTCATTAAGGAGGGAGATCAATGGCTCTGGGAAGGCGAACCAATCATTGATTCCGAGTTGGAGCGGTAGAGACCGAAATTCGGGATTTTGCTGATTGACGAATTTCGACATAGTACCGACTTAACGTCTGTCGTCGCGTCCTGAGGACTGTCGAACTACCACCACGAACAGGTTATTCATGAGAATCTTGAGTCTGATTGTTTTGTTACTGACTGTCGCTGCTTCGCCTCTTATCGCGCAGCAACCGGAATCTTCACAGATTAAGTCGCTGGAAAACTTGATGCAGTTTTTCCAGAGAATCGGAGTCAACAGCCAAGCCGATCTGGAACAGGGATTCATTGCAATTCCCGTGAAAAAGGAAGCATTTGAGGCGGTTCACGTCGTCCGCTGGGCGACATCGGACGGTGTCGTTCACTTCATTCAGGTGATCCCACTCAAGGTTGCTCCGGAACGCATTGCAGCGCTCGAATCAGCTATCGTTCGACTGAATCACAGCTATCCGGTCCCTGGACTTGGGTTCAATCACGAAACTGGAACCTTGTACTTCCGGATGACTGTTCCCTTCGCGCCGGCGGGATATCTGACCGAACAGGAGGCTCAGGAGTATTTCGGGTACTGCATCAATCAGGCTTATCAGTTTGTTCCGACGCTGACGGAGCTCATCGAGGGACGCGTCGAACCGGAAAACGTTCTGCAATATCATCGGCAGGTTCTTCAAGATTCACTCGGTCCCTACGGAATCTGGAAGAAAACCGCAGCTGGCAGTGAATGGACGTTGATCTTAAAAGCCAACGGCGAAACCACACTTCAACGCGATGGAGAAGTCGTGGTTGACTCGATGGCGAAAGTTGAAGGGACGACAGTTACCTTCGATGACATCAACGGAGCACTCGCGGCCGACGACTCAGGAGTCTACGACTTCACAGTTCAAGGTGGACAACTGGTCTTCGTCAAGAAGAGCGACACGAGCACCGGGCGAGAACAGATTCTGACTGGTGACGCCTGGACGCGATAAGTTCACTCATTGAGAAACAACAGCCAGGGATCGAGCAAGAGAACGAGGCAGGGCAGCGGACAAAAGGGACGACGAGGATTGATGCTCTGATGTTCCCAAGTTATCATGGCTCCGTCTGTCCAATTCTCTTGCTGTGATCCCTTCCTGATGTCTGTTTCGAATGAGGCAACTGCGCGCATTGAGCGATGGAATCGACGTCATTTGCTCGGCCTTCAGCATCTCGACGCGTCCGAAGTGGAATTGATTCTCGATCACGCTGCTTACTTCAAAGAATTGCAGAGCACACGTGTCAAACTTGAACATCTCAACGGCTGCGTTGTTGGGAATCTGTTCTTCGAACCTTCGACGCGAACGAAAACAAGCTTCAGCCTCGCTGCCAAACGTCTCAGTGCTGACACGATCGACTGGACTGCCACCGGCAGCAGCGTTTCCAAAGGTGAAACCTTTATCGACACCGCCTTGACGATCGAGTCAATGGGTGTCGATCTTATGGTCATCCGACATAGCTCTCCGGGCGCACCAGAGTTGCTCTCCAAGCATTTGAGAGCAGGAATTCTGAATGCTGGCGATGGTACACATGAGCATCCCACACAGGGTTTGCTCGACATTTTTACGATCCGTGAACAGCTGCAAACACTTGCTGGAAAAACGGTCACCCTCGTCGGAGACATCAAGCACTCGCGGGTTGCCAGATCAAACATCTGGGGACTGAAAGCTCTGGGGGCAAACGTGATTGTTTGCGGTCCTCCAACGCTGATTCCCCCGGAAATTGAGAGGCTGGGAG
Organism: Thalassoglobus sp. JC818; assembly: GCF_040717535.1. NCBI lineage: Bacteria > Pseudomonadati > Planctomycetota > Planctomycetia > Planctomycetales > Planctomycetaceae > Thalassoglobus > Thalassoglobus sp. JC818. The sequence goes on from NZ_JBFEFI010000002.1 coordinate 855,596, forward strand.
TCGAAGTCGCCCATCGGTTCGACGACGTGCTTGAGCGCTCCGACGTGATCAACCTGCTACGAGTGCAGTTCGAAAGACAGCGAGGGGCGTTCTTCCCGTCGATTGCGGAGTACGCACACCTGTTCGGGATGAACCGCAGTCGTCTGAAGAAATGTCATCCAGACGTTCTCGTCCTGGCGCCCGGACCGATCAATCGAGGAGTGGAAATCACTCCAGATGTCGCGGACGGGGGGCATTCTCAGATTCTCAATCAGGTAACGAACGGGCTCTTCGTGCGGATGGCCTGTCTACATCTTCTGGCACAAACTCAGATTCGAGACAAGGGAGTCGAATGAGTGCCTTGCTGATTCAAGGTGGTCGGCTGATTGATCCTTCACAGGGAGTCGATCAGAGTCGCGATTTGTACATCGAGAACGGACGGATTCGCTACGAGGCCCCGGCACCGTCAGTCAATGTTGAAACGATTGATGCGAGAGGCCTGATCGTTTCGCCCGGCTGGATTGATTGTCACGTTTCGTTCCGGGAACCGGGGAATGAAGAAGACGAGACGATTGAAACTGGGGCAGCCGCAGCTTTGGCCGGGGGATTTACCACGGTCTGTAGTCTTCCCGACACCTTTCCAGTGGTTGATAGTCGGGCATCCGCAGAGTTTGTAGTCCGTCAGTCCGAGCGTGCGAGAAAGTGTCGCGTTCATCCCCTGGGTTCGGTGACGAAAGGACACTTAGGCGAAGAACTCGCCGAGATTGGTCATCTTGTAGACGGAGGGGCAATCGGATTTTCGGATGGAAAACGCCCCATCTCGAATCCAGAGATCATGCGTCGATCACTCCAGTACACGAGCATGTGGAATCGACCCATTCTCAACCATGCACAGGTTCCCGAACTCGTGCATGATGGAGTGATGCACGAAGGGTTTCATTCGACCGTTCTGGGGCTTCGCGGGATGCCAGCGGCGGCGGAAGAAATCATGGTCCGTCGAGATATTGCTCTCGCAGAAGACACTGGCGGAAAAGTTCACCTCATGTCGATTTCGTCGATGCGTAGCGTGGAGGAGATCCGGCAAGCCAAGTCCCGGAATATTCAGGTTTCTGCCGACGTCGCCCCGCATCATCTGTTGCTGACGGATGATGGGCTTTCAAGCTACGACACGAACCTGAAGGTCAACCCGCCGTTTCGGACCGAAGAACATCGAAAAGCTCTCATCGACGGTTTGAGAGACGGGACAATCGCGATGATTTCTTCCGATCATCAACCCCTGGCTGAAGAGAAGAAAAGCCTGGAACTGGATCACGCTCCGTTTGGCATTTCCGGATTGGAAACGGTTCTTCCGTTGTGTTGCCGAGCGCTGATCGAACCCAAATATCTCTCGTGGTCCGATCTGATCTCAAAGCTGACAGTCGGCCCCGCGAAGCTGTTCGGGATGAATTCCGGAACTCTCGCCAACGGTGCGATTGCTGATGTCACCATCATTGATCCGAATGAAACTTGGACGATTCGAGCTGAGAATTTCCTGTCGAAAAGTCGAAACAACCCATTCGACGGCGAGACCGTACAAGGCCGTGTGAAGTACACGATTGTCGAAGGTGAAGTTCGCTACCGACAGGATGAAGTGAGTCGTCTCGCGTAGTTGATCGGGCCGACGACTCTGCCACTCGCCGGGCTAATTTTCCGGCTACTGTTGGTGCGTGCACGATCTCGCACGAGCAAGCACAGCCTTTTATCTTGTGAAACAGCGCAAGCGAGTGCACAGGAAAGAGCAACTTGCTCTATTCTTCAAAGCTGTTGACGAGTGTTCGAATCTGCGTCAGTTGCTGAAGAATGGTCGGCATGTCTTCAATGCGAATTTGGTTGGGGCCATCGCTGAGTGCATTGTCCGGGTCCGGATGGGTTTCCATGAACACGCCGTCGCATCCGCAGGCGATGGCGGCGCGGGCGAGTGTGGGGACCATTTCGCGATTGCCTCCGGTTGTGCTTCCTCCGGGGCGTTGGACACTGTGGGTCGCATCATAAATCACCGGACATCCCATATTCTGCATGATGGGGATGCATTGGAAATCGTTCACGAGACGACCGTAGCCGAATGTCGTTCCACGCTCTGTCAGCAGGATGTCATTCTGATTGAGGTACTCACACTTTCCGACAGCATGAATAAGGTCTTCCGGAGCCACAAATTGTGGCTTCTTGATATTGATCACTCGTGAGTGTTTCACAGCTGCCTCGGAAGCTGCTGCGATCAAATCGGTTTGCCTGGCCAGAAAGGCTGGGATTTGCAGAATCGAGCAGACCTCGGCGACAGCTTCAGCCTGATCGGGAAGGTGAAGATCGGTTGTGACGGGGAGTCCTGTTTCGTCGTGGACAATTTTCAGGATGTCCAATCCCTTCTCCAACCCCGGACCACGAAAGCTGTCGATGCTGGTCCGGTTGGCTTTGTCGAAACTCGACTTGAAGACCAACTGGAACTCGTGAGTGCTGGCGAGATCGGCAAGGCGAAGGGCGGTCTCCCGGATCATCCGTTCGTTTTCGATCACGCACGGACCAGCGATGACCAGTAGCGGCTTTTGGCGACCACACTGGTATTGAGCAACACTCACGGGATTGTTGGGCATGAGACGTCCGTTTCTCACAGAATAAAAGTGAATCGGCAACGACTAACTGAAACATCACTTAAATAGTGTACGCGGAAAACCGCACGTTCGAAGCTAAAGTAAGACTGAGTTTTGTGTTGTGTGACCTGACCGGAACTCGACTCTCTTCGTCTTTCCGGTGCATTCATTCCAATGCCAAGAGATGATCTTAATCGATCGCGACAAACTCCGTCCATTACGGCATGAGGGAGGCTGTTGCAGTCCTGCTATTCGCTCACCGATTCGACGAACTCTTCGTAGATCTTCTGGATGTCTTCGTTCGGGACTTGGCCAGCATGTACGAATAAACCGTACTTGAACTGAAGTGAGTCTTTTCCTCGCTGCATGACGCGGTGGTGAGCTTCCTGCGCATCATCTCGACCCTTGGTGTACGCTCCCGAGCCGAATGGGTTGATCGCAAACAGCCCGTAGTTGCGAACGTGATAACGTGATTTCCAGGGGTTTTGAGGGTGGTCCATCAGTGTGACGCCAAAGACATGCCCATCGATCGGCCCGCTGTAGTCGATCCACGGAGTTTCCCGTCCCCATGAAACATCGCTTCCAACCTTACCTGCGGCATTGGTGACTGGTCCTCCGGAAACCATTTCCCGCATGCTGTTGGGGAGTCGAATTGCAAACATTCCCTCTTTCGTGTCACCAATTTCGACTTCATCGGCGACTGCTCTCAGAGTGACATCGTATGTCATGAGACGATTTGCATGGATCGAAATTCGCGTCGACTCTTCGAGGAGAGGTTCTCCGTCTCCATCGAGCCAATGGTTTTTGACTTGGATCACTGCCGGGTTTCCAGAAGCTTCGACAAGTTCCACGCTGATATTACGAATGATTCCATCTTCGTTCCAGAACTTGATTCCGTTGACTTCGTCGACGGACAACCAGACACCTTTGTGATGCGGATGGTCGTAATACAGCGGACTCTTTCGATCTTTGACGCCAGTCGGGTTGTCATTGATCAGTCGAGTGACAGTTGAAACGACTGGGGCAACATCGGACTTGCTCAGCCAGCCACTCAATTCAGGAAGATAGACTCGATCGTTCTCGACGGTCGTCACCGTGTAAATGTCTCCCAGCGACGGAGCTTCGACCTCTGCAGCTGCCTGTTGTTCGATGACAGTGGGGTTCTCTTCGGCGATGATCACCTGCTTCCCGGCAACTCCGGGTTCATCGGTATCGTCGGCAGCTTCCAGAATTTCAAAGCCTCCAGGAGCTGTGACGGGGAGCACGAATGGCTTTTTGCGTTGGGGATCGAAGTTGAAGACGGCGAAAACTTCCCCATCGATGGTCGCTTTCACGCTCATCGCGTTCTGCTTAAGTTCCACCGGTGCGGCGACGGCAAAATTCGAACAGAGTGAAACCACTGCCAGAGTGAGGAAGATACGCATAGTTGACTACTCAGGTGGGAAAGTTGTTGGGTATTGAGGCCGTGCTTTCGATTGAATCCGGTTGATGCGTTCACGTCAAGTCGGCCACTTCAATTCTCATCAGGAATTTTCCGAGGCTCGATCTTCGGTGTTGATCGTCGCTTTCTGATCAGAGTTTTCAGATCAGAAAAACTGACTCGCCAACAGAGTGGGGTAGCTTCTACAATCCGTCCATGCCTGGAAATACTTTTGGACAACTGTTTCGTATTACAACCGCCGGTGAAAGTCACGGTCCGGGGAACGTCGTCATTGTGGACGGAGTTCCGCCTGGAATTTCGATTTCCGTCGATGATTTGCAAGTCGATCTCGACCGGAGAAAACCGGGACAAAGCAAGATTGTCACGCAAAGAAAAGAGTCTGACCGTCCCGAAATTCTCTCGGGAGTTTTCGAAGGGAAGACGACCGGAACAAGCATCGCCATTCTGATCCGCAACGAAGATCAGCGAAGCCGTGATTACTCGGGAATCAAAGACCTGTATCGCCCCGGTCACGCGGACTACAGCTTCGACGCCAAGTATGGTTTTCGTGACTATCGCGGAGGTGGCCGCAGTAGTGCTCGCGAGACAACCGCTCGTGTCGCTGCTGGAGTGATTGCGAAGAAACTGATTCAAGAAGAGTTCGGCGGAGAAGTCATCGCGTACGTCAGCCAAGTTGGTGATATCCAAGCACAACTCGATGACATTGCGAACTTGTCTCTCGATCAAGTGGAGAAGTGTGCGGACGGCTCGGCGAACATTGTTCGCTGTCCCGATCCAACTGCTGCAGAACAAATGATCGCCTTAATTGATGAATGCCGCAAAGCAGGCGATTCCATTGGAGGCGCTGCCACAATCGTTGCGAAGGGGGTCCCTGCTGGCCTCGGGGAACCAGTCTTCGACAAGATTAAAGCAGACTTCGCCAAAGCTCTCTTCTCTCTTCCAGCAGTTTTGGGAGTGGAATACGGCATCGGCTTCGGGTGCGTGAACATGCGAGGCAGCCAGCACAACGATCTTTTTACGACATCCGATGATGATGGCTCGAACAAGATTGTGACAAAGTCGAATCGGCACGGAGGAATGCTTGGTGGGATTACCACCGGCATGCCAATTGTTTTGCGAGCTGCTGTGAAGCCGACGAGCAGCCTTCCGATTGAACAAGAGACCGTAACACGCGATGGAAGTCCAGCGACCATTCAGACAAAGGGTCGCCACGATCCCTGTTTGTTGCCACGCTTCATTCCGATGGCGGAAGCCATGATTGCCATCGTGCTTGCCGATCACTGGTTGAGATGGAAAGCACAGAAGCGGGGCACAAGCGTTGACTGAGAACGTCCAGACGGAATTCACGGCTGGGGACCGGGAGAGCTCATTTCAACGGTGGCTTCCCGGAATCTGTCTGATCTGGATCGTCGTGTTCTGGTCGCGTTTTCTCCTCAGCGATCTTCCGAATCTCAGCGATCCGAAAGATCCAACGCTGCGACTCGATGTCCTCTTGAATCTTCCGGGGATCGCGTGGGAGGCGATGTTTTCACCGCCAGCTCCAGGGATTGAATCGGGACTGAAATATCTTTCAGAACGTGTGGGAGTGATCGTTCCAGCACTCGGAATTCTCGTTTCCGCTCTAGCCTTCGGACGCTTGCTGCTTCGGTCTCTCGGACTCATATCACAATTGAAGCCCGTAGAACGCTTCGGCATTTCGGCTGGAGCAGGCCTTTCGGTCGTATCGCTATTGACGTTGGGGTTGGGCTGGTTCGGGTTACTTTCGCGTGGACTCTTTTTTGTCGCGCTCGGACTTCCGATTCTCTTTGAGGCATATTTTCTTCTGCGAAATTCAGAACGAAACGGAAGCGAATCGACGGGATCGAAAAACACTTCTTCGCAAACAATCACGATGGGAATTCTTGCGTTTCTCCTGATGGCGGTTCCGTTTCTGGTGTTGATTGTGCTGGGGGCGATGCTTCCGTCGACGGACTTCGACGTGAAGGAGTATCACCTGCAGGGACCGAAGGAATACTTTCTCGCAGGTCGAGTTCAGTTCTTGCCACATAACGTCTACACGAGCTTCCCATTTCTTACTGAAATGCTGTCGCTGTGTGGAATGGTCGTGAAGAACGACTGGGCAACGGGTGGTCTGGTTGGCAAAACCGTCTTGGCTGCTTTTGCGCCCATCACCGCTTGCGGAGTTTTCGCAGTCGGAAAAAGATTCTCCGGTTCTTGGGCTGGGGCGATCGGAGCAGTCTGTTACCTGTCCACGCCCTGGGTGTTTCGCATCTCGACGATTGCTTACACAGAAGGAGCACTTTGCTGCTATGTGGTTCTGACTTTCCTCGTTTTTCTGAAATGGCTCGACTGGACGAAGAGTGAGGAACGTGAAGCTGTCCTTGGAGAGCGTTGGGCCTGCCTAGTCGGGTTTCTCGCGGGGAGCGCGATTTCCACGAAGTATCCGGGACTCGTGCTTGTCGCGATTCCATTTGCCATCGCGATCGGTGTCGTCACTTTCCTGCGAATGCGCAGCTTGAATTTATTGTTTCGCCATGCTGGTTGGTTCAGCCTGGGAGTAGCTGTCAGCTTCGGTCCTTGGGCATTGAAAAACACAGTCGAGACCGGGAACCCAGTTTACCCATTGGTGTATTCAGTCTTTGGAGGAACTGACTGGGGAGAACAACTCGACGAGAAGTGGAAGCACGCGCACGGGCGACCTTCTGCTTTGATCAAGAGTCCGTCGCTGATGGTTTCCGAACTGAAAGCGAATGCGATTGATGTCACGATTCGCAATGATTGGCAATCTCCGCTCTTATTCGGTCTCGCTCCGCTGGCCCTTTTGTTTTGCTATCGACGTTCGGGGATCTGGCTGACGTTCGGCTACTTAGTGTGGATTCTGCTCACCTGGTACACGCTGACACATTTGCTGGACCGGTTTTGGGTGCCGGTCTTACCAATCGCCGCTATTCTGGCTGGAATTGCGGGGCATGAGTTGTGCGTGCGGTTCTCATCGCGTCGGCTTCCCGAGAGTGCTTTGGGGCAAGTCATCCAGCGATTCGGGGTTTCGTGCTTGTGCATCATTTTCGTCGGGACCTTGGTCTTCAATTTGGTCTTCGTCACGGCTGGACTCGCTGGCAATAATGCGTTTCTGACGAGCTACCGATCGATGCAGCAGCTGACCCATTCGGTCCCCATGGCAATCCGTATTGCGGAGGAGTTTGTTGGCCCCGACGACAATGTTTTATTCGTCGGTGAAGCTCAGGTCTTCGACGCGGATTTTGACTTTCAATACAACACAGTCTTCGATCGCAACCTACTCCTGCTGCTGACCACGAAGAACGCGGAAACAGTTCCCAGCGAATCAATTGCGAGTGACTCTGAAGAATGGGACCTGCTGCCTGCTGAAGAGATTCGAGAACGGTTTTCTCAAGAAGGTCTGACGCACGTTCTCGTCAATTGGAATGAGATTCTGCGATACCGGACGACCTACGGTTACACCGATTTTGTGTCTCCGCAGCGAATACAGCAACTTGTCGACGCGGGAGTTTTACAGGAGATCACTTTGCCACCTCAGGTGACTTTGAGAAACTGGGACGCATTGAATGACTCATATCAGGCAGAAGTGGAAAAATGGGGACCGGAACTAAAATCAACTGGTCTCGACGGTGTCTCCCGAGTGAAACTGTATCAACTCTTCAAAGTCCGAGACGATGAAAGTTTGTGACGCTTCCATTGTTGAATTGGTGTGAACAAATTTGGTGATCATCACCAGAAGTAGGTTTCGAGAGGTGCTGCGAAACCATCAAGATGGACTAAACTGTTTGGTGAGGTGTGTGGCTGTGTGCACTCGTGCGACTTCGAGCCATCTCACTCAACCTGCTCAATCAGGAACGCCATGTCCGAAAACTCCATCTGGCCGCAACATGAGATTACTCAAAACCTCGTACGCGAAGTCGCGAACGGGAACGAGACGGCCGTCAACGACTTGCTGGAGCGGCATCGTCAAGCGCTGCGCCGATTGATCCACTTCCGTCTCGATCGCCAAATCGCAGATCGAGTTGATGCCAGCGATGTTGTGCAAGACGTTCTCCTCGAAGCGAGTCGACGCCTGAAAGATTACGTCTCCGATCCGAAGATGCCGTTTCACCTGTGGGTTCGGCAACTCGCCCAAGACCGGATGATCGACTTACACCGTCGACACCATGCTCAGAAACGGTCCGTCGACAAAGAGCAGAGGTTGCAATCGCCGGCATTTGGCGATCGCTCTTCACTCAATCTCGCTGCGCAGCTACGAGATGATCAACTGACTCCCGCCGCGGCGATGATTCGCAAGGAACTCGAAGAACGATTCCTTCAGGCTCTCGAACAGTTGGACGAAAACGAGCGCGAAATCATCGTGATGCGGCACGTGGAGCATCTCGGGAATGGAGAAATTGCCGAAGCACTTGAACTGTCACCGGCAGCGGCAGGCATGCGGTATCTTCGGGCGATCCGCAGACTCAAAGCGGTTCTCACAGCCTCAGATTCGGATTCAGAGTCTGCGTCCGAATCATGACTCAGGAAGAATGACGTTCGCCGTGAAGCGTGATTCTCGTGACCTCCGGCAGGCATCGAATCCGCAGTGGGTGTCGTCCGGCGAGTCCTCGCGAAACGTGCATCATCGAAGGGGGTTCATCGAATAGTCCCGAAGCATATTTCGTGTCGTGTCGACTCGGAGAGTACAGCGGGCCAATGATCGGCAGTTGCACCTGTCCGCCGTGATTGTGCCCCGAAAGCACGAGATTGACTCGCTGTTGCTTGGCTGATGAAAACCGGTCCGGTGTGTGAGCCAACAGCAATTTGAAATCAGCAGCAGTCGAAAATTTCGGCTCCTCACCCATCCAGGGAGTTTCATCTCCCCCGATTTCAAGTCGGCTACCATCGACGTCGAGCATCACGGTACGAGATGAGACATCGACCCAGTTCAGGTCGGTGATCGCCTTTCGGATTGATGCTGGCTCCTGATACCAGTCGTGATTTCCGAGAATGAAGTAGTTGCCCAGTCGTCCCGTCAATTTCCCCAGTGTGTCCGGAATCCAGTCTGTCAGAGGCTGGCTGTCGATCAGGTCTCCGGTAAAGCAAACGAGGTCAACGGAGTCGTTGGAAATGATCTCGCACACTTCCACGAAGAATTCTTTGGTGATCGTTCCGAGAAAGTGCCAGTCGGAAATGTGCAGGATCGTCAGCTCCTCAAGCTCTTCGGGGAGCCCCCCGAGGTGGAATGTTTTCTCGTTAAATTCCACGCGAAGTTGTTCATTCCCCGGCAGACGGGCCAGCCGTTGATATTTCCCTGAGCTCACCAGGGATGAATTCGTCCGGTTGGAAATCTCTTCAACGCGAGACTCAGTAACCACCATCGTTGAAGGGCTCTGTCTCAATTGATATCGAATCGTTTGGACAAGCAGCTTCGCCAGACCGATTGAGCAAAACCCGACAAGCCCCCACATCCACGGATTCAAATTTTCCCAGCTTCCCCCGAAAAGTAGGCCGGGACCTGCGATCCCCAACCAGAAGACGAGAACGACGGGAACGAGCACCACGAAAAAGTCATGCACGATTCGCAGCTTCTGAAGGGTTGAGCAACGTTGCGGGAATGAATGTGTCCAGTTGACATAAGTGACCCACAGAGCAGCATTTCCGATCGAAAGCAGCCCCAACACAATCAGATTGGTCACGCTCCAGAAGACTGATGAGGTCTGGATAGATGTGGCTGCCAGAACACCAGATGTGCAGATGTTGAGCATTTCAGCCAATGTCATAAGGGTTGAGAACAGAGATGGCCACCGCTTGGTGAGTCAACGCGGACGAGTCTATCGCATTCACAAACCTTTGCCTGCCTGAGACGCACAATTTCGACAGCGAATCAGCTAATGTTCACAAGCCACGTAAATTCAGGGTTGGTGATGTTCATGTATCGGGCATCAAATCAAATTCTGCCGTTCTGACTTCTTGAAACTGGATCGAGTGAGGCTAGAGCATGTTCTGATTTTGTGAGTACGATCTCGCACGAGCAAGCACAGCCTTTTAACTTCTGGAACAGTGCAAGCGAGTGCACAGGAAAGAGCAACTTGCTCTAGGCCCGCAATTCCCCAAGACTTTTCCGGTCTGATCGTTTAACATTCGCCGAGCGGAGATCGCCCGATTGTTCTTGTATTGCTGGCGATGTTCGCTCATTTATTCCTGCAACTTCGACGATTTCACAGCCACTCACCCATACTGACAATGTCTCAATCCAACACTCCCCACAACGGCAAACTGTACATTGAAACCGTTGGCTGCCAGATGAACGTTCTGGACAGCGAGCTTGTCGTGGCTGCTCTCAAGCAACAGGGGTACGACCTCTGCGACGATCCGAATTCCGCAGACACGATTCTGTTCAACACGTGCAGTGTCCGCGAGCACGCTGAGCACAAGACCTACAGCTCAGTCGGTCGCTTTAAGTACGGGAAGCGAAAACGCCCCAATCTGGTGATCGGAGTCATCGGCTGCATGGCTCAGCAGGATCAAGACAAGGTCTTCCAGAAAGCTCCGCATGTCGACCTTGTCGTCGGGACCGGTCAGCTTGCTGAAATTCCGACACTCGTCGACGAGGTTCGCAGCACGCGCAAGAAACAACTGGCCGTCTCACTGAAGCGAAAAGAGGGAAGTCGGGACGAAGTCGCTGGCAGCTTCGAAAGCTACGATCCGCTCCGAGATCCGACAATGCGTCCCAGCCCGTGGCAGGCGTTTGTAAGAATTATGATCGGCTGCGACAAATTCTGCACGTATTGCGTGGTGCCGAACACCCGCGGTCCGGAGCAGTCGCGATCGCCTGTTCAGATTCTTTCAGAGGTGAAGACACTCGCCAATCAGGGGGTGAAGGAGATCACGTTTCTCGGGCAAACGGTCAATTCCTACTCACACACCGAAGGGGGCAAGACCTATCGCCTGAGCGATCTCATCGCCCTCGTGCACGACACTCCCGGAATCGAGCGGATTAAGTTTGTCACGAACTATCCGAAAGACATGACGGTCGATCTGCTGGAAGCAATCCGCGACCTTCCGAAAGTCTCTCGCTACTTGCATGTCCCTCTACAGCATGGTTGTGATTCGCAGCTGAAGCTGATGAAACGAGGATATACGGTTGCAGACTACCGAGAAATGATGGGGCGCATCCGTGAGTATCTCCCGGACTGTTCCGTCTCCAGCGACTTCATTGTCGGATTCTGTCAGGAGACAGAAGAGGCATTCCAGAAGTGCCTCGACTCCGTCAACGAGTTTCGCTTCAAGAACAGCTTTATTTTCAAGTACAGCCCTCGGCCTGGAACCAAGGCGTTTGCTCTGTACGAAGACGACGTCCCAGAACTGGTCAAAAAACGACGTAACAACGAACTTCTCAAGCTGCAAAACGAAATCAGTGGTGAAGACAACGCTGAGTTCATCGGTCGTAAAGTGGAAGTCCTCGTAGAAGGTCCGAGCAAGTGGGCCAACAAGGAAACTCGAAAAACGGAGGATTCCTCCTCAACGCAAAACCTTCCAGGGTGGCACGGCGGTGCGGAACCTGTTGGAGGTTCAGAAGCAGCCAAAGAGCCAGAACTAATCCAGCTGGGGAGTGACTCTCCTAAGGAAACGATCTCGGAGCCGACTCAACAACAGCTCGTCGGTCGAACAAAATGTGATCGCATCGTCGTCTTTGAAGGGAACCCGAGGTTGTCGGGAACTTTGGCGGACATCGAAGTCTATGATGTCACGCAGACAACTCTTCTCGGTGAAATCGTCACACACCATCTTCAGCCCGGGTCATCACCCCTCTTGCCGATCCTGGGATGATCGATTTGCAACACACTTGAGTGATCTGAAATCATCTCGCGGCTGTGGTTGCGGGCATGAGATTTCGGACAGGTGTAAACAGTTGTTTCCACAATGAGTTACCGACGTTTGGCGCGTTCTAAATTAGTCGTCGTCCCATTCTGTGAAAGATTTCGACAGACATTCGCGGGTTTCCGATGATGCGTTTTTGCATCATCGTGTTGCAACGCTCTCGACAAACACTCCCTTATTGATGTCCATTGTCATGAATGTTCTCTGTCGTCTGGACGAGATAGTCCACTGCTTCGCATGACACGACAGGAAAAATTCACACCCCGTACCGGTTTTCGAATGAGCAAGTTTGTCGTGTTGCTTTTTTCGGACGACGACCTGTGAAGAAGAGAAACTGGCCGCTCGACGACATAAATTCCTACGATTCTCGTTCGTGGAAATTTCTGAATTCAGAATTTTCTGCCCGCCATGCAGCTAACTTCAAAGTAGCCTTCTGGAGACTTGGATAACGTATGAGATCAGCCAGTGCTGATGTCTTCGTGGACAAGAAGGGCGTACCCAGAGGTTAAGATGAAAGCACTGGTTGTCAGCGACGATGTTGGAAGTGCAACCCAACTTCATGAAGTCTTAAACGCAAACAGGCGGATTAAGGAGTGTGTCACGCGACCTTGGCGGACGCTCCACGAGGTGCCGAGCGAGCAGGGTGATCAGTATCACATTGTTTTTGCGGTCATCGATCAAAACTCACAATCTGCCGGGCAACAGCTTCAAAGCGTGCGCAAGAAGTTTGATTCTTTCTTGGTCGTCGTCGGTCACGCTGACTCTTCAGAGGACGTTATCAGATTGCTCCATCAAGGAGCTGATGACTTCGTCGATCTCCGAAGAGATATGTCATCCCAGATCACTGAGTTGATCTCTTCGGCAAAGACGCGAATCGGAATTGACTCGACACCACAAAATGTGATCGGAGTTGTCGGCGCAGTTGGAGGATGTGGAACAACAACTTTTGCTGTGAATCTCGCTGCCGGCATTGCACAAAATCGGCAGCGCTGTGCGCTTCTTGATTTCGTCTGCCAGCAGGGTGATGTCGGTCGATTCCTGGGGATCAACTCGAATCACTCGCTCCAGGAACTTTGTGCGAACTCGTCCTTTGTCGATGGGACGATGCTCGAACGGTCAATGTCCAAGTCGTGTGCCGGGCTCGAAGTTCTTCCATCGGTCGGACACTACGGTGATCGAAGTCAACCTGATGTGTCAGACCTGAGACATCTCATTTCTGTCGCATTGGAAAAGCATGACGACATAGTGATCGATCTCGGATCGTGCCGCGAAGTGCAGGGGTATTCAAGCATCCTCGAGCAAACGACAACCATTCTCTTAACTGTGCGTCCAGACTTTTCTTCGGTCTGTCGAGCAAGAAACGCCTTGGACTATTTTAAGACACTCGGATTAAACGACGAGACCATTGAAATCGTCTGTTCGCGAATGGGAATGCCGGGCCATCTTGAGCAAAAACAAGCTGAGAAAATTCTGGGACGGCCCATTTCGCACACGCTCCCTGAAGAGATTTCTCAGGTCAATCATGCGATCAATTGTGGCGTTGCGCTCGTGATGGAGTCGCCGAAGTGTAAATACAGTCGGGCACTAAATCGGATTACACATAGCCTGCTCGAACGCAACCAGAGTGAGAAGACCCAAGACAAGAAAGCGGCAACTGCTCGAGAGACTGTGGGGCTTGCTCAACGAGGTGTTCAGTTAATTAAACAGACAATGGGTTGTTTCTATCTCTAAGGGGCAGTCGATGTCGAATTGCTGAACAGTGTGAATTGAAGGAACTCCTTAAGGCGACCGCAACGGTCACTGAATTCCGTTGACTAGAGGGTAATCATGAGTGCCGGCCAAAAGACTGCAAATCATCCTGGAAGTGGTTCGAGTGATGCGAATCGCTCTCGCTTCCTGGCGATCAAAAAGGACATTCACAAGCACTTGATCGAAGCCCTCGATTTCGATTCGATCAGTGGGCTGAACGATTACGAGATGCGTCGGCAACTTCGAGTCGGGATCGAAGACCTCTGCCGCTTCCGCGGAGATGTGCTTTCTCACGAAGATCAAAAACGGCTCGTTGAAGAAGTCATCGACGAAACGCTTGGATTGGGGCCACTGGAACCACTGTTGCGTGATCCGACAATCAGCGACATTCTCATTGATGGCCCGGAAAAAGTTTACATCGAACGACGAGGGCAACTCGAAGACACGAACGTTCGATTTCATGACGAAGATCATCTCATCGAAATTGTTCAGAGAATTGCGAGCAAAGTCGGCCGCCGTCTCGATGAGTCCAGCCCGATGGTTGATGCACGTCTGTCCGATGGAAGTCGCGTCAACGCCGTGATTCGACCGTTGGCTCTGGCAGGTGCACTCGTTTCCATCCGTCGCTTTGGAAATCGTCCGCTTGAAATTCAAGACTTGATCGCCCGCGGTGCGATGACCAAAGAGATGAGCAGGTTCCTCATGGCCTGCGTTCGTTCGCGTCTGAACGTCGTTGTTTCTGGGGGAACCGGCAGCGGAAAGTCCACGCTTCTCAATGTTCTCTCAGGGTTCATCCCGACACGTGAGCGAATTGTCACGATCGAAGATGCTGCAGAGCTTCAGCTCGATCAACCTCGTGTGGCCCGGATGGAAACTCGACCACCCAATCTCGAGGGAAAAGGCGAGATCACTGCTCGTGAGCTTCTGAAAAACTCTCTTCGAATGCGACCAGATCGAATCATCATCGGAGAATGTCGAGGAGTCGAAGCGTTCGACATGCTTCAAGCGATGACGACCGGGCACTCAGGAAGCTTGACGACAATACACGCAAACTCGGCTCGCGACTCATTTCGCCGACTTGAGATGCTCGTTGGGATGGCCGGGTTTGATCTTCCTTCCTGGCTGATCAACGAGCTCATCGGATCTGCAATTCAGATCGTCGTGCACTGCGAGCGACTTTCAAATGGTGAGCGAAAAGTGACTCAAATTACAGAGCTCACCGGAACGAACGGAAGCGTGATTGAATCACATGACATCTTCACCTTCCGAAAAACTGGCGTCTCGGCTGATGGAGCGGTCACTGGAGTGTTTAGTGCAACCGGCATTCGTCCACGTTGCCTGGAGCAACTCAGAGTTGCCGGCTCGGAACTCTCACATGAAATGTTTGAAGAAAAAGAACTCCACCCCGAACGTATTGATCGCGTCGCTGCGATTGTCTGAGATCTGACATGGATATTTCCTCAATTTTCAGCTCCCCCCCAGCGATTGCTGCCGGACTGTCCATCATCGCTGTTGTCATGTTGATTGCGGACATGTTTTCGTCCAGTCGAAAACGTATCGATCAGCGGGTCATCGAACAGCAGCGAAAACTGGTCCGCGAGCAGGTCAGTAAGTCACGGTTGTTCAAGGAGTGGAAAGCTGGCGGCGCGAGTGCCGGGGAAGAGTTCAATCCGAACTTTCAACAGAGACTCGAGTTGTATCTCGAGCAATCAGGGCTGCGGTTAACGGTGACGGATGTCTGCCGTCGATCGGTTCTCTTCGCAACGGTTGCTGGCGTGTTACCTGCGCTCTACTGCCATTACTCGATTACATTCGGGGCGATGTTAACGGGAGCGGTGATTCCATGGATTCACGTTGTGATTTCCCATCGTAAACGTATGCAGAAGCTCTCTGAACAGCTTCCCGAAGTTTTCGATTTCATGCGACGCTCCGTCCAGGCTGGGCAAACCATTCAAAACGCTTTGCAGATTGTGGCAAAGCAAACGAGCTCGCCTGTTTCGGATGAACTGACGTACTGCTGCGAACAGCAGAATCTCGGTTTGCCTTACGAGTTGACTCTGCGTGATATGGCCCAACGGACGGGCGTCGTCGAGTTTCAGCTCTTCTCTGTCGCGCTGCTGATGCAACGTCAAGCCGGTGGAGACCCGACAGAAGTCCTCGAGAACTTGGCAGAGCTTTCTCGAAAACGCGGAAAGCTTGCCATGAAGATTAAGGCGATCACAGGTGAAGGACGCATGCAGGCCAATGTGCTGTCGCTCATGCCGTTCGGTGCGTTTGTCGGAATTTATCTGCTCGACCGTCAGTACGCGAGCATTTTGTTGAACTATCCGTACCTGTTGGTCGGCCTGATCGTTGCCATTGCTACAGGAATTTTGTGGATTCGAAAGATCATTAACTTCGAGTACTAAATCGACGTGTTCACGAACTAGTAAAACTAAAGACCCAGGTCATAGCGACTGTGTCAGTCGTCTTGATGAACGATGTCCGCGACAGACTTTGTCGATTCCACATCCAGAAACAAACAAGACAGTGTTTTGGTTCACTACCTCCAGGTGAGATCATGTTTCCTAGCCAGATCGTCAGTTCAATGGTCGCCTTCTGCGGTTTCGCAGGAGTGGTCTATGCGGTCTCGCATTTGTTCTTCAATAGTGACCATCGGACGCAACGGCGCGTTGAAGAAGCCTCTCGGCGTTTTAACCCGAATCAAGTTTCCGAGTCAAAACTCAAGAAGTTTGTGAAGTCGACCGTCGGAAGTGTTGCTTCCAAGCTTCCGGCCGGCAGTGAAATGTCGCTGAATGGAACCGTCAGCCAATTGGAAAGCAGGCTGAGACACGCAGGGTTCTATGGACGGCAGGCACAAGCTTACTACTTCATGGTGACGATTGGATTGACAGTGCTTCCAACTGTGATTGCGTTGTCGCTTTTGGCCTTCCGTCTCATCGGTGCTGAACTAGCCTTCTGGATTTCACTGATCGGCGGGGGAATCGGAATGCTGGCTCCAGGGTTTTGGCTCGATCGAAAAAAGACGAAACGGCACCTCACGCTACTTAAGGGTCTTCCCGATTTTCTGGACTTAATGATTACATGTCTGACCAGTGGGTTAAGTTTAGAATCTGCTCTTCAAAGAGTTTCCTCGGAAATTGGAAATGCGCACCCGGTGCTGTCACACGAGATGGCCCGTGTTCGCAGTGAGATCAATCTTGGAGCGTCAGTTGATCAGGCACTCATGAGTTTTGCTCATCGGAGTGATTGCGACGAGATCCTTTCTCTGGCGACTCTTTGTCAGCAAACCAGACAGTATGGAACCCGAATCTCTGATGCTTTTCGGTCCCATGCGGACTTGCTTCGAACCAAACGCGAAATGAGGGCTGAAGAACGTGCTCAGAAAGCAGTTGTCAAAATTCTGATCCCAACATTGCTCCTCATTTTTCCTTCGGTGTTTGTTGTGCTCGCAGGACCAGCTGCCATTCAGATTTGGGAATACTTCGGAAATCAATAATGCAAAACGTGAAGTGGTCTTCGTCCGGTTGCATAACCATCGAAGATCAGGACAAGCGAGCTTGAAATGCGATCCTGTTCAACAAATAGGAAATCTGAAAATCGGCGAAGCGGGGCCGCGGCGGTCGAGTTTGCAATCGTCCTACCAATCATCCTGACATTCTTTCTGGGATGTGTTGATTATGGACGCGCGCTTCACTGGTCAATCGCTGTGTCGAACGCAGCAGACACCGGGACGTATTATGCAGCGACGCACCGCGTTTCACCCATCACCATTCAAGACTGGGAAGCAAAGATACGGACGATCGTGATTGATGAACTTGACGATCATCCGCAGTTCACCGCCGACGATCTCGACATTCAGATTACCTCAGTCACAGAAGTCGACGGCAATCTCCTGGTGACAGTTTCGGCCAACTATCAGTTTCGAACGATCGTTTCTTGGCCCACGATCCCGAACACAATTCCGCTCAAAGCGACTGTGACTTACCGGCAGTTTCAGTAGGGAGATGAGGTGATGGACGTGACAAGACGAATCCCACGCTCAGCATCTCTCTCGAAGAGGTCAGGAGCAACAATCGTTGAAACCGCTTTTGTGTTGCCGGTTCTGCTGTTCATTTTGATATCAGCCATCGATTTTTCGCTGATTGTTTTGAACAACAACTCTCTCGCGGAAGCAGCTCGACGACTCTCGCGAACAGCCTCAGTGCGAGGAGAGAATGCTGAGCCGGAATTCAGTATGTGGGGGCCCAACACATTCAACGAGAATGCCAGCGAGCAGACGGAGATCTGTGAGATTGTTCGCGAAGCAGCTGTCTGTATTCCTCCCGAAAAGATCAATGTACAGGTGGAATGGCCGGATGGATCGTGCCGCATCAATGACCGTGTGAGCGTTTCGTTGCGCTATTCGCATCAACCCTTTTTAAGTTTCACTGGGAAGACTTTCCTGCTTCAAGCGTCGTCCGACGTAAGAATCCGACACTAACTCGGTTGTTGCAGTCCTGCAAAAATATTGAAGTCGCTTTTCAATCCTGAATGAACTGGTCAGCGAGATAGAATTCGAATGAACTTAACAGTGTTGTTGTCATGAATAATTCGTCCAAACAATCCACTGCCAGTACAACTCCTTCCCGCTCCGGCAAGGCTTTGATCTTCGTCTTGTTGACGATGCCGATGATTCTGGGGATCGTTGGATTGGTGGTGGATGGTTCGTTCATCATGTATGAGTATCGCGAAACTCAGCATGCGGCCGATGCTGGTGCGACTGCTGCCGCATTGTCGTACATACAGAATGAAAATGCACAGATTGCCCGGCAGAGTGCTGTCGATATGGTGCAGCAGATTCACGGGCTCTCAGGTTCGAATGTGACGGTCAACAATCCGCCGCTAACGGGCCCATTTGCGGGGAATGCGAATTACTTTGAAGCAGAAGTCAACCGTTCCTCCGATACCTTTTTCATGCATCTGGTCAGCCAGTTGTCTCAACGGAGTGTGAGATCACGTTCCGTGGCAGGAGTGGAAGACGCGACAGTCGATTCTGCGTTGGTGATTCTCGATCCCAATCCGCCCCCGATCACGATTGCCGGACTTCCAATTGCGATTCCATCGCTTCCCAATCATCATCTGGGGGGATTGGAAGTCCTCGGGTTGGGACGTGTTCGCGTTAACGGAGCAGTCATTGTTAACAATGACTGGAGCGGCTACGACGAGGATGGTGTTTACGTTGGACAGCGGGTCGGCCTCGGGCTACGTCACGCGTCCACATGCACGCCAATTCTTCCGCTGACGAAATTGAGAGCCCGCGACATTTACGTTGTCGGCGGAGTCGACAATCCAAATAATTACGGCCATTACGACGCCAGTGAGCCGAGTCCGTTGCAAGCGAATCGACGACCTGTCACAGATCCTCTGGATCACCTTCCGGTCCCGCGAGTTGCTGTGGATCCGGTTAATGTTGATGCGACGAATCGAGGAGGAGTGAACATCATCAACCTCCCCATTTTGGCGCCACCAGTTGTTTTGAATCCAGGAGTTTACGAGTACATCAACATCGTTACTGGACCAGTTCGATTTAATCCCGGCGTTTACATCATTCGCGGCAAACATCCGCTGACGCAGATCTCGCTGCTGATCGGAGCCGGTCCGGTCAACATGAATGGAGTGATGTTTTACATCACAGACAACTCGTCGTTCACTCCAGCGACGGGGCTGCCGGACATTAATGAAGACAGTTCGTCGTCTCCACCAATTCCGTTGCTTTCGATGCTTCCCAGCGTTGTCATCAATGGGGCGATCTTAAACACCGTCCTGAGACCGTTGTCTTCGCCGGGGAGTCCTTACAACGGTGTGTCGCTTTATCAGTCAAGAAATGATCGACGGCCAATTGTGCTCGTGAGCGAACAACTCCTTGGAACTGGAGCGCTCAACGGAACCATCTATGCCAAGTGGGGCAATGTGATTTTCGTGGCAAACGGAGAGCACGACATGGGCATCGTGGCAGCCTCCTGCCGAATTGTGACCGCGCTCGGTTGCGAACTCAGCCCGACGCAACTCTTCGAGCCGGTTCGCGAAGTCTATCTCGTCGAGTGATCTCGTTTTTGGAGGGCGATCTGCGTTGTCGATGTGCGGCCCGACGTGAAGAGTCGAAAGCCGCACACGAAAACGGCAGGGCTCATTCGGCTGAGGGATTACTCTCAAAGTACTGATGTTCAGGATCTCCGGAACTCAGGAGATAAGCGACGAGGTCCAGAACTTCGTCTTTGGTCATCCGGTTTAACAACCCAGTTGGCATCGGAGACGTTTTGGAAACGATCAGATCTTCGATTTGATTTCTATTAATCCGAACGCGTTTATTCGGATCTGCGAAATCGGTGTTCAAGGTCATGGTGTCTCCACTCAAGTTCACGACGACACCGGTGTGAATCATGCCGTCTTCCGTTGCGACAGTGATCGCGGAGAACTGATCGTTGATCACTTTGCTCGGATGGATGACTTGATCGAGAAGATCGCGAGCAGAGTATCGACGCCCGGCTGAGGTTAAGTCTGGCCCGGTCATTCCGCCTTCGTCTTTGAAACGATGGCAGGCGAAACAGCCACCTGCTGCAAACATCTTGCGGCCATTCGAATAGTTTCTGTGCGCGAGTTCTTGAGCAGCAGCCACAGAGAGTTGATCGAGTGTCCAGTTCGTCTCTGGTCGGCCAGCGAGCACTTGTCCCAGGTGATCGAGAGGAGACTTTCTCTCCGGCTTTCGCTTCAGCAGTTCGGCCATCTCAGCTTTTTCAGTTTCCGTCAAAGAGGCGATGGCGTCTGTGCGAATGAAATCCATGAATTTTTCGAAGCTGGCCCCACCGCGATAGTTCGCTGCATCGAGAAACCATTCGAAGTAAGCTTGGCGGAGTTCTGGAGTCCAACCGGCGGTCAGCATCCGGATCGATCGTGCGTATTGGACTTGTTCTTCTTGTGTGGGAACTGTTTCCATCAGTGCGATCGCTTTTTGAGCGACAGCAGGGGATTGAAGCCAGGCGAGGGTTTCACACAGCAGCCAGTTCAGTTCCGTTGAAGTCGACGGAAAGAGCGGATCGAGCTGACTGATCAATTTCTGAATCATCTCATCGCTGGGCTGACCGAATCGATTCAAGACAATTTGCTCGGTGCGAATGAGCGTTAACTGTTGCGTTAGGTTCAGTTTCTTGACATCGATTGCGGTCAGTTTTTCGAGGAGTTGATCGCGCATTGTGGTGTCGACTTCGAAGCCTGAACCCGATCGATGCTGTGGGCAGACACCAGTGACGCGAGCAAGGGCGAGGAGCGCCTCAACTTGAATGGCTGAGTCAGCTTCGTTGAATGCTTTCTCTCGCCATTGTTCGACCGGTTGATGCTCGACAGCAGTTCGGGCAGCGAATCGAATGAATCGATCCTCGTCAGCGAGATAAGGCCACGCAGTTTCAATTGCCTTCGGATCGTGATGTCCGTGAAACTTCTCGAGTGCGTGTCGAGTTTCTCTTGCGTCGTTTTGGGTGATCGTTACCTCAGCAGGTGCTGTCGATTCGTCACCAACGTAGGTGACACGATACAGCCCTGACTGTACTCTCCGCCCTCCGATCGTGAAGTACATCGCTCCATCATCCGGATGAATAATGGCGTCGGTAATCGGCAGTGGAGCTCCAGTGACGAATTCCTCTTTTGTCGCGGTATAAGAGGAGTCCTCTTCCGAAAGATGGACGGCGTACAGGCGACCCCAACTCCAATCGAGCGCGTACAACGCGTTCTGGTATTTCGCAGGGAACTTCGCGCCATATCCAAACGTCATTCCAGTCGGCGAGCCAGGACCAATGTCCAGAATTCCGGGAAGGTTGTCTTCATAGAAGACAGGTCGCTTTCCGGCTCCGTTCCGCCATCCGAATTCCGCTCCGCTGGTTACGTGGCAGATTCGAGTTGGTCGATACCAGGGAGTGTTGAAGTCGTACTCCATGTCTGCATCGTATGTGAATAATTCCCCTTCGTGATTGAAGGCTGCGTCATAGATGTTTCGGAATCCCGATGCGTATGCTTCGAAGCTTTTTCCATCCAGAGAAACGCGATAGATAATCCCTCCCGGTGCGAGAACACCGCGGTTGTGTCCACGTCCATCGGGCATGCTGGGGAGCAAGTGATCTTCTCCCCAGACTGGGACAACGGGTGAGCTCGGTGCCAGTTCCGGAGGACGAGCGTTGTTGCCGGTGATCAGGAACAGTGATTCTCCATCAGGGCTCGGAACGACAGCATGAACGCCATGGTCTCCCTTGGACTTCACTTCTCTTAGAAGTTCGACGCGATCAAGGTTGTCATCACCGTCGCTGTCAGTCACTCGATATAAGCCCGAAGGAATCTTCTGCTCGTAATCATTGACTCCTGCATAAAGTGCTCCGTGCGACCACACCATTCCATTGATGGCACGGATGTTTGCAGGGACTTCTTCGATCTGAGTCGGATCGAGAGGAGTTCCCGCAGTTGGTGGAGCAAAGCGATAAAGACCGCCAAACTGATCACTGACGAGAATTCGTCCTTTGTTGT
Source organism: Thalassoglobus sp. JC818 (assembly GCF_040717535.1). Classification (NCBI taxonomy): domain Bacteria; kingdom Pseudomonadati; phylum Planctomycetota; class Planctomycetia; order Planctomycetales; family Planctomycetaceae; genus Thalassoglobus; species Thalassoglobus sp. JC818. Next base: position 877,820 of record NZ_JBFEFI010000002.1, read on the forward strand.
CGGTGCAGAGTGTGACCCACGACCCTTGATCGTCACCGGGAACCGAATAAAGCAATTCAACTTTGAATCCATCCGGGACAGTGATCCGGTCAACCGGAGTGGCACTGTTGCCGATTGCATTCGAAGCTTCGCTTGAAGCGACTTGCTTGTCCTCACGTGCGGTTGGCTTCGCTCGCTTTTGACCCAGCCCGATGGCAGGCAGCATCGTCAGACAGAGGAGAACGGGCAGACAGGACTTCAGAGAAGCGCGACAAAAGAAAACGCTGAACATGACTCAATCCGCTAAACAATTCTACGACCTCAGATGTCTACACAAGCGGTGACGCTCTGAATTTCCAATTGAGGCACAGTAGCAAATCGACCAGATCAAGGCATCAGAGAATGCTGAAGCGTTTTTCGGAAAGAATCGAGTGCCTCGCACGGAAGTTTGCGCGAGTTCCCGTTTAAAAGAGCTGGCTGTCTGAGTCACAGCAATCATGAACGCGTCAGAGATTGTGAGGCCAAACTGTCCAACGATCGAAGAGTCGACTTCCAACTGAGAGGAGTTCGGATCGCTGACTGAAGCTTTAGAGTCAGGGAGGAGGAATCCTCAGCAGCCGACCGAGAATGTGTACAGCGTGCACATCAAAGAGAAGCAGTAAGTCACTGTGAGAAAGTGACTTAAAGAAGATTACCCGGCCAGGATTTGAACCTGGACTAACAGTACCAAAAACTGTGGTGCTACCGTTACACTACCGGGTAAGTTGTGGGCAGGATACTCAGTTGACTGAATATTGCAAGATTGTTTCTCGGTTGGAATTGCGAACTTCACACTCTGGTGAGTGATGTTCGATTTGGCGGTTCGGTATTTGAACCGCCGTTGCATTGTGAAGTATCTGCGATTCCGGGGAATGCAGGTGTCCTAATCGAGTGGTCGGACCCAGATCTCTCGGAAATAAACGATGCTCTCGGGATCGTGGGCTTGCAGTGCGAATGTCCCGTGATCGATGCGTCGCTCTGTGTATCGAGGGTGCTGGTATTCTTCAGGTTCCGTGTATTCGACGACAATTTCATCGTCGACCTGAATTTGCACGGTGTCACCCTGAACCTGGATGTGCAGCGTGAAGAAAACGTCGTCTCCAACGGGTGGTTCATCGAGATTTTGGACCGCGAACAAGCTGCCGGTTCGAGTCGTGTTTTTGTGGCTGGCGTTCATTTGGACTTCGTGACCAGCATTCGGAAATCCTTCTTCCTGAAACTTCGTGTGAAAGTAGACTCCGCCGTTTGACCCTGGGGTGGTCAGGCCTTCGACGAGCAATTCGAAGTCATTGAAGTCAGCTGCTTCAACGTCTCCGGTGTAGAACAGGTGAGACTGGTCCTGAGTTGCGTGGGCGCGAATCATGCCATTGACGACGGTAAACGAATCGGCCGGAGGACTTGCTGTCCACCCTTCGAGATCGCGGCCGTTGAAGAGCGGAATCCATCCGTCCTGTTCCATTTCCTCACGGTGTTGGGCAACGTGTTCAGGAACTGGAAATGAGCGAAGCGAACTGTATCGGCGATAGGTTTCGAAGATGTCGCCTCCGTCGAGCACACGTGGGTCGCCTGTTTCGATCAGGTATTGATTGAACTGCTTAGCGAGTTGCTCTTCGGTTCCTGCGAACTCAGGTTCGCCAGTGAGATTCGTCAAGCAACCAGGATCGCTCACGATGTCGAAGATCTCGATCTCGGGCCGCATGTCGACTGCGTAATGAAAATACTCTTCGACTTCCGGGTCGTCGCGATGTTCGATCAGAAAGCTCAAGCTTGGACAGGCGTCGATATCGTGGTATCCGCCGTGTTCCGGTCCGAGAGTTCCATCGTTATTTAGTTTTTGAGGGGCACCAGCTGGCCAGCGTTCCGGTCGAAAATTTCGGATGTATAAGTATTGAGCTGTCCGCATTGCTCGCTGGGGATAGGCAAGCGTCTGATAGCGTGAGGAGGAATGTCGCTCTCGCCCGGAGAAGACGAAGGCCCGATCAGTGGAATCGTCTTCGTCCCCTTTCAGGAGTGGAAGCAGGCTGTGACCCGAGAGGGGATATTCGGTGGATGGATGCGGAATTCCGACGACGTCGTAAATCGTGGCTGTCAGATCGACGAAGGCGACCAGTGCATCGGAGAGGTGGCTTTCTGAATTGATGCCGCCCCATCGAATTGCGAGCGGCATGTGAATGCCGTACTCGTAGCAATTGGCTTTCGCTCGAGGGAACGCCATCCCATTGTCAGAAGTGACGATAATCAATGTGTTCTCGAGTTCATCAGCTGCTTCGAGTTCGTTCAGGATTTCGCCGAGGTGGTGATCGAACCATTCAATTTCGACAGCATAGTCCGCGAGGTCGGATCGGATTTCAGGATGATCTGGAAGGAAGGGCGGGACTTCGACTTTTTCGAGGTCTTTGCCTGCTTTCAGACCCGATCCTTTTTCAAAACTGCGATGCGGTTCGTGTGCTCCATACCAGAAGCAGAAGGGCTGATCCGGTTGCTTCTGGCCAAGGAAGTTCTTGAAGTTCGCTGAGTAATTTTTGTTGCTGATTCCTTTGTACGGGCTCTCCAGAGTTTCTCCGACGTAAGCGGGGCCTGCCGGGTTTTCCGTACGTCCGTCATCCTTATAGTTACCGGGACCCCAACCTTTTCCGGTGTATCCGACGTGATAACCGTTCTCTGCTAATACCTCCGGAAACGTCGGGTATTTGGCAGGAAATGAGCTGGCATGTGTCCCTGCGTTTTCGATCTGCCAGATGTGCCGACCAGTCAGCAACGCTGCTCGGCACGGGCTGCATCCAGGCGAAGCTGCGAAAGCATTGTTGAAGAGAATTCCCTCGCTGGCGACCCGATCGAATGCCGGTGTTTGCACGAATTCACATCCGTACGCGGAGGCGTGCAACCACGACTGATCATCGCTGATGACGAAGAGCACGTTGGGACGCTCTTCCGCCTGAAGCGAAGGGATGGCGATCAGTAACGCGAGGAGGAAGGAATATCTCATGAATGTCGGCTTTCATTCGTGGGCGAAATCGTCAGTTGTGTTTCGTCATCGGAAACTCCGATCATATCGGCGAAGAGTGTTGTGAGCCAGTTGACGGCGCTCACGAGGAAGACTTTCTGTCGTCTCTCCGCGATGCCTTCTGGCGAAGGGCTTGGGCATCGATCAGTTTTCCATTTCGAATGACCAGTGATCAGATCATGGAAATTCAACGGTAGGCAGGCTCAGACGGTACGGCGGACCATCTTGAATGAAAGTAGATGGTCGAGACGCATTCATTGAAGGTCGAACAGCGAAGGTGAAAAAAAGGCAACCTGTCAGGAGAATGAAGAGTTTCGCCACAAGCGCTGCATCAATCTGCGCAGGTGTGATCGTTGAAGGCGCCGCGTTCGGAATGATTGATTGTCTCGACGCAACCGGCTGACCATGGAAGGGGTTGTGACAACATTGCGGGGTGCAATTCAACGAACTGTCCGGTTGCTCAAGTTGAGAGGATCTCAATGTTCGCATGACGTGCAATCCTGACACAGCTGTCAGAGTCACTGATGATCGGAACAACCTGATGGTGTTGATCAAAATCATCGCTGGAGGAAAGTTTCAGTTAAGTTTCGCGCTTGTATCCTTTTGCCCAAAAGTGCATTGTGGACTAAGTTCCATGGGACGGATTAGCCGCTGACATTTCGTTGTCCGCGGTGGGAATGACATTCAAGGAGGGAGGACGACGCAACAGAACAAGCCGGAATTCGCAGACGTTCAGAATCCGGTTGATCAGTGAAAGCGAGGACCACGATGGGAGACTCCATCGTTTCATTACGAAACACGATTGGTATTCCGTCGGCGATTCTATTCCTCTTTCTGAGTTCGCAACTCCTGCAAGGGGCTGAGGACTTTAGAGTTGTTGATGTGCAGTCTGCACTTCGCAACGGCGAGGCCCTCGAAAGCGAAAAGGACTGGTCCGGGGCGATCAAGGTTTATGAGTCTGCGCTGGAACAGTTTTCCAATGACGAGACTTTGAAGCTGCGACTTCGATACGCGAAGTTGAATTTCTCCATCGAGCGCCGCTATCTCGATGACAGCTTTCAGACGACGTTGAAGCCCATGTCTCAAGAGGCAGCGCTCAGTCTCTACGACGATGTTCTGACGAACGTCCAGTCCTATTTCGTCAGTTCAATTAGCGTCAGCACACTCGTCTCGCACGGAACCGAAAGTCTCTGGCTGGCGCTCGGTCATGAACGATTCGTTGAGGAGAATCTCTTCGGAGCATCACCTGAGAGAATCGAAAAGCTTCGACGCAAGTTATATGACATGTACTGGAACAATAAGGTGAAACCGGTCAACCATCGGTTCGATGCTCAAAGTGTGGTTCGCGAAGTTTGCAAGTTATGCGATGACGAGATTGGGTTGTCATCCGGTCCGATCATCATGGAATACTGCTTCGGAGCCTTTAACTGCCTCGATGACTACAGCAGCATTCTGACGCCAGGTCGACGAAAAGATCTGTACGGGAACATCAAGGGCGAGTTCGTCGGGATCGGAATCGTGATGGAAGGCGAAACCGGCCTGGGAATGGCTCTCAAGCAAGTGCTTCCGGAAAGTCCTGCATCAGAGCAGGGGCTCAAGCGCGGAGATATAATTACGGCTGTTGACGGAACCGACTGCCGCAATTTAACGACTCAGGAAGCTGCCGATCTCTTAACTGGTAAGGCGGGGTCCAGTGTTCAGCTGACCGTCAATCGCGATGGTTACAGAACATTTCAAGTGACGTGTCAACGTCGTGAAGTTCAGATCAAAAGCGTGTCAGTCGCGAAGATCATCGATTCACAAAACGGAATCGCCTACATCCAGATGACCGGCTTTCAGCAGAACACAGTTCGCGAAATGGATGAAGCTCTCCAGAAGCTGCATCAGCAAGGGATGCGAGCACTGATCTGGGATGTCCGTGAAAATCCAGGTGGATTGTTAACAGCTGCGATTGAAGTCCTCGATCGTTTCATCGATGAGGGAGTGATTGTCTCGACTAAAGGCCGCGTCTCCGATCAGAACGCGACTTACCGGGCGAGGCAAAACGGAACATGGGGAATTCCTATCGTCCTGTTGATCGACGAGAACAGTGCCAGCGCGAGCGAAATCGTAGCTGGGGCGATCAAAGACCACCGACGAGGAACAGTCGTTGGACGCAAGAGCTACGGAAAGTGGAGTGTTCAGACGATCTTCGATGCTCGCTTTGGAACGAGTATCAGGCTTACGACAGCCCGATTCTACTCGCCGAACGGCTCGACATGGGGTAGCATTGGACTTGCACCGGATGTCGTCGTCGATCATGGTTCTTTTGAACGTCCGATCGGCGATGTCGATGTCTACGCAGACCCTGACATCCAGGCCGCGATGAAAATCCTCACTCAACCTGAATTTACTCAGCGATGAACCCAGCCCGTGACCCGGAACTCCAACACGCTCCGAAATGGCTGAAGGGGCGCGGTCTCGGGCCACGAATGAGATGGCACAGCACAACTGACGGGTCGCTCGAAGCGATGGCCTATGCTCGCGAGACGGGCGACCTGTTCTTGGCAGATGCCACCGGAACCCTTTCTCGCGTTGACCGTCACGGTCAGATTGCTTCCATCACTCACCTGCACAGTCCACCGACACAGTTGAGTTGGAGCGATGATGGTAACTTTGGGGCGGCGCTCTGCGGAGAAGATCTCATTCTCCGGTTCGATCGAAACTTAAAGGTCGTCGGCGAATTTACGCCTTCCGAGATTCCGCTCGCAATTGCGATTTCACCTTTTGGAAATCACCTCGCTGTCTCGTATGTGAATGCGACAACGACGTTCTATAACGAACGTCGTCGCAAGATCGGACGGTTTGAAACTCTGCGTCCACTGGCCTTCCTGCGGTTCTGTCCGAATGAACCGATCCTGTTTGGTGCGGCGGAACATGGGCTGGTCTGCTGCTTCAATCTTTCAGGGGCGGAGATCTGGCGGGAGAAGAACTGGTCCAACGTGGGCGGGCTGCGTTTGACCGGAGATGGCGATCTGGTTTATCTCGCGAGCTTCGCACACGGTGTCGAAGTCTATGATGGAGATGGTGCCAGCGTGGGGTCATACGTTCTGGACGGAACGGTGCATCGTCTTGATGCGAGCTACGAGCCAAATCGTCTCATCGTTTCAACGGTCGAAGGAGCACTCTACTGGCTTGATGCCGATGGTGAACTCTTGTGGTCGACAACAGTTTCGGATGATGTCGTTGATTTGGTGTGCGACCCGTTTGGAGAGTGGGCTTACGTGGGGCTGGGGCAGGAGGGAGTTTATTCTCTCGAATGGCGTTCTGAGTCAGCTCCGCAGAAATAGTCTTTGACGATTGAAGTTTTGTCGTTCAAGCAGGTCTGCGGGGAATCCCGATGCCAATGATCATCCCGCATTCCGGGAGAGAGGTGGCCCGTCGAAACTTTCGATACTGGCTCGCGGCCAATTGTCGGAGTCCACAGTCTTCTGTGTGGACCGATCTTCTTCTGAATTGCTTGATTGTGAAAGTCGGTGCAGGAGGACCGTCCTTCGAAAGAGTGAAAAGTCTTCATCAACCTTCAGTGCCACTGTTTGCGACTGCTCCTGAGATCGCTTCCGCATTACATCTACTCCATTTGAGGGGAATCTCTTTGCACGCGTCGATCTTGTCCGTTTCGTCTCGCAGTTTCTGTTCGGCTTTGCAGTGAACAACAGTTGTTTGCGAGGGCCGCTTTCGACCGACTCAGCTCAAAGAGTGATCCCAAAGCCCCGAATCGCCATGTCGTTGAGTGACTGAGCGAATTGGGTGGGCCAAGGATCGTCTGCTATTTGAATATCGCTGGAGCACTGAAAATGTTGCCGAAATCTTCCAAGATTTAGGAGCAGACGGGCTTCGGAGAGGATGGCTGCGCTCGTAAGTCGTTCTCGAATCGACCGTTATCCACACGAATAAATTTTGGTGAATGTTCGTTTGCGTATTGGAGGTCTACGCAATTCAGGAGGCCTATGGAGAGCGAGAACTCCGGGTGAGAGGTGGTGTCGAGGGGATTCTCGCACCTGCCTGAGGAGCGAAAGATAACGCGCTCTGAGACCAGTTTTCGAAGGAAGTCGCGGATGCTATTCGACTTCGAACTTCACAGAATGCATCTGGACTCGCGAGCCAGTTTCAATTTCCCAAGCAGATTTCTGGCCAGGTGAGAACGTGTTCTGTTCGGTTCGCTGTGTTCCTTCTTCTTCCTCCCATTCGAAAGTCACACGGCATGCATCGGGGTGTTCGATTTGATAGTCGAGGTGAGCTTCGAAGCGGAGAATTGGCTTCCCCTTGGAGTTCGAAGAGCGAAATTGAACCGGGCCTGAATGTGGCGGAGAAAGGCTGATGTCTCCATAGCAGAAGCTTTGAGACCAGAAGTCTTGCGGCTCTTCGGACGATCTTTCGATCTTCCAGTTTTCCACGATCGGCTGCCAGGTTTCTCCAAGGTCGGTCGAATAGTGCAACGCGTACTCGACTGTCGGATCAGGCGGATTTCCAGAAGCGATATGTGCTGCCGCATAGAGATGAGTGACCGGTTCGTTTCGCGGGGCTGCAAGTTGCAGGATCTGGACTGACGGGTTGTCTCCATTGTCGAGACGATGCTTCGACGCAAGGTCGACCGCCGGGCCTGCAGAGACGGTCGCGATGTGAGAAGCCTCGAATGTGACATTGGTTCCGTTCTCTTTGAGCCTCGGAAAGAGATTGGGATTGGCCTGACAGACAGTTCTGATGAGCAGGTTTGCGTCCGTCAATTTCGTCGCTGGCTCGTTAATTCGAAGCAGGTATTGCTGGCAGCCTTTCACGGCATCGGTCAGGTCGACAGATCCAGAACTCATGCTGGCTTCGGTCCATGTCTCACCTCGATCGGTCGATACGCCGAGGGTGATGTCGATGTCTGCGGTGACAACAAGTCCGTTCCTGCAACCTTCCTCGTAGATTCCCCAATCAGAATCATTGGGTGGAGTAGCGGCGATTAAGAATGGAGATTGAAACTCAAAGTTTACGTGTTGAGGACCTGAGGAAACAGTTCCCTCCAGAAAACTCCCATCGCTGAAGTCAGGACGATATTCAAAGACCGCGTTGCCGTAGCGGGCTTGTCCTCGCTGATAGCCTGCACCGTCTGGATTCTCGAAGAATCGCTCGGGTTGGTTAATCCAGGTGCGGTTGCGCTCTGGGCCGGGGATGTCGCCAGCACGATAATTTCGCCCCCAAAAGACGAAAGTCTGTCCGTCTTCAAGTCCCGGTTTGAAAAAACGAGTGAGTGTTTCCCCGGAGCGAAGGTGGATTTTGGGAGTCGGTCCAGCATAGCCCGGTAGATGTTCCACGAACCGGACTTGTCGATAGACTTCCCTGGCATCGTCAGGATGAAGGCCAGCGAGCGGCCAGCCATGTTGACGTTCGATGCGAAAGCTCGGATCGGTTAAGGCGAGGTTGTTACCGATTTCGGAGATTGAGAGCATCCGCGAGCCATCTTCGGCAAACACAACAGTCGACAGATCATGATCAAGCAGAATCCATCGACCCCGTCCATACTCGTTGCCACGGATGAAGACTTCGAGTGCATTGTGTCCGTTCACACCAACTGTTCGGCTGCGACAGTGCCCGAGCAGAGCGTTCAGTTCGACTGTCCACTGAGCATGTGTTGTCCCGCAGAGACCGTATCCATGGCTGAAGAGGCCCGACCAGAATTCTCTTGTGGTTGTGTCACCGGTGGTGAATCCTCGTTCCCAGAGATCCTGACGTCCTTCTTCTCCGTGTGCATAGTGAAGATTCCTCCACATCCACGCAGCCAGCACTTTCTCCTCTTCAGTTTGCGGAGGAGATCCTGTGACGTGTTCAAAGAGACGGGCTTGTGTCGCTTGAAGACGTTCGAAGCTAGAGCAAGATAACTCACCGGGATACCAAGGATGATCGGTTTGCAGCTGTGGATCGCCGACCCCCGCAAGAACAGGGGAGAAGAGAGTGGCAATCGTTCCCAAACAGTACAGTAGTTGCCTCAGCATCGAACACCTTCGCAATTCACCAACCTGGAGATCATCGACTCTTGCCGATAATGAAACAGGTTAGCGATTCCGAGGTGATATTCGAACAGTTTCGGAGATTCGCTTGGCCGCGCTGTCACTGGATGTCAGTGAACGAGGCAGAAGTCTTCGAAGTGGGACTTCACGTCGAGAAAGTGTGACTCACATCGAAGGAATGCCTGCACGATTTCCGGATCAAAGTGTGATCCGCTGTTGCGAAGGGTGATCGCTTTTGCGACATCGTGTGAATAGGCGTCTTTATAGACCCGTTTGCTTGTGAGGGCATCGTACACGTCGGCGAGGGCGGTAATTCTCCCGCAGAGTGGAATTTGATCCCCTCGCAGTCCGTTGGGGTAACCTTGCCCGTCGACTCGTTCGTGATGGGTGAGTGCAATATCTCGAGCCATTTCGAGATAGCTGGCGTTGGGATGATGCGTCGCGACTTCGGTCAATGTTTTCGCACCGAGAGTCGTATGTGTTTTCATGACCTCGAATTCCTGGCGAGTCAGTCTTCCCGGTTTGAGGAGAATGCTGTCAGGAATGGCGACTTTACCGATGTCGTGAAGCGGAGTCGTGAGGTGCAGCAGGTTGATGTAATCTCCATCGACGATGTCTCCAAACTCATCTGTCTGGGCGAGTTCTTCAGCGAGGATGCGAGCGTATTCCCGCATTCGTTCGAGATGTGCACCGGTCTCCTGATCACGGGACTCGGCCAACTTCGCCAATGCAAAGATCGTCAACTCCCGGCTTTCGAGTCCGAGAATTCTCTCGCCCGCGCGAACTCTCACGAGTAGTTCACTCGGGTTGAACGGTTTTGTAATGAAGTCGTCAGCCCCAGCTTCCAGACCTTGAACGACATCTTCCATGCTCGAGTAGGAAGTGAGCAGGATCAGATAGATATATCCGCCGCTGTGTCGTGAACGAACTTCGCGACACAGTTCGAGCCCAGTCATCCCAGGCATTTCCCAGTCTGAGATGAACAATCGAAACTGCCCGGTTCGGAGATACTGATATGCTTCCGTTCCATCTCTGGCGACGGTCACATCGTATCCGAACGCTTCGAGTGCGTTTCGAAGTGTTTCGGTGGTGGAGTAGTCGTCATCAGCGACGAGGATATCCATCGCTTCAGAATCCTTTGTATCTCGGCCTACGGAAGCGTTCTTCGACTTTGGGAGTCATTGAGAACGGCCGAACCTCCATCTCAAACTGGTCGCTCGCTTCAATCAGTTCATTGAGGCAAACTTGAGAGGCCCGGTCATCTTCTTCACGCGCAGCGGTTTCGAGTTTCAGTGCGAGTTTCGCAATGCGAGTTGCATTCAGGTTTGCTGCTTCGCCCCTCAAACGATGGGCTCCCTGAGCCAACTCCACAAAGTTCCGCAGATCCATTGCTTGCTGCAACTGTTCACTTGAGTCTTGCAAGCTGCCCTTAAAACGGTTGATCAGTTTGTCGACAAGTTCGAGTTTCCCCAGGCACCGGTCGACCAGTTTCTGGAGTTCGATCAACGGAACGCATTCATCTGTCAGCGTCGGTTCGGAAGATCTCATTGGAATACTCACATGTTCGGCAAAATGGCAGTTTGATAAACGCTATTTCACGAAACCGGGTGGCGTATCGGATGAGTGAACAGTTCCGTGTCAGGTTTCGGAAATGCCCAAGAGAAGGGCAAAGATAACGGCGCAAAGTGAATAAACGGCATAATCGTTAAATTCGGGACGACAGTTATGATCGGCCGTGGCTGGTCATTCGGAGTCGATAAAGTTGAAGGGCTGATCCGGTTATAGGGCGTAGACCAGTTGGACCATCCGTCCAATTGTGGTGGTTGTAAGAGTTTCTTGCAGTTTGATGGCATTCCCGGACGAAGCGAAAAGAGTCTAGTGACTGCGTTGGATGGCATGCTGCAACGCTTGATGGGAACTCAAGGATGAAACAATTCAAACGAGCGTTTGCAACTCTCTTCTGTGTCGTCGTCTTTGCCCAGTCGGGATACGCTGAGGGAACCTATCTCTATGGGATTTCTTCACGGGCGATCGGTCGTGGTGGGACAAACGTTGCGCATCGCGACAACGGGGCGTTGATTTACGACAATCCCGCCGGAATCGCAGCCGTATCCGGCAATGGGTTGATCGATATTGGGATCGACACGCTGATTACCGATTTCTCTTATTCCGATCCAGACAACCGCACGACATCAGATTCGACGATCAGCCCTTTGCCGCAACTTTCGATGGTGCGCAGAAGTTCGGACGGAGTCTGGGCGGCCGGCCTGGGTGTTTTCACGCCAGCGGGATTCGGGCAGTCGTATAAGCTGAATGGTCCGTTCCCGTTTCTTGGTCCCCAGGAATACAACTCTTTCGGCTCGCTGACCAAAATTCTCCCCAGTCTGGCCTGGGCGCCAACTGATCGACTTCGCATCGGTGGAACCGCCGGAGTAGGCGTCACCTATACGTCAATTCGGTTGCCCTACTTCCTGCAAGAACCCGGACCGACTCAAGGGACTCCCGTTTACCTCGATTTGCGCGGAACAGGAGCAGCGTTCGTCTGGTCCTTGGGGTTGCAATACGATCTCACCGAAGTGACGACTCTGGGGGTCACCTATCAGAGTGAAACAGACATGAAACTCGATGGGCCAGCACGAGTCACGATTCCGCTCGCAGGGACAGCAAGATACGACGCGGATACGGAGATTGTCTGGCCACAGTCGGTCGCCTTCGGGGTCAAGCATGAACTGATGCCGTTTCACACGATCTCAGCCGACATTATCTGGACCGATTGGGCATCTGCCTATGACGCATTTAAAGTGACGCTGTCAGATCCATCGCTCGCGTTCTTCCCTGAAGTGACTGAGAACTTTCCGCTCGACTGGAAAGATGGCTTCGTCTTCAAATTCGGTTACGAACTGGAAACGGAAAGCCTCGGCACGTTCCGTGTCGGGTATGTGCACAACGATAATCCCATCCCGAACAACACGCTGACCCCGCTCATTCAGTCGTTTTCGCAGAACGGTTTCACAGCTGGTTACGGATGCTGCTGGGCCGACTGGGATATTGATCTCTCATACATGTATGCGTTCGGGAGTGATCGGACTGTTGGCAATAGCGACTTCATCGGTGGCGACTTTGACAACGCCAGACACACCAACGAGTCGCACGCCATCTCAATCAGTGCCATTAAAAGATTCTAGAGCAGGTTGCTCTTTCCAGTGCACTCACTTGCGTGGTCTCACTCATTAAAGAGCTGAGTTTGCTCGCGCAAGTGAATCATTCTCTCGGCTGAGAGAATGATTCACCGACTGGAAGCGTCCGTTGCAGCGAGGCTAAGTTGACTCGTCGAGTGGAGTCACAGCATCATTTCGGTACTGGGAATTCGTCGCGTTCGCAGTCCCTTGCAAGCCCTGAGATCCGGAAGACAGAGCTGATCCTCGGGCGACAAAATTGATGATGATGTTGGTTTCATCGCGTGAAATTGCAAGCTGATCCGTGTCGTAACCTGCTTCAGCGAAGAGGCGGATGCAATCTTCTTCGGTCCGCTGGTAGAAGTACCAGTCGACATGCCACTGATACTCTGCAGCACAATACCTCAGGCAGTCTTTGAAAGCGACGTAGACGATTCCGTCCTGGCTGACAGATTGCCTCCATCCGTCCAGCATGCGAATCAAATACCGGTCAGGGATGTAATCGCACAGCCCGACGCTGTAGATGAGATCGGATTCCCCGAACTGCTCAAGGTTTTTCTTAGCCTGAGTCATTTTCAGTGCGTTGTATTTGACGCACTGCAGTTCGATAGAGCTCTCAGCTTCCTGAGAAATGTGTCGCTGGAGGTAGTCCAGTGCTCCTTCGTCAGAATCAACACAGGTCAACTGGATAGGCGGGCAGTTCGAGAGACCGTCGGCGAACTCGCGACCGGGGCCGCTGGCGACATCCAGGATTGCGAACTGACCTCCGCGGTTCTCAGCTTCTTCGAGCAAGAACTGCTTGATTGCTGCCAGTCGGAAACAGACAGCCCGAGCAAGGTCGGAATTGAGAAAGTACAGGTCGAGATAGCCGCCAATCCCGGTCGATTTTGGTTTCCCGTCGTAAATTGCAGTGAGCATTTCGAAGTCACCGGGGTAGCCGCGAGGCTTCTCTTTCGCTCGCTGCATAAACCAGCTTTGGTCAAAGACGGAAGCGATCTCGTTTCGAAAGCGGTTTTGAGACTCTCGGAGCAGCTGTGCGTCGTCGCCAATCAAAGCTTCAATGCGCTCACAATCTTTTCGGGATCGATGTATGGCCTCAGTCAACTCTTCGAGGAGTTCATCGGCCTGTGGTTGAGCGTCGGGAGAGATGCGACTTTCAAGAGAAGATAAAGCGTCAGAAAATTGTTTGACTTCGGTTGAAAAGAACTGTTCGATTTCTTGGTGAGAAGGCGTTGGCAGAACTGCCATATTCAGATCCTGTCGTTCGGTGGATTCAAAATACAAACTTGGTCTGCCCGCCACGGGCTTAGCATCAGAATGTCTTTGACGAATGTCAACCTTGTAATGAAGAAATCGATCTGAAGACTTTGTTGTTCTCTGGCAACGTGATCAACTCTCTCTAATCGGAATGCCTCGCTTTCTCCACTTTTCGCAATGCGAATTTCTTAACTGTCCGGCATCAATCTCTCCGCTTGCGCGGATTCTGTGCTAGTTCTTAAAAAGTTTCTGTCCAAATCAGACCCTTTGTGGATCACCAGACGCATCGAGACAGGCGTTTCCAATGGTCCACACAGCACAGACTTCAACTGGGACGCAATGTCAGCCACGTCTGCCGATCATCATTCAGACGGTGCCCGCGTCGGGAACATGAAGGAGATGCTCACAGAGTTGCCTGTGGTCAACGGCAATTTCTGTGCATTGGAACTGCTCTACGAAATCGAAGGGAGTTCGGCACTCATCGGAATCGACACGCGCACGAACGCGCGCGTGTTCATGAGGTCGCTCAATCCACGTGATGTCTCCAAGACTGTGTTGCTTCAGATCGAACAGGAAGCCTCGATCTATGCTGGCGTGTCGCATCCGAATCTCATCCCAATTTTATTTTGTGGATATGAGCACGGACGCTACTGGGTGATCCTTGAATTCGAGACTTCCCCCACGCTTCAGGAGTTACTCGAACAGGAAACTTATCACGGGGAGATGTCTCTCCGTATCGTCAAAGAAGTGCTACGGGCCATTGAAGTCCTGCACGAGTCGAGTTTGCTGCATCGATCGATTCGGGCGGATCAGATTTTTCTCAGAGAGATTGGCAAGACACCACGGGTACTTCTGAACGGAATTGGAGCGCCCGATCCGGTCAAATTGCTGAGTCCCAGTGGCCTTTCCAACAGCGAGAAGCTGGCACTCGCTGAGTGTTTGTCACCCGAGCAGAGTGGGGTGATCAATGAACCACTCACCGAACTTTCAAACATCTATTCCGCTGGATGTTTGCTCTTTCAGTGCCTGACTGGTCGGCCACCGTTTCAGGGGAAGAACCTAAACGATCTGTTGCTTCGGCAGGCAACGCACTCTGTTCCGAAAGTTCGTGAGCTGGGAATCGTTGTTCCGCGGGCTATCGATGAGATTCTGGAGCGAACACTTTGCCGCGAACCGCACGGACGATACCAGTCAGTCAGTGCGTTGATCGCTGACATTGACGACGTGCTGGCTGCCATCGAACAGGGTGACGCCAACCCTGATGTCGTCATCGGAGCAAGAGATCGTCGAAAAACACTCGTTTCCCCAGCATTTGTTGCCAGACGAAACGAGATTGAAATACTCGACAATGCGATTGAGCATTGTCGGTCCGGCGATGGCAAGCTCGTTTTCATCGAAGGCGAATCGGGATACGGGAAGTCGCGTCTGATCTCGGAGTTCTCGTCTCGAGCTTCACAAAACGGGCTGACCATTTTCTCAGGACGCGCAACTTCGGATGGAAGTGCTCACTCGTTTCCCTTCTTCGATTCGATCGCTGGCCAGATTGAACATCTCGGAGAACGGAGACCGGAATTTCTGAAGGAACTAAAAGAGCATCTGCAGGATCGCAGTTCGATCATCGGGACAGCTGTTCCGAAAATGAAGTCGCTCCTCGAAGTGGAGAGTGCAAGTTCCTTTGACCCGGTCGCAATTGAAGAGTCTCAGACAATCAGCGCACTGGCGGCTTTGATCAGCTCTCTCGGCTCAAAAGAACGTCCAGCAGTGGTCATTCTGGATGACTGCCAGTGGGCCACCGATCTCGTCGTGGGTTTGATTCGGTATTGGAAACTCGTCGACCCCGCTCAGTCGCCGCTCGGCCGATATGTTCAACTCGTCATCTCATTCCGAACGGAAGAGGTGGCGGAAACTCACGCGATGCGTTTGTTGAATCCTGACGTTCATCTCAAGCTGGGGCCGCTGAGTCGTCACGACACTCAACGTCTCGTGGAATCGATGGCGGGACCGTTGCCCAATTCAGCAGTCGAGACGCTGGTCCGGTTTTCGGATGGCGTTCCGTTCATGGCTGCCGCAGTGTTGCACGGCCTGGTCGAAACCAATTCGCTGATTCCAGGTGATGAAGGTTGGCAGGTTGACGAAGAAGCTCTCGCCAAGGTTCAATCGTCTACACATGCCGGCGAGTTTTTGTCGCAGAGACTTAATCTGCTGGATGAGAAGACTCGACAGCTCTTGTCAGTCGGAGCTGTGCTCGGAAGCCACTTCGAATTGTCGATGGCTATGGAGATCGCAGGGCTGACTCCCAGGCAAGCGTACGAAGCGATTCACGATGCGCGAAAACGGCACTTGATGTGGTGTCAGTTCAGTAGTGGCGAATGCTCGTTTGTGCATGATCGTGTTCGAGAGACGCTGCTAGACAATCTTCCGCGCGAGGAGAAGAAACGTCATCACAAACGGGCAGCCGCACATTTGCAGACGGTCGCCCCCGATCGGACCGCCGAACTCGCATATCACTTCGACGCAGCTGGAGACCACAGATCAGCACTTCGCTTTGCGAGAGAATCTGCGAAGTCCGCGAGAAAGTCTCATGCACTGGAACTCGCTGAGCAACAATTTTTAATTGCACAGCGAGGAGCACGGTACGAAAGTGCGGATGTTCGATTCGAGATTACGAAGGAACTCGGCGAAGTTTTAATGCTTCGCGGGAAGTACGACTCGGCTGAGAAAATTCTGAAGATCGCTGCGCGACTGGCGAGCGGTGCGGAGGCGGAAGCTGAAGTCCGCGAAAAACGTGGTGAACTTCGTCGGAAACGCGGAGACATGGAAGGAGCAATCCTCGAATTCGAATCTGCACTTCGCTTGCTCGGTCGAAAGATTCCCAACAGCAAACTCTCTTTGTTTCTGATGCTGGCCTTTGAGATCGTGATACAGATTCTGCATACGATGTTGCCAGCTTCACTATATCGCGGACGACGTCCACCGAATCCCCGGGAAGCCCTCGTCCTCCGGCTTTATAGTGGGTTGTCACATACTTATTGGTATTGCCGAAGCCTGACGCTGGCGATGTGGACGCACCTTCGAGGAATGAATCTCGGCGAACGTTATCAACCAAGCCTCGAGTTGGCACAGGCGTATTCAGACCATGCTCCCGCAATGATGCTCACGGGATATTATCCGCGAAGCATTCGATATGTTGAGAGGTCGTTTCAGATTCGGACGAGCCTCGGAGACTTGTGGGGACAGGGACAGTCGCTGCACTATCATGGAGTGGTTCATTATGCCGCGTCACGGTATCGCGAATGTATTGAGAAATGTCAGAAGGCGATCCAGATTCTGGAACGAACAGGTGATTTCTGGCAAGTTCACATTGCCAGATATCAAATCGCTGCCTCTCAGCTTCGATTAGGGGAATACGAAGCTGCGCTCGCAACTTCAAGGTTAAATTATCATTCCGGAATTACACTCGGAGATGAACAAGCTTCGGGGATTATTCTAGACGTTTGGGCACGAGTTGCGTCACATTTAATCCCGGAACATACGCTGCAAGAAGAGATTAATCGTCCTCGATCTGATGTGCAGGGGCGTACACAGGTTTTAATTGCACACGCCGTCAAATTGTTAAACGATCAACAACCGCAGCAGGCAGAAGAGTTACTCCGGTCAGCAGTACAGATCGTTGAAACGGCCGGTGTTCGGAATCCGTATACCGTTCCGGTTTATGCGTGGTTGGGGACTGCTTGTCGAATCAATGCAGAAATGGAAACGTCACTCTCTCCATTTCAGCGCCGAAAATATCTCAAGGAGGCTCATCGTTGGGTTCGTAAAGGGTTGAGGCAGCGATGGAGGTTCCGCAATGATCTTCCGCATCTATATCGCGAACTGGGACTGTTGGCGACTATGCAAGGACGCGCCAGAGTTGCGAAACGTGCGTTTCAAAAGAGTTTAAATGTTGCACAGGCGCAACAAGCTCGAACTGAGTACGCGACGACGTTGGCGGTCTGGTCGCGGATTGCTCGTGAATGGGGATTTTCGATCGAGGACTTTGTGCCGGATCAATCACCACAATCTTATTCTGCGTTGCAGCCGAATTCGTTTCATCGAGGGACGATCCGGCAACGGGCATCGACGACGCTATCTCTGGTGGACAGATTCGAAACCCTGTTGCAGTCAGGGCGTGTGATCATCTCTGCGCTGTCAAAAGAGGCGATCATCAGAGAGGCTCGAACAGCATCGTGCCGACTTCTACGGACGGAGTCAGCCCGGTTGGTGTTGTTTGATGAGAATCAGCAGATCTCAAGCGAAGAAGAAGACATCACCGCCGATTGTCGAAAGCTGATCGAAATCGCGGTTCGAAAGAAGGAAGTCGTCTGTCGACAGCCGGACTTCGAACATCGAGTCGCAGAGACGGATTTCTCTGCACTGTGTGTTCCGATCCAGGTTCGTGGATTCACGGTTGCATGTCTCTATGCAACCCATCGCGGGAGTGAAGTGTTTTTTGGAGCCGATGAAGAACGAATCGCAGAATTCATCGCCACACTCGTCGGTGCGGCGTTCGAGAACGCCGAAGGCTTCGAACAACTGGAACAATTGAATGCGACGCTGGAGCATCGCGTGGCTGAGCGTACCCAGACGGTTCAAGAGCGTGCTCGACAGCTTGCGAAGTCGAACCTCGAACTCGAGCGGGTGGCGACGAAGTTGCGATTGGCGCAAGGGGAGCTTGTCGCTTCGAAAATGGCTGCTGAAGAAGCCAACAAAGCGAAGAGTCGATTCTTGGCAGCGATGAGCCACGAGATTCGAACTCCGATGAATGGCATCATTGGAATGAGCGAGCTGGCACTCTCCACAGATTTGGACAGCCGTCAGCGAACCTATCTTGGAACGGTCCATAAATCAGCCAATTCCCTGTTGGCCATTCTGAACGACATTCTGGACTTCTCAAAAATCGAGTCCGGGAAAATGGATGTCGAATCGATTCCGTTCGACTTGCACGAATCGATTGCCGATGCGGTTCGCCTGTTCGCCGGGGCAGCGACTCGGAAGGGGCTGGATATCTCCTGTCTCGCTTTGGAGGGAGTGCCTGTAAGAGTCATGGGAGATGCGAATCGCTTGAACCAGATTCTCGTCAACTTGATCGGAAACGCACTGAAGTTCACAACCTCTGGTGAAGTTCGAGTGACCGCCGAACGCGCGGAAGATGCAGCAGGAACCGCCCGTGTTCGCTTCTGCGTAGCGGATACTGGAATCGGAATTCCAGAAGAGACACGCGATCGAATTTTCTGTGCGTTCGATCAGGGACAGGCGTCGGTTACGCGACGATTTGGAGGAACAGGCTTGGGGTTGGCCATTTCATCACAGCTGATTTCGCTCATGGGCGGGAAGATCTGGGTCGAAAGTGAAGAGGGTAGCGGAAGCCAGTTCTACTTTGAAATTCCGTTCGAAATGACCGGTGCGGAAGGCTCGCGTTTTGTTGATGGAGACGAACATCTCTCAGTGTTCTATTTCAATCGAGATCGAGAGTTCGTGGGCGAAGTTGCTGCGATCTTTGAAGCTCACGATTTGTCGGTCTCCGTTTGTTCGGATGCCGAAGAAGCACGACTGCTTCTCGCGGGACCGGAGTCCGCTTTTGATCGCATCATCTTTGACTTAATGCTCAATTCGGATCACGAATTTGAGCTGTTGGAAGATGGAATTCGGTCAAGCGTGCTGGACTCCGATCGACTTCTTGTCCTGCTGCCGGCGGGTGCTGTCGATGCTGCCAATCGCCTTGAAGAGTTGGGTGTCACTCAAGTGATTGAGAAACCGGTCACTGAAACAGTGCTCGTGAACATGCTGCGGCAGTCCTTCATCAAGTCAGATTCCGAACACGAAGAGTTCTGTGAAAGTCCGAATACTCCCCCCCAAGAAACAGTTCTGCGAATTCTGGTCACCGACGATAGCGACGTGAATCGCGACGTCGCGGAAGGGTTGTTAGAACTCTTCGGACACGAAGTTGTCACCGCCGCCAGCGGCCACGAAGCATTGGAGCAAATGGGGAATGGCGATTTCGATTTGGTATTGATGGATGTCGAAATGCCCGACATGGACGGGTTGACCGCCACGCGGCTTCAACGCGAATTGGAATCGAACAGCGGAAAACGAATCCCGATTCTCGCGATGACCGCCCACGTGATTGAGTCCGTCAAATCACAGTGCCTCGAAGCGGGGATGGATGGATTCATTTCCAAACCCCTGCAGCCTGATGAGATTCGACAGGTTTTGGCCACCTTCCTCGAAGCTGGCCATGCAGGCGGAAGCCGAGCCTTCAAACTTTAGAGCGAGCGTTAATAAGCTGAGTTTGCTCGAGCGAGTCAGTGCAAACCAAATTTGAAGCTGTTCGATTTTTGGTCAAAGCTCCATGACGAGAAGCTGTTCGGAAAGCGAGAGGGTGCACTCACGCTCGATGCGGTTGGACGTGAATGCGCGGAACGGTTCGCTGGCCTGACGAATGTTGAACTCGTCGGGTTAAGATTGTTCAGGCGAGCTGAAGTGGTCTACAACAATGGTTTCGAGCTTACCTGAACTAGTGGCTCGACTCAAACAGCGTATCGGGGATGAGTTCGATTTTCGCGATGAGAATTCAGCTCTAAAACTCTTCGCCGATCGCTTCGTGTCCGTTGCGTGTGCAGAGTGCGAAGAACGTCAGGTCATCGATGTTCTTGGCGAGCGATCGAGTTGACCCGTCTGCGAGCCCCATCATGACCAGATCTCCGTGGTAGCTTCCGAATCCGAAGAAGTGAACATTGCCTGTGAGGCCGCAGTTCTGAGCTTCAGGTGGAGTTCCTTCCCAGTAAGTGTCGAATCGGCCTTCGGGAAGATCGTCTCGTCCCCGAGCACAGCAGGAGTAAGTGTCTCCCCAGAAACCACCGAAGAGGGACTCTCCGAAGAGGATCGTGTTCGACATTCCGTCGGTGATGTCCGAGTCGTCGATACCGCTGTTGCGGAAGAAGATTCCGTTCTCAACTGGGCCATCTGGATTATTGAGGTATCCCATTGATCCGCGGTAGCTTGAGTAACCGAGGTTTCCCGGACGCTTGTCCGGATAAGTTGCGCTCGGACAGACGTAGGTTGGAATGGCGGCCTGAATGTATTCCCAGTTACTGTTCAGAGGCAGACCGGGATCGTTCGCAGTTTTGTCGAGGCGGAAGTCGATATCGAGGGTCGTTTGTTCGATGAAGTCGAGCAGGAACGCATGAACTCCCCAGTATCGTCCCATCGTCCAATCCTGGATTGTAATGGGAGTCTGGTTGCCTTTAGGAATCACCAGCGGAGATGTGAAGTAGCTGGAAATGTCGATGTCACAGTAGGTCTGGACATCCGGGTCATCTTCACTCGGCTCTGGTTCGACCCATCCGGAAGGAAACGTTCTATGCGCGTCGAGGTAGTTGTGCGATGCCAAGCCGATTTGCTTGAGGTTATTGAGGCAGGACGTTCGACGTGCTGACTCGCGAGCTCGCTGGACAGCTGGCATTAACAGCGAGACCAGAATTCCAATAATCGCGATCACAACCAGCAGTTCCACCAGAGTGAATCCCTGTCGTTCAACTCTGTGAGCAGCTTGGGAACGTTGTCGGTGCAGCATCTGTCAACTCCTGGCGGCCTGTTTCATGTTGTACAACGAGGCTGGCAACTGGAAAATGATCTCAATCGACGGGGTGAGAAGAAGCCCTTGCCGATGTACTCCTACAAATGTTTACCATTATATTAACTGCCGATCCAGACCGAATCAAATTTCTCCTCTGTGTCAGGAGGAAATCTGGAGCGATTCGCGCAGATCATGAGGTTGAAAACGCGATTTTCTCCGACATTCGTCAGAAATTCCCGCAAAAAGCGGGAAAGAGCCGCAAATCCGAGGCTGGTCGTTGAGTCCTGTAATTGAGCACCGAGGACTCCGATTGACTGTTGCGCCGTTCTTTTTTGAACTTCTCGCTGTCAATTCTCTGTAAGTGATTTCCAGATTTCAGGTTGTAACTCTACTCGTCGAGCCAGCGGGAGGCGTCTTTGGCGAAGTAGGTGATGATCATGTCGGCTCCCGCTCGCTTAATGCTTGTGAGGATTTCGAGAGCGACTTGCCGTTCGTCAATCCATCCCTGAGCAGCGGCAGCTTTGACCATCGAGAACTCTCCGCTCACGTTGTAAGCCGCGAGTGGGATCTCTGCGTGAGCTTCTTTGACTCGCGTGATGATGTCGAGATAGCTGAGTGCCGGCTTGACCATCAGAATATCGGCCCCTTCTTCGACATCGAGATCGACCTCACGGATCGCTTCGCGGCCGTTGGCGGGGTCCATCTGGTAGCTGGCACGATTTCCGAACTGGGGCGCACTCTCGGCAGCATCACGAAACGGGCCGTAGAACGCCGACTGGTATTTCGCAGCGTAACTCATGATCGGGATGTGTTCGAAATGGTTATCGTCGAGTCCCATACGGATCGTTTCGATCATCCCATCCATCATTCCACTCGGAGCGACGAGATCCGCGCCTGATTCAGCGTGGCTGACAGCTTCCTGAGCGAGCAAACGAAGAGTGGCATCGTTATCGACGTCGACCAGTCCTGTTTTGTCATTCACGATCCCGCAGTGCCCATGGTCGGTGAACTCACAAAAGCAGACGTCTGTCATCACCAGCAGATTGTCCGTCACAGCTTTAATGGCCCGCACAGCTTGCTGAACGATTCCATCATCAGAGACAGCATCTGATCCGGTGGCGTCTTTGTGTTCAGGAATCCCAAACAGAATGACGGCGGGAATTCCCAGCTCTTCGATTTCCTTGATTTCCTGTGCCAGCAGATCAACAGACAACTGAAAGTGACCGGGCATTGAGGCAATCGGAATCTTCTGATTCTCACCATGCCGGACAAACAGCGGGAGGATGAAGTCATCGGGCGTCAGCAGAGTTTCTCGGACAAGATCTCGCAGACGAGGGTGACGACGTAAGCGGCGCGGACGGACGTTTGGAAACATAATTCAAGCGGTATCCAGAGAAGTAGTGGATTCAGAAATTTACTCGTCGTCGATTTCGTCTTCAAGGAGATCGTCATCCATCTCCATCTCGTTCAGATCCGCTGTCGACCAGCGTGTTCCCTGCCAGACGATTCCGGGATGGTCGAGATATTCCTGTTCGTCGGTATCAATGTCGACAATCTCGGCGGGAAGATCGGAACACTTCGACTGGTACGTCAGAATTAGATTCACAGCTTGCTCTTCGTTCTCAGCGAGAACGCCCCAGTCCGTCTCGTAGTCGGTCCATTCCTGTTGACCGACGAGGCATGCATGCGAATCAGCCCATGTTTCACTCAACGGTTGGTGTACGTGGGCTCGGAAGAGTTGGACGGTTTTCCGTTCTCCGGTGTTCATTCGAATCCGATCGAAATAGTCTTCGGGGATCAGGCCCGCGACCAGCAATCGGTCTTCCAGTTGTTGTTTCTGCGGATACTCATCAGACGCTTCGCTGACTGTTTTCCACAGTTGATTCATCAGACGCGCTAAGCCATTCGCAGAGAGGTAATCGACTTCGGAAAGTTTCCGATCGAGAACACGTTCAAAGAGTGCGTTGACTTCGTCGTGTCTGGCGAGCGCGATGAGATTGCAGAGTCGAATTAAATCGAGATGGAAATCGCCCGGCGGATCGTACTTCAATTCTTCATCGAGTTCGTTCAGGCTTTCTGCGTTCTTCCCCTGATGCAGCAGTGCGACGGCCCGATAGTAGTGTGTCCAGGTTTGTGCTTCACCGAGTTCCAGAAACCGGTCGAGGTACGTGAGCATGGAGTCAAATTGTTCGAGTTGAAGCGAAGTCATCGCTGCTTCCCAGGCAATCGACTGATCGTCTGCTCCCTCGCGTAAGCTCAGATCGAGGACTGCCAGGGCGTCACGAGGGCGATCGGAGTCTCGGTATTGGTCAGCGAGAGGAATCACGACGGACGCATCTTGTCGGTTCAATCGAAACGCGCGCGAGAAGCAGCGTTCCGACTCACCAGCGAATCCTTCTTCTGCATAGAACCGGCCAGCTCGGGCGTAGTTTTGAGCATCGTTGAGGTCGAGTTTCGTGGACAACTCAAACCAATCCATGAGCTGATCAAGCAGAATGTCATTGAAGTTTGTCGGGTCTGCTGTTCGGAAGTAATGTCCGAGTGTCGCAACCACGCTGAGTGTTTTGGCGTGATCCGGAAATTCATCCAGAATCTCAAGAGCCCACTGCCAGACTCGGCGTGCCTGGTCCGGCCCCTGAACCAGAAACTGACTGAGGTGAACCAGATAGGCTGCGTCCATCGGTGCGGAAATCTCACTCGGCGTGTGGGCCAGAAACTCCTCAAGAAGTTGCTCGCGTTCTTCGATGTTGTCGGTGTCACGCAGACGTAACATTGCATTCGCAATGAACTCGCTAAGTGGTGTTTCAGCTTCTTCAGATGCGGAGTTCGAATCAGTAGAAGAATCAATTTCAGCGGGTGTTTGATTCTCCAGTCGGTCATCGGTTTGAACGGATTGCGATTCGTCCTCAGACTTCACAATAGAACCGACAGTCCGAAATCGTTCATGATCACTATCCAGCCACAAGCTGGCTGTCGGGTTCTTGGAATCGGGATGATCAAAGAGCTCCGCCATTCGGCTGACCGTGAGGTAATCCTGAGCCTCATGCGCCTTGGCTTCCAGCCCTTTTGATAGTGCGCTCGCCCGTTTCAGGTTCTGGGAAATGAGATACGCGGAAATGAGTCGCAAACGAACTTCGAACCAATCTTTGAGGCAGTTTTGTTCGGAGAGTTTCCGATCCCAACCGGTCAAGATTTCGATTGCTCGTGTGTGATTGCCTTCGGTCAGGGCTTGCAGGGAATCGCCCAAGGCGAGTTGCAGTTCAAAGAACGGCCACTCTCCCGCTGCGGGAATTTCGTCGCTGGATTCTGCTCGAAGTCGTCGTGACTGACCTGCGAGAAGGAGTGCTTCATCCCGAGTGGCCTGCACCAGAAGTTTGGAGCGACGTTTGAGGTAAACGTCTTCTTCACCGGTCAATTCGAGTGCCAGCTTCAGCTCTTCCAGAGCGCGTTCCACTCGGCCTTCGAGCAACAGGACTTTGGCTAACTTGTGATGGCCAGACCAGCGACGGTCTTTGTTGTCGTTCGAGTCTTTTCGGTAGTCCAGAAGAGACTGACATTGATGCCTGACCATCGCGAAATCTTCAGAAGCCAAGTAGACGTCTGAAGCATACTCCCGGAAGCACTTGACGCACTCCATCTTACCCGTTTGACGGCAGATCTGGATTCCCTCGCTGATGCACTCATGCATCCCGGGAGAGTTGTATCCCGACATCATTCCCGTGGCTTCTGCGAGGTTGTCGTACGCACAACTCGACATCCAGGAGCAAACCCAGTTGTAATGTCCTTGATCAAGAGACGGCTCGATTCGTCGGGCTGCCTCTTCATCTTCAAGCAGAAGCACCAGTTCGACAGACACATCACGAGTTGCCTGGGGATCTAAAAGCCCGTGACCAAACCGCATTTGATCGAACAACCCGCGCATGTAATGAATGGCGAGTTGGTGTGTCTTCGCCAGGCGAGTTGTCTCTTTGGCGATTCTCATCGCCGTGCGGATTTGACAGTTCTGAAAGTGTTCTTCAGACTTCTCGTCCTGTGATTCGATCTGTTTGACAATGTCGTCGATTTCGTCGGTCATCTGAGAGTCTTCGGCAATCTAAGCAGAGTTCTGAGAAGAACGGAGTGAAGTGGGATTCGCAATCGGACTCATGGTCGTCCATCCCCGTGAGAGAAGCAAATCAGTTTCGCAATCAGCGTGCGATATGCGGCGATCTCGATGGGACCGCCCCGCTTCAAAGTTGCCGAATTCGTCGGGCGGCAATCGGTTCCGCTCTGGTCTGAACGGATGGGGCCGAATGATCGTGGCTGGGGTGATTACCTTCGTCGAAAGCCTAGAATTCTCGATGGGTAAGACTGCCATGACAAAGAAAATTCGCTAGCCTTTGATTTTCAGTCATTGGATACTGGAGCAGCTTCGTCTCTGGATTTGACCGACTCGTTCGAGCATTTGCAGTGTTGATAAACAGAAACAAGCTCACGCGAGTTCCGAGAAGCTGCAGAGTTGGTCAGTGACGTAAGTACTATTGATATTTCATGTTTGGGATGAAAAATGGAAAAGCAGTCGCCGTCAGATTTTCTCACACAATTGTTTGGGCTGCGCGGAAAAACTGCCGTTGTGATCGGCGGAACTGGCGTGCTCGGCGGGGCAATTTGTGATGCTCTGGCAGCTGCTGGTGCGTTCCTTTACGTCGTCGGACGGAATTCGGAAGCGGGCCAGGGGGTCGTTGATCGCTGGTCAGGGCAAGCCAAATTCTTTCAGGCCGATGCCACCAAAGCTGAGGATTTGATCAGCTTGACGGAAGATCTCAAATCGAATGGAAAGTCGTGTGACATCCTCGTCAACGGAGCTGGCACTAATTCAGCCACACCGTTTTTCGAGATCAGCGACGAAGAGTGGGACCGCATTTTTCGCGTCAATCTCTCCGGGCTCAGGGTCGCTTGCCAAGTGTTGGGCAAGTTCATGATCGACCAGAAGACTCAGGGAAGCATCATCAACATCGCTTCCATGTCTGCTCTCAAACCGCTTTCCCGCGTGTTCACCTACTCAGCCAGTAAAGCAGCGGTCCTCAATCTCACCGAAAATCTTGCCAGAGAGTTTGCACCTCTCGGAATTCGGGTGAATGCGATCTCTCCCGGATTTTTCCCTGCAGAGCAAAATCGAAAAGTGCTCACACCGAGCCGAGTCGAGAGCATCATGGGCCACACTCCCATGAACAGATTCGGAAGCCCGGAAGAGCTCGCAGGTGCAGTCCTCCTGGCTGCTTCCAATCAAGCTGGAAGCTTTGTCACGGGAGCAAATCTGATCGTCGATGGCGGTTTTAATGCGATGACAATTTGATCGTCGAGAAGAACATGCTGCGCCTGTGCTCACTGAATGCGGGCGCCGCGATAGATCACCGTGTTCGACTTGTTGAACTGATTCAGTCGTTTCATGGCAGTGACATGCCCGATGAAAACAACGACATCGCCAGGAGAGATTCGCACGTCCGGATCAGGAGCGCGGATCTCTTCTGCATCGGTTTTCCGTATTGAGAGCACGACGATACCTCGCTCCGAGCGATGCTCGATCTCGCCGATCGATCTGTGAGCGAGGTCAGTCCCTTCGCGGACCACAAACTCTTCAAT
The DNA here is from genome assembly GCF_040717535.1 of Thalassoglobus sp. JC818. NCBI lineage: Bacteria > Pseudomonadati > Planctomycetota > Planctomycetia > Planctomycetales > Planctomycetaceae > Thalassoglobus > Thalassoglobus sp. JC818. The sequence continues at coordinate 904,544 of NZ_JBFEFI010000002.1, forward strand.
GCTGACTCCCAACGGTTGCAACTCATCATTCATGCGAGTTGTCTGATCGGAATTGCAGGTCAAGAGTGTCTGATGCGGGAGCTTGATGAGTTGTGCAATTCGATGAGCACCGACAGCAGCTGGCATCACAACTTCATTCGCACCAGATCGAATCAATTTGCGTCGCGTTGATTGGGATTCTCCCCGTGCGATGATGCGAACGTTGTCGTTCAGCTCTCGGGCGGAAAGCGTGATGAAGACATTGGCTGCATCGTTGGGCAGGACGGTCGCGAGTGTTTCCGCGTGAGCGATTCCAACAGCTTCGAGAGTCGCTTCTTCAGTCGCGTCTCCCAGATAGACGAGGTCGCCGAGTTCCTCCGCTTCAATGAGTCGTTCTCTGTTGTTGTCGACAATGACAAACGGGACGCTCGCAGCCCGCAATTCTGCGGTCAAATTCTGACCGACGCGACCGAATCCGCACACAATGACGTGATTCTTGAGCTTCTTAATGCCTTCGGTCATTCGCCTCGCTCCGAGTGCTTTTCTGATTTCGCCTTCCGCGATCATCTGTACGAATCCGCCCATAACGAACACGGCGGAAGTGCATCCTGAGACAATGAATAGAATGGTGAAGATCCGCAGTGATGGATCTTCAATCGGCCGAACTTCACCATAGCCGACGCCATAAATTGTGATGACCACCATGTAGAAAGATTCGAGCAAGCTCCATCCGGCGAACCAATACCCGACCACCGCGATCCCCATGGTCGTGAGGAAAACGATGGTTCCGAGGATGATCTTTCTGGCGGAAGACTGCATGCGGTCCCTTGCGCGTACCTTTCTCCTCTTCCGTCAAGAGCATCTCTGATACCGGTGCGAAGGAAATCTCCTCACCGCTGAAGTACTTCTTCGAAACACTGTTTTTGCAAGGCTTTTGGCTAAGAAAACGACATGCTCAGCCCAAGTCGTCAGCCACTGATCAGGATTTACTGAGCTCTTTCTGGGCAGTCCTGACAATTGTCGGGGCACTTCGGTGATTCAATTTTCGGGCATCTTTTCAAATTCCCATCGAATTTCGTTGACGTAATATGATTACTGTTATACAACTGTAGTCACTTGCAGGGAGTTTCGTGTCGACGAGACTTCAGCAAGCTTCACGATTCCCGGCAGTTGATGAGGCTCTGACCATGTTTGTTCGAGTTGAAAAGGGATCAGCAGTTCCCATCTCACGGCAAATTTCCGATCAGATCAGGGCGCAATGCCTTTCCGGACAGCTTCCTCCCGGAGTTCAAGTTCCATCGGTTCGCCAGCTGGCCCGGGATCTCGCGGTCAATCAAAACACGGTGCTTCGCGTTTACGAAAAATTGACCGCGGAAAGATTTCTTGAAATGAGGCACGGCGAAGGCACCTTCGTCGCGTCGGATCTGCCTTTCGAAGACTTAAACGGGCATCGTTCGAAGTTCACCGAAGAGTTCGGCCAGGTCGTTCGGCAAGGTCGCTTGCTCGGTCTGGATGGTTCGACAATGCACACGCTACTCGATGCCGCACTCGCCGCACCTCTCGAAACAGAAGAGTCGGTAGAGAGTGTATCTGCGATCGAAAACACAAAGGAGCAATCATGACTGAGCCCGTGATTCAGATTCAGAATGTTCGTAAGTCGTTCCAGAACAACACCGTGCTCGATGGACTCAATCTGTCCGTCACTTCCGGGGAAACGTTTGCTTTTCTGGGGCGAAACGGAGTCGGCAAGACGACGACGATTAAGTTAATGATGGGGCTGTTGACCCCCGATGAAGGAGAGTTGTCTCTGCTCGGAGTCAACCCGGTCACTGATCCCGTCAAGCTGCGGAGTATGATTGGTTACCTCGCAGAAGATCAGACCATGTATGACTGGATGCGAGTCGACGAAATCATTCGCTTCGTCGCTCCATTCTATCCAACATGGGATCAAAAACTGGCCAACGAGTATGTCAAACAATTCGAGCTTCCCATTCGGACACGAATTAAACATCTCTCGAAAGGGCAAACGGTGCGGCTGGGACTTGTGTTGGCCCTATCTCACCGGCCCGAGTTAGTCATTCTGGATGATCCCGCTCTCGGTTTAGACCCGATTATGAGGCGAGATTTTAACCGCGATCTCGTGACGCATCTCCAAGCTGAGGGGCGAACCGTTTTATATAGTTCGCACCTGCTCTATGAAGTCGAAGCTGTCGCTGACACCGTCGCCATTCTCCACGAGGGAAAAATCGTTCGAGTGGCAGCTACTGAAGACTTAAGGAGAGATGTCAAGCGGATCACGCTCAGCTCACAAGACCTCTCGAAAGTCGGAACGCAATTTCAAGTTCTCGACGGACGCCTGTTGGTCAACGAGGCAAGTCTTGTCGTCGACAATGCTCCGAAGGCGGTTCAGATTCTTGATCAGGAAGGGATCGCTTACCGGACGTCTGATCTGAACCTCGACGAAATCTTCGAAGCCTTTGTGATGGGGGATAAGAGGATTCGCCTCGAGTGGCCAGAGCGTGAATCAGTCGCTGTCCCCAGCGTTACATAACACCTGATGCCTGTCGTTTCATTGAAACCTGCAGTAGATCTCATTCCTGCTTAAATCAAAGCAGATTGTAATTCGGTACGAAGGTAAGTAAGCCATGTCGATCTGGTCTACGCTTCTCTGGAAAGAGTGGAACGAGAATAAGTGGAAACTCTTGTCTCTCACATTCATCGCGCTCGCAGTCTGTGCCGGGGCGCTTGTTGAAAGTCTCCGCGAAATCGAATTCGCCGTCATCGCGACGTACTATGGGTACGTTCTGTTTGCACCGATATACGTCGTGATGGGAGTCACCGCCGGAGAATGGGCGTCCGGTGCCATCGAGTTTTCAAAGAACTTGCCGGTCTCGCTAAGAAAAGTGGCAACTGCCCGATTGCTCGTCGGGTGGATCGTTCTCATTGTTCCTGTCATTTGTGTTGCTGTTTTCAGCTCCGGGTTGATCGCAGCACTTGAGTGGACGGACGTCGAAATTGGAATCTTCCATTCTGTTTCAACTGGCATGAACCTCGACCCGCAGCAAGCACTTTGGGTGATTGCTGGCATTGCCTGCGGAGTTGTGACAACACTCTATTTCTGGTTATCGGTCGCCTGTCTGAATCAAGCTACCGAATTGCGGGCAGCGATGATTGGAGTGTTGACATTTATTGTGAGTTTCTGGTTCGGAATTATTATGTGGGCTATGAACGGAGCACCGACGACGGCAGCGCTTTCTCCAAGTTGGATCATCGGAGCTTCGTCACCGGTTTATTGGATGGTCTTACCAAATCTCGAGGCAGTGCACTTGCGCAGGTGGCTGCTGGTCGGTTTAGGGGCACAGGGACTCTTGGTGATAACAGTTTGCTATTACTTCATCCGGTCGTACGGAACGCGACTTCGTGAATGGAACTGGCTCCCGCGCATTAGTTGGCCGTCGCTTGAGCAAAGTGAACCTTCCAATTCCCTCAGTGCTCCATTCTCATCTCAAATGAAAGCATTGGTTTGGATGCAACTCCGACAAACACTGCCTTTGGCTATCAGCGGACTAGTCGTTGTGTTTGTACTGACATTGCTGGCGTTCCAAGGCCCGGCGGGAGTGGCGAGGCAGATGGGAACGAATCCGTTTCAGGTCGCGATCATTAGCGTCGCTGCTCTCCTAATTGGCTCGACGACATTTGTTCCCGATTTCTCTCCAAAGCTCTATCACTTCTGGAGATCGCGTCCCATCCCTCCCATGAGATGGTTCTGGTTAAAATACCTGTCTGGCCTGTTTGTAATTATCTGTTGTGTCGATTTGCCAATTCTGATCCTTCATGGGTCAGGAATACTCCCAACTTCATCGGGGCTGTTCTCGGGGATCTTTCCAATGCTCCTGCACTGGATCATTTACAGCATCGCCGTTCTGGCAGCCTGTTTAGTAAGGCATCCGATTTATTCTCCCGTCCTTGCGTTATGCACAATCTTGACTGTCCTACTACTTCCAGTCATTTTCCAGTTCCCGGATTTCCTCTCGTTCGGTGAAATGTTCGAAGCTGTCAGGACGAGCTCCGTCCCCCAATTCTCCAACAGATACCGCTTCGACTCTTGGACGGCGAGCCTCGTCTCAGATCGCGTGTTCGTTGCGTTCTTCGTAGGACTCATGCAAGCCACCGTCATCAGCGCAACTGCGACCATCCTCGCGGCAAGCGTTACCAAACGAGACATCAATCTCAGCCCATGACTTCGAGAAGTTGTGGAAAGGAGTCGTGACACGCTTACTTGTCTGTCTGCGTTATTCAAAACGGTAACAAGATCGAATTCGAAAGGACTTCCTTGATTCGGACAAGTTTCGTGTAGGATTGAATCTGCGGGTAACTGGCTCGTTGAGCCTCCTCAAGACTCGGCAGGTTCTCGATGATGAAACTTACGAATTGTCCAAATCTAACCTTCTTCGGCGAAGTTGATCGAATACAGGCTTCTTTCCGTTCCTTCGAGTCGGACGTCTCGCGAGGACACCGCAGGGGCATTGGTGTGAGTGCAGGCGTATTCTTTCTATGCGTCGGGGCGTTGCAGTTCTTGGTGAGCAGTCGTTTGGTTTCTGCGGACGAGCCAAGACTAAGCGATGAAGCTCTTGTCTGGGCACAGCGTGTTGTGGAGTCAGCAGGGCAGATCGAGGATAAGCAGCAGAAGATAATTGCTCAGGCCGATCTGGCAAGAGTTTACCGTTGGATGGGGCAAGCTCTGAAGTCTCGCGAAGCGGCAATTGCGTTGGGGCCTTCAGGCCGGGAAGGGCTGCAGATCGCTGCTTGTCGACACGCGACCATCGCTTTGAAAGAAGCCGGCCTCGACGATGAGATGGATGAAGTCATCGCATTGGCTGAAGCGGCGAATAGTCGAGGACATCTGTCGTACGGCTTGATGGATATCTATCTCCATGCTGATCGAATCGACCTCGCGTTGAGATTCGCGGCCGAAGACAAGGGCAACTCACGATATCGCCAATTGGCGACGTTGTTGTGTACTCAGCAGAAAATCGATACCGCTCTCGAATTAGTCAATGAACATATCAAGTCGAGTGATGACCGAGACAATTTGTTTGTTGAAATGGTGCAGGTGTGTGTTCAGAGCGAACATTCAGAGTCAGCAATACCGATTCTTGATCAGATCGAATCTCGACAGCTAGTACATCGCGCCCAGGATTTACTCTCTTCGTCACAGGAAAGTGAGCAAAGCTTGGCTGCTCGCGTCGTCATTTACTCCAAGATGACAGATCGTCAAGTTAAGACCGATACGGCCTTGCCACTCGCAAAAGCACTGATCGATGAAGGCCGTTTGAAACAAGCTGCTGAAATACTTGACCAGGCGGTTGAGGTCATCGAAAACCAGCCCATAGGAACTCAATCTTCCAAATTCGGGACTTATGGAGATTTGGCGTCGATCGCAAGACTGCGGACGATGAATTACTCCATCAGTAAATCGCACTTCGATCGCAACGACAAATCTGCTGCGGAGCACCATTTGAGAATTGCGGATGAGGCTTATACGAGTCTCTATGAGCGTTCACTCCTCGTCCGCTGGCCGATGGAATTCGTTCGAGCGTATTTGCTACTTCACATCGGACGTTTGCAAGAAGTGGAAGCAATGCTCGACAGTGCAAAAGATGATACCACCCGCGACATGATGGCTTCGGTTCTTTCTGCACACTTGATAAAGCAAAATCGAATTGATGAAGGAATGAAATACTATCAACAGATCACCGAAGATGGCTACAGAAGACAGGATGTTGCCGTTGCTCTCTTAGAAGTCAACGAGCAGGAGGTGGCAGCGGAAGTGTTGAACGACATGGGTGACGAAGATCGAAACTCAGTCATCCAGAAATTCGCCAGAGCAGTCGCCGAAACACGCACTGCAAGTGAGCTGGAGACGATCTACGCTGGTCTCAGTTCTCCAGTCTTTCAATGCCACTTTGCCAGCACTGTGTTCGATGAATTGAATCAGTAATTCGCCTTTGCTCTTTAAGTTCTCAAGGTGAATCGGACTTCAATTGTGTGGAAGTATTTGCTAAGTCCAGAACTTGCGACGTTCGAGTGCTTCGAAGCTGGCTTCGTGGCCTAATCTGGTTATTGCTGGGAACGTGCTTGTATTTGATAGTCCATCGAGACAGGAGAACTTCGCATTCGACTCATGGAGACTGTTCGATGTGCGTTTCATTCACAGAATTTCCAAACGCCTATCTACTGATTCTGGGGAACTGACTGTACAGTTTCGGATCTCTTCTCAAAGCCACGCCGGCAGGTGAGTATGAGCACGACGGTGACAATGATCATTGGCAAAATGTTTGATGCAAATCTCAAAGGTTCATGAGAAAACAACTGTAAGCCTGGATGCTGTAAAGCCTTTGAGAAGCTTTCTATCGTCATCAAGAATACATCGCCGATGTGATTTGTGAACCAGATTCCAATCGCGAGGCAGGTACAGGCCAGAATTGGGTCGCGGGGGCGTGTTGCGATGGTAAACCCAATCACTGTGGAGACAACGATAAGTTCGTACAGACCGATGCTCCAACTGCTCATCCTTTCGAATTGATCCGGGTCAATCGTCGCTGCAGGGGCGAAGATGGAAGTTGTCGTATCTTCCACCACTCCGCGAAGTGAAAACAATGCGATTACGATAAGCACAGCGAGGCTGATCTTTGCGGCGGTCAGGATAGTGCGGCGCGACATTGCATTTGATCCGGAGAGTATCTCAGCTGTTATTTCTCAAGTGATCGAATTGTAACATAACAGTATCGCAGAAAGCAGCCAGGGGAGTTTGGAAGTATTTGAATTTCGCAGTGTTGCGGCAACTTCAAATACTGGCGTCTGGCGTCACCTAATCATATTCTAGAGGCTCGGAAAAACCGTATTTAGTTTTTAAGTAGGCTGGGATTTCGCCGAATTGCTTATCGTGAGACGAAAGCCAATCGATGCAGAGGTTTTTCAGGTCTTCGGGACATGGCAGTTCGTAGATGCGGTCAGACCATGCTCCCACGTACCACATTTCATTGGCTGAAGAGGCCCAGAAACTGATTCCCGAATAGCCCCGTCCTGGAATTCGCCGGCTTGCGAAGACAGCTCTTTGCGAAGACTCGATTGCTTTCAAATCAATCTCTTCGACATATCCGAAATAGCCAGCTTGCTCGATATGACGGAGCAGGTCATTGAGTGTCATTGCGGCTCCTGAGGTGTGGGTTGCTCCGAAAACTATTTGTCTTTGCTGTTCTTGTGGTCATCCGTGGTGCGATTATGCCATAAGTGCTTGGAGTTCAAATCCGTCTTTAGGATCGCCTTCGAGGTTCGAATCGAATAGTAGAGAGTCGCAATGGTGATGACCGTAAATACGTGTGGGAAATGGACAAAGCTATTAAGCGAATCCTGAAGGGTCTGATAGTTGTTCCCGAAGCTTTGGAATGATCGCGGCCCCAGTGGATCGTCATCGCTGAAGTACATGACCCAGTTGAAGACACAGAACAAAGTGGCCCCGAGTGATGCGAACCAGAGTCCGAATAGGAAAAGCCATGCTTCAAATTGTGACATCGCTGTGACGTGGTTTCGTGGGCCCATGATCGCTCAGTGGTCAGATTACGCAAAGTGACTAAGCAGAGAATTCTTGGTTGCAAATCAGGTTGACGACCTCGATGGCTCTCTTGCAAGGGTTAGTGCGTTTTCAGCTCTTAGATCTTGAAACTACTCCCGTTGAAAAGTGGTTGACGTGAAACGGCACTAATTGGTGTGATCGTTCACCTTGAGCGGATGTTGTTTCGAATTTATTCATCAAGCTTGGTTGAAGACTCACTCGAATGCAAGCTTTTTTGGCTTTGGTTGATTGGCGAGGATTTTTCACAACCGCACTTGCATAAGTGAACGGACGGCATTGAAGAGTGAGGAACATCCTCCTTATCGCACATGTAAGATTATAGTTGTTCGGCTTTCTTGGAGTCCGGACACTCCGTCGGGTTCACTTGAGTTCGTTCAAAGCTTTGAGGATGCGCTTTTCCAGGCCGAAGGTGTAGAGTGATATTCGCAAGTATTGAATCACGCGAACGATGATCCATAGTACGGTGCCAGCGGCGAGTCCTGCTCCAAAATTCCCATCTGCAAACAGAGTCGACATGCCGAACAGAAATAGCCAGGTGATCAATCCAGGATAGAAGTACTTCCCAACATCTTTCACGATGTCCCAGGAAGAGTTGACCATCGACCACTAATTGTTTGAGTGGTTTTCAATCGCCAAAGCGTAGTTCTCGCCATTCGGTTTCAGGGCATTCAGCCAGGTGACGTGATGTCCGTTTCGAAGGGAAATTGCATTGTCCCAAAACCAGAACGGGCCTGTTTCCTGGTCGCCATTTCGGATGTAGAACTCTCGGTAGATGTGGTTCTCAGTCCAAGCTTGGTCCCCCTGGACGTTCACGGATGTTGTTTGCCTCTCATGCAGTCCGGTGACCATTCCGGATGATTGGGAAATGTTTCTGAAACGACCTGCAATTTTGACACCGTTCATTGGATTGCTCACAGATAGATTGGTGAATGCCGACGCAGTACTCGATGCTCGCCGTTGCGAAGAGTGTGCAGTGGATGGCGATGTTTTCGAGGTTCATAAGACTTGGCGCAATCTCCAGAGGTTCTGTGCAATTTGTTTCAGGTTTTCTTCAACGGCCTGGGGGTCGAAAAATCTCAGATCTTCCATCGGGGTTGGCTGGTTCAGCGTGAGTTGCAAATGAAGTCGGGGTTGTTCGAATGGTTCGAAGCTGGTAATCAGGTTTCGATCGGCGATGGACGCGGTGAACTTGCTTGCTCTGATTGACTTCGCAGGCTTGGCACTGCTTAGAAAACATCAAGTCGGCTATTCAACCTGGAGGAGATTCTGATGAGTGCTATGAAATCCGCAGCTGTGTTTCTACTTTGCATGGCATGGGCGGGTATCTCATTAGCAGAGCACTTCACCTATGGTGATGACGTTGTCGCTGGCGTTCACGATGAACAGTTTTCCGGGAAGCACTGTCGAATTTCCGTCTACGGGCCAACCGGCGGATCTTATGTGTCAGGCACCTACCAGGATCCCAATGGTGAACTCCGGATCTCGGTTGACCGATACAGCTACCTGGAAGTTCGCGGATCAGCGCGGAAGGTTGTCGTGACGTTTATTGATCGCAACAGCAACGTCAATCTGGAGCATCTCAAAGTGGGGACAGGTGGAATTGAGATTCACAGCGTCAACAGGCGATCCAAAGTCGACATCGGAGAAAGCCTCGGCCACGTGACTCTTAAGTCTGTCGAAGCGTCTTCAATCTCTGTGCCGCATGGCACGCATGTGATTGGAGAAGATCGAATGCGAGACGGAGCACGCCTGTTCTTCGAAGGCCGCACCACGCAAGCCTATGTCGATGAGTAGTTTTGGGAATCGGGCTGCGTCGATCAGAGAGAGCATTTCTTGTTACAGTGCGGTAGAATGAGCGTTTTTCGAGTCGGGCGATGGGATCACTTGTCGTCCTTGTCTTGTTCTACTGGGATATACAATGCTCAAAACTCTCTTGTTGGTCAGCGCTGTCGTTTGGGCAGGGGCAGCTCAAGCGGATGATAAGCCGAACATTATTTTCATTCTTGCGGACGATTTCGGCTGGGCAGACTGGAATCACAACGGAGGAGAACATGGCTCCACGTTTTACGAAACTCCGTCTCTGAATCAGATGGCAAGCGAGGGTGTTTACTTCTCGCAGGCATATGCGCTACCGCTCTGTTCGCCTTCTCGCGGAACACTGATGAGTGGTCAATACGTGGATGCACGGCTTGGTTTGTTTAAGGCGATTACAGGCGGGAGTGTGGCCAATCCTGCGGTTCCAAAGAGTGCGAACCCACGTAAGGAGCAACTCTGGCCCACTTCACGGGATTCACTTCCACTCGAAACGGTGACCATTGCGGAGATGCTGAAGGAGAATGGTTACAAGACGTTTCATTTTGGTAAGTGGCATCTCGGCAATCGTAATAAGTACCCGGTCAAGCAAGGGTTTGATCGACAGCGTGCAGTCAAGGGGGCAGGGCCCGGGGTGCCGAACGGATACTTTGCTCCATTTCAGGTAGACGACTTTATTGAGGGCGAAGAAGGAGACTATCTCGCTGACAAAATCACGGACGAAGTGTTGGAAACGATCGAGGAGAATCGTGACCAACCTTTCTTTCTCTATCTGGCTCACTTCAATGTCCATTCCCCTTATTACGGAAAACCAGCGTACGTGAAAAAGTATGCTGAAAAGGCAGCGACTCTTTCGTCGGGGCAACGGCATCCTGTCATGGGGGCGATGGTTCAGTCGCTCGATGAAAGCGCCGGGCGTATTCTCGACAAGCTGGATGAACTAAACCTCTCTTCGAGTACGCTTGTCGTGTTCATGGGAGATAACGGTGGTGTTCACTTTAAGAACAGCAAAGACGACTACAGCGACATACCCATTACGGTGAATGGTCCGCTACGCGAGGGGAAGGGCACGTTTTATGAAGGCGGAGTGCGGGTGCCACTCATCGTCAGAATGCCAGGCAAAGTACCAGCCCATGTTGTCGAAGTGACGCCAGTCCACCTCGTCGATTTCTATCCAACCCTCGCCAGCTTTGCGGGAATTGAACTCGACCAAGACGATCTCGACGGTGTCGACATCAGGGGTTTGCTGACACAGGAGGAAGATATTGAAGAACGAGCACTCTTCTGTCACTTCCCGCGTGAGCGTCAAGTCAGCGGCGACCAAGCTGCCGGAGGTTCGTTTATCCGCAAAGGAGACTACAAACTGCTGAGGTACTATTTAGCGTCCCCCACCAACGAGGATGTATACGAACTCTACAACTTGCGTTCCGACATCGGAGAGACTCACAACCTTCTCGAGAGCGAACCGCAAGTGGCAGCTTCTCTGAAGGCCGAACTTGCAGCCTGGTTGCGGTCGACCTGCGCATTGACTCCACAAATGAATCCAAATTACTCAGCTAAGTAGATAAGTTAAAGGCGCGACTTTCGATTGACGTTTTGGGGCTATTGGCTTTCTCCAATTGCCGATTCAATTTCGCACGCTCTATGTCGCTTCTTCAGTTCAATGAGGGCTGGAGTAGCTGCGGGATTGAAGGCATGGACCACATTGCAGTCGACTGTCGACATAGAGTCCCGCTCAATGACGTGCTGAAGTTGGCCTATCCAACTCATTGTCAGCCACACGTGTGGACGCCAGAAGCTGTGATGACCGATTGGCGCGATTGGTTTTTTGTGGTGTATCCACACAACAAGTCGGGCAGAGCATTTCGACAGCTCCTGAATTCTACGTTCTGCACTGCAGGCTCGAGTGAAGCGGCGTTTCAAGCAATTTCGAAAGAAGTTTGCGCCGCGAAGTACTCACCACCGTTAGCGGACTTGAGAGACAGAACACGATCGAGTGACCCGCGACGAATCCTGAGCAAATGGGGGATGAGCTTTGAAAGCTTTTCTGAAAAGGCACCGCTTGGCTCGTCATTCTTTGTGGTTGATCATCTTGGTCGTTGTGGGTGTTGTAGTTCTACGACCACGAAAATACGTGAGCAGTAGTCCGCACAAGATAGTCACAGGCACCTACGTTGGGTTTGGGGTGAAATTGGGAAGCGGGTGGCTCGGTGAGAAGCTGTTGTATTCTGTAACGGAGTACAATGACTGCACGATAGTTAGCTACAATTTCTCAAGTTCGGGCGTCTGTTCCATTCAGGTAAAATGCCCAAATACCGGTCGGTTGATCGCTGCCGGAAAAGCTTATGTGTTGTCGACGGAAGATGAGGGAAGTCTTGGGATTCCACATGCTGATCGGTACTCCTTTATTTCCGGTAGTACTTATGATCGGGAAGGTATGAAGATTGGCAGCATTGAAAACGGACACGGTACTGTAACGATGGTAGAGTGCTCCGGCGAAGCCTTTTCGGTGACCTTCGAGTCTGGAAGAATATTGCGTCGGGTACCTATTCGAGCAGAACTGCCCAGGTGAGATGCATCCGGACCGTGATCGCTCGAGTTTGACAGAGCAGGTCCAGCATGCCCACGCAAGCGAGGGCATGGCACCCGTGCTTTACCAATCATCAGTTTTTTTAGACGAGTTGCGAATACTATGTTGCGCTGCGAAGGCGCAGTTGAGAACATTTTCGACACCGAATTATTCATGTTGCTAATCGAACGCATCAATATTGCACAAATGGCAAGTAGACACAAATGGCAAGTAGAACTGTGAAGTGGAGCATATTTCTGCTTGCGCCAGTAGTGCTGCTTCTGATTGCAGTATGCGTAAGGATTCATGATTCAAATCGAGAATGGGAATTGATTGACAAACTAGAGAGGAGTGGCCGAGTAACATGGTTGAAAGAGAGAGAGCCTTGGGCGCGATTATTCCCGCCTCGACCAACTGGAATTGAAATCTACCAGGGCGGCTTGACGGAATCGGAAATCAAGATCATATCATCTTGGAGTAGTCTGACTTCCC